>JAHFUJ010000057.1:9336-11345 GCA_023265105.1 Acidobacteriota bacterium
GCGTCGCGTGTCTGATCCTTCACTTGAATCGATGAGCGAGCGGCCGTGACCGGCGCCTACTGACCCGGGGCGCGCGGCATCTTCGCGTCGCGCATGGCGGCATGATACAGGACCGACGCCATGACGGCCGACGCCTGCTTGAGGGCCTGCGGATTGACGCGCTCGAACGTATCCATGTTCGTGTGGTGCGTGCGAACGTCGTAGTCTTTATAGTCGTGAACGGCCTGGAACGCGGGCAGCCCCACCGCCAAGAACGACAAGTGGTCGGTCGCTCCGATGCCCTGCATGGTCGCGATCTTCGCGCCGACGTCGTTGAACGGCTTGAGATACGCGTCCATGATCGGCTGCATGCCCTGATTGCCCTCCAGGTAGAATCCGTAAATGGGAACGGCACCGTTGTCGAGATTGAAGTAGACGGAGAAGCGATCGCGCGCCGCCTTGTTGGCATCGCCCGCCAGGTGCTGCTTCACGTATGCCTTTGACCCCAGCAGCCCCTGCTCCTCGCCGCCCCATAACGCCATCCGGATCGTTCGCCGGGGCTTGACGCCGAGCGCCTTCAGAATTCGGAACGACTCCATCACCACCGACACGCCGTCGGCGTTGTCGGTCGCGCCGGTCCCGGCATGCCACGAATCCAGGTGCGCACCGACCATCACAACTTCATCGCCGATTGTCGGATCGGTGCCGTGGATCTCCGCGACCACGTTGTACGCGTTCTTGTCCTGCTCGTAGAAGCGGCCCTGCACGTCGACGGCCAGCCGCACCGGAACGTGCTGCTCCAGCAGGCGCGCGATCAGGTTGTAGTGCTCGGCGGCCAGGACGATCGAAGGGACGCCGTCGGCTCCGCCGTCGCGGCCCGTGACGAAGATGGTCCCGTGCTCGCCGTAATTGGGTTCGAGTGTGACGCCAGGCTTTTCCTTCTGCAGCAGGGCGTTCAGTGCTTGATCGCGCTGCCGCTCGGCCGCGGACGCTGGCGGCACGTTTCGCCGAAGGTCGCCAGAGGCGGGCGGCCGGTCTTCGCGGATCAAATCCTCCTGAATCGGCCGCGTCATCACGATCGAGCCGGCGATCGTGCCGGCTGATTTGGTCAGCTCCTCGCTGCTCAGGCCGCCGAGCCACAGCGGCGCACCCGCCAGTTTGCCTTTCGTCGACGGCGACCAGCCCTTCGGGTACCCGACGATCGGCAGATAGCGAGGCTCCAGCATCTCGATCGAAAAGCGCTCGAGCGCCCAGCCCCGGCCGAACTCCCACGGCTCGAGGTGCACGTTGTCGAGGCCCCACCCGCTGAGCGTCGATCGCGTCCAATCCACCGCGGCCTTGTACGCCGGCGACGCCGTGAGCCGCGGCCCGATGACGCTCACCAGGTGACTGAATGTGTCCGTCACGTGCGATCGGTTCAGTCCCTCCGATCGAATCTTCGCGACCATGTCCAGATCGACTTTCTCCTGCGCACGACCCAGCGTCGGTGTGGTGAGGGTCGCCAGAAGCAGCGCGATGGACATGTTCCTCATGGTTACCTCAACTATTGCTTGAAGGTCTCGCGATGTCCAGGCATTCACTCCGTCAATCGGCGCGCGGCGCGAGCCTGGGCGGGGTGAGCGGACCGGGCGAGGAGACCGGCAGCCTCGCGGCGCGCCAGGCCTGGAATCCGCCGACCACATCCGTGGCCCGGTGCAGCCCGATCGTCTGAAGGGTCGCTGCCGCCAGCGACGAGGCGTACCCCTCGTCGCAGATCACGATCCAGTGGATGTCCCGGTCCGCCGCCTCCGGAATCCGGCCGGGGCTCGCCGGGTGCAGCCGCCACTCGAGATGGTTGCGCTCGATGATGATCGCACCGGGGATCTCGCCATCAGCCCGGCGCTGGAACTCGGGCCGGGTATCGACCAGGAGTGCGCCGTTCTGCACTGCGTCCTGGGCCTGCCGCGGATGGAGTCGCGTGAGCCGGGAGCGGGCTCGCGCGAGGAGGCGGTCCAGGCGACGATCATCCTCAGCGACCGGCAACCTCATGG
>JAHFUJ010000057.1:11445-16363 GCA_023265105.1 Acidobacteriota bacterium
CAACCCGCCCCGGGCCCTACTTCAGCCCGTAGATGTCGTATTTGACCGCCGTGCCGACGCGCTCGCCGACGCCGACCGCCTGCAGTCGTGTGAGCCAGACGTAGCGCGAATCGCCGGTCTCGAAGAGCGGTGCCGTCCGCAGCGACGCGCCGGCGGCCGTCGTCTGGCCGATGCCGTTGTACGTCACCAGAATCAGCGCCCCATCGTCGGTTTTCAGCGTGAGGCGAACGTCGAGCCGGTAGCTGCCGTCGGCGCGGTTGGTGATCCAGTCGCCGGAGGGTGTTTGCACCGACGCCTTGACCCGCGGGCCTTCGAAGCGGCCGCCGACGACCTGCACGATCGTGCGCGTCCCCTGCGGGCCGTTTTCGACGACGGTGCGGGTGCCGGTTTCGGCGTGCAGCGTGCCGAGGTATTCCAACGCCGGGGCGCGCGGCTGCTCGGTGGCCTGCTGGGCCCTCGGGGCGGCCGCAGTCTGCGCGGCGGTGGACGTCTGAGCGAGAGCGAACGGACCGGACGCGGTCAGTCCGAGGCCGACCAGCAACGCGGTTGTGACACGCACGGGGCCCTCCTGTATTGAACGCGCTGATTATAGCGACGAATGCTCCCCTGAGTCTCCAGCCGTCGGTAGCGGACGCACAAGTGATGCCACGGGCTAGAATGGTGGCTGGTGCCACCGATCCGATGACCGAGTATAAGCCGCAACAGCTGGACAAGAAGTGGCAGCAGGCGTGGACCTCGTCGCACGCGTTCGAAGTCGACCACGACGCGAGCCGGCCGAAGTTCTACTGCCTCGAGATGTTCGCCTATCCGTCCGGCTACGCGCACGTCGGGCACGTCCGCAACTACATCATTGGGGACATCATGGCGCGCACGAAGCGGATGCGCGGCTACAACGTGCTGCACCCTTTCGGCTGGGACGCGTTCGGCCTGCCCGCGGAGAACGCCGCGATCAAAGCCGGCACGCACCCGGAGCCATCCACACTCGACAACATCGCGCACATGAAAGGGCAGTTGCAGCGGCTGGGCATCAGCTACGCCTGGGAGCGCGAAATCGCCACCTGTCTGCCCGAGTACTACAAGTTCAACCAGTGGATCTTCCTGAAGATGTTCGAGCGCGGCCTCGCGTACCGCAAACGCTCGACCGTCAACTGGTGCCCGAGCTGCCAGACGGTGCTGGCCAACGAGCAGGTCGTCGACGGAGCCTGCTGGCGATGCGGCACCACCGTCGTCGCGCGCGATCTGGAGCAGTGGTTCTTCCGGATCACCGCGTATGCCGACCAACTTCTGAAGGGGCTCGACACGCTGACCGACTGGCCCGAGAAGGTCGTCGTGATGCAGCGCAACTGGATCGGACGCTCGGAGGGCGCGCGCGTCAAGTTCCCGATCGCGGCCGCGAAGGGCGGCGCCGCCGGCGACAGGATCGAGATCTTCACGACGCGCATCGACACGATCTACGGCGCAACCTTCGTCTTGCTGTCGCCAGAGCACGCTGTGGTCGACCGCTTCGCCGCCGAGAGTTCCGACCCACAGGCGTTCCGGGATCGCGTCGCGAAGTTCCGCACGCTCGATCGCGAGGCCCGGCTGACCGGCGCCATCGAGAAGGAAGGCTTCGACACCGGCCGCACGGCGATCAATCCCTTCACCGGCAAGGCGGTGCCCATCTGGATCGCCAATTTCGTGCTGGCCGAGTACGGCACCGGCGCCATCATGGCGGTGCCGGCCCACGATCAACGCGACTTGGAGTTCGCCCGCAAGTACAACCTGCCCATTCGCATCGCCGTGCGGTCGGGCGGCGCGACAACTGCTGTCGAGACGATGACCGAGGCGTCGACCAACTACGGGACGCTCGTCGACTCTGGCGAATACACGGGCCAGGAAGCGCCGGCGGTGCTCACCCGAATGATCGCAGACGCCGAAAAGCGGAGCATTGGCACCGGCGAAGTGCAGTACCGCCTGAAGGATTGGGGCGTCTCGCGTCAGCGTTACTGGGGCACGCCGATTCCCATCGTCTACTGCGACAAGGACGGCGTCGTGGGCGTGCCGTACGAACAGCTGCCGGTCGAGCTGCCGAAAGTGACGACGTTTACCGGGCGAGGCGACTCGCCGCTGACGCAGGTGCCGGAGTTCGTGAACACGAAGTGCCCGAAATGTGGCGGTCCCGCGCGACGCGAGACCGACACGATGGATACGTTCGTCGATTCGTCGTGGTACTTCCTGCGCTTCTGCGATCCCAACAACGGCTCGCTTCCGTTCGATCCGGCCGCGGCGGCTTACTGGATGCCGGTCGATTTCTACAGCGGCGGCGTCGAGCATGCGATTCTGCACCTGTTGTACTCGCGCTTCTTCACGCGCGTCCTGCGGGACGTTGGCCTGATCACCTTCGACGAGCCGTTCAAGCGCCTGCTCACGCAAGGGATGGTGTTGAAAAACGGCGCCGTCATGTCGAAGTCCAAAGGGAACGTCGTCGATCCGGACGACATGCTGGCGAAGTACGGCGCCGACGCGCTCCGCCTCTACGTGATGTTTGTCGCGCCGCCGGAGAAAGAGGTCGAGTGGAGCGACGCCGGCCTGGAGGGGAGCTTCCGCTTCCTGGTGCGCGTCTGGCGCATCGTCGATCATTGGGCGGATCTGTTGGGTGGGAGGGGCGGGAATGGCGGGACGGGAGCGATGATCGCGGGCGATCTCACTGACGCCGAACGGGCGCTGCGACGAAAGACGCACGACACGATTCGGCGCGTGACGTCCGACATCGAGGATCGGATGCACCTCAACACAGCGGTGTCGTCGCTGATGGAGCTGGTCAACGAGCTCTACGGGTTTACCGAAGGCACCTCGCGTGGGGTGCCGACGCGCTCGGCGGGTGCAGAGCGCCTGCGGCCCGAGCGAGCGCGAGGACCCGCCCTACGATCGCCCGTCGAGCCGCCGCAGACGATCGCCGTGCTGCGCGAAGCGATTGACGCGCTGGTGCTGATGCTCTCGCCCTTCGCGCCGCACACGGCGGAAGAGCTGTGGGGGATGCTCGGTCACGCCGACAATCTCTCGAAGGCGCGCTGGCCGGCGTTCGACGCGGAAGTGGCCAAGGCCGAAGAAGTGGTCGTGCCGGTGCAGATTAATGGAAAAGTCCGCGCGCGACTGACCGTCCGCGCCGGTGCGTCCGACGAGGAGCTGCGCGAGGTGGCGCTGGCCGACGCGGCCGTGCGTCAGCACACGGCGGGGAAGACGATTCGGAAAGTTGTCGTGGCGAAGGGACCACTCGTTTCAGTGGTGGTGCAATGAAATATTCTTATTGTGTCCTTTGTGCCCTTTGCGTCCTTTGCGTTTGCGCGAGCAACGGCTGCGGCTACGCCCTGGCCGGCCACGGCTCGTTCCTTCCGGCCTACATCAAGACCGTCGGCATCCCGACGTTCACGAACCGCACGACCGTCTTCAACCTCGAGACGACGCTCACGCAGAAGGTCCGCTCGGAGTTCATCGGCCGGGGTAAGTACCAGATCCTTCCGCAGGGCGGCGACGTGGACGCGCTGCTGACCGGCGAAGTGTCGTCGGTGACCATCACACCGGCCAGCTTCAGCCCGCAGCAGCTTGCGTCACGGTACGTGATTACGATGACGGCCCGGATCGAGCTGCGCGATACGCGCGCGAACATGGTGCTGTGGGAAAACCCGGGCCTGGTGTTCCGGCAGGAATACGAGGCGACGAGCGGGAGGAGCGCCATCGACCCAGCCGCGTTCTTCGGTCAGGACGTCAACGCGCTCGACCGGCTGACCTCCGACTTCGCGCGCACGATCGTCAGCGCGATCCTCGAGGCGTTCTAGGCGGGCCTGATAAGTGCTCGCCCTGCGTACGTTTATCACGAAGCCACGAAGATCACGGAGGCCACGAAGACTCTTTAACATAAAATCCTTCGTGTCCTTCGTGACCTCGTGATACGCGCATGCCGGTAGCCACACCCCACGCCGTCCGAAAGCAGATCAAATCCGGTCAGGTCGAGCCGATCTACTTCCTTCAGGGTGAAGACGACGTCGAGAAGTCGGCGCTTGCCGGCGAGTTTGCCGAGCTCGTCGAGGAAGGGCTGCGCGCGTTCAACGTGGAACGGATCCACGCCGGCGACCTGACGACTGGCGACAAGCTCGCCGACGGCGTCGCGTCGCTCATCGCCGCCGTCCGAACGTTGCCGATGATGTCACCGCGGCGCGTGGTGATCGTTCTGCAGGCCGACCCGCTTCTTGCTCCCAAACGCGAAAGCGAGGCGGCCACCCGCGCGCTTGACGATCTCGAGACGATGCTCAAGCGGCCGGAGCCTCAGACGACGCTGGTCTTCGTCGCCGGTCCCCTCGACAAGCGCAGCCGGATGTACAAGCTGCTCGTCAAGCGGGCGACGCTGGTCGAGTGCGGCCTCATCGAAGATCGGGCCGACGCCGAGCGTTGGGTTCGGACGCGCATCGCGGGGGCCGGCGCGGAGATCGATCCGCCCGCGGCGCGACTGCTGGCCGAGCGCGGCGGCACCGATGTGAAACGGCTGCGTGGGGATGTCGAGCGGCTCCTGCTGTACGCGCTGGGGCAGAAGAGCATCACCATCGAGGACGTGCGGCAAATCGTCGGGGCGGCGGCGTTGCAGGACGACTGGGCCATGGCCAATGCCATCGAGGCGGGACAGGGCGGCGAGGCGCTGCGGCAGCTTGCGCTGATGCTCGAGGCGGGCGCACCGCCGGAGAAAATTCTCGGACAGCTGGGATGGCTCGTGCGGTCGAAGTTTCCGGCGGTCGCGCCCGCAGTGCTGCCTGCGGCCGTCGAGGCGCTGTTCCGAACGGACCTCGCCCTCAAGCGGTCGGCCGGCGATCCGCGCGTGCTGCTCGAGCGACTGGTCGTCGAATTGTGTGCTGGAAAGCGAGCGAGGGGATTTGCCCAGCAGCGGTAG
>JAHFUJ010000057.1:16463-19957 GCA_023265105.1 Acidobacteriota bacterium
AGGCTACGCCACCTTCGACTTGCTCGCCAGACGCGCGTGCAACCGCGACTTGTAGCGGCCGGCCGCGTTGCGGTGGATGACGCCTCTGCCCGCCATCTTGTCGATGAGCGAGATCGTCTGCGTCAACGCCGTTTTGGCGGCGGCCGGGTCCTTGCCATCGATGGCGATGCGGACGCTCTTGAGCGCATTTCGCAGGCGCGCACGGACCTGGCGATTGCGTTCGCGGTTCTTTAGACTTTGGCGATGCGCTTTGAGCGCGGATGCGTGCTGAGCCACCTAGTCGATTACCTCCAGAACCGCTAAGTGTAGCACAACAGCGCCCGTGGCCCGCGAGCACGAAGAATGTCCATTTCCGTCGAGCGCCTCACCCGTGTCTACGGCGACTTCATCGCCGTCGACGATCTGTCGTTCGAGGTCGCGCCCGGAGAAATCGTGGGCCTCATCGGCCCGAACGGCGCCGGCAAGACGACGACGCTTCGATCGCTGGCGGGGATTCTCCGCCCAACCTCGGGCCGCGTCCGCATCGACGGCCACGATCTGGTCGGCGACCCGCTCGAAGCGAAGCGGCGGCTGGCGTTCATGCCGGACGAACCACATTTGTTCGAGTACTTGACGGTCGACGAGCACCTCCGCCTGGTCGCTCGGCTGTACGGCGTCGACGATTTCGAGCGCCGCGCGCGGGCGCTTGTCAACGAGCTCGAGCTCGCCGGGAAGGAGCGGTCGCTCCCCGGCGCGCTGTCGCGCGGCATGCGCCAGAAGGTGGTCATCGCCTGCGGGCTCGTGCGCGACGCGTCGGTGCTGCTGTTTGACGAGCCGCTGACCGGCCTCGATCCCATCGGCATCCGCCGGATGCGCGAAACGATCCTGGCGCGCGGACGCGCGGGCGCCGCTATCATGGTTTCGTCGCACTTGCTGCATCTGGTGGAAGAGATCTGCACGCGCGTCATCATCATGGACCGGGGCAGGAAGATCGCCGACGGCACAGTGGCTGAGTTGGCGTCGCGCGCCGAAGGCGCTGCCGGATCGAATCTCGAACAGATCTTCCTTCGCGTCACCGGCCACGATCCAGATCCGCCGTAAGGGGGACGGGAGCCCTTTTGTCAAAAGGGCTCCCGTCCCCCTTACGGGTTGCTATCCATGTTGAACGCGAGCCTGTACATCATCGTCTGCAGCGCACGGAACCGGCTCTTCGTATCGCTCCGGCGCTTGCGGGAGCCCCGGTATCTCATTGGCGCCCTCGCCGGCGCCGCGTATCTGTACTTCTCGGTCTTCGCGCGCGTGTGGGGGGCACGAACGGGCGCCTCGCGACGTGGCAGGCGAACGCTGCCGCTCGACATGGCGCTGCCGGCATTTCAGACGGCGGGCACCGGGCTCGCCGGCCTGGCGCTTCTGGTGATGGCGGCGATCGGATGGTTCCTGCCGTTCGAGAGTGGGCTCCTGGAATTCAGCGAGGCGGAAACTCAGTTTCTGTTTCCCGCGCCGCTGGTGCGGCGGCAATTGTTGATTCATCGCCTGATGCGATCGCAGCTCGGATTGCTCTTCGCGGCGATCGTCTCGGCGATCGTGTTCCCGTCGACCGCCATCGCCGGGCGCGTGCGATTCGCGCTGGCGATGTGGTTGCTGCTCGTCACGGCGAAGGTCTACTTCACTGGCGTGACGCTCGCACGGACTCGCCTTGTGGCGCCAAGCGCCCGCGCGCGCTGGATGGCGTGGACGCCCGTTGCGATCCTCGTCGCCGCGCTGGCTATCGTCGGTACCGCCATCGGCCGCGAGTTGTTGGGGCCGGCGCCGACGAGCGTTTCAGACGGGTTGACACGGCTCGGCCGAGTGACGCTCGTCGGCTGGCCACCGATCGCGCTGTGGCCCTTCGTTGCGTTGGCGCGACCGTTGTTTGCCGCCTGGCCGGGCCCCTATCTGATCGCGCTCGCTGGGTCTCTCGCGGTTCTGGCGGCAACGGTGGCGTGGGTGCTGCGGGGCGACGAAGCGTTTCAGGACGCCGCGACTGAGGCGGCGGAGCGCCGCGTCGCCAGAAGGACGGCCGAGAGGTCGCCGGTGCCACGCGCGCAGGCGACCGCCGGCTGGACGCTCGCGCCGGCAGGCCCGACGGAGGCCGTGTTCTTCTGGAAGAACGCGATGCAGACACTGCGCGCGACGAGCGGCGTGACGCTCGTTCGATATCTCGCTCCGCTCGTCATCCTCAGCGCCGTCATCAGCTCGCTGATCATGTCCGCCAACCAGGCGCGTGGCGGCGCGGCCGCGTTGTGCACGCTGGCGCTGGCCGCCGCCGGGTTCGCGGTGCTGCTGGGTCCCCAGATCGTGCGGACCGATCTGCGCACCGATCTCGGTCACCTCGAGCTGCTCAAGACGTGGCCGATCAAGGCCGGGGCGGTGATTCGAGGCGAGATGTTGTGGCCCGCGTGTCTGGTGACGCTCGTCGGGTGGTTCGGCCTCGCGTGCGCCACGATATTTTCGGCGGCGGCGTTCCCGCAGGTGCCGCTGGCATGGCGCCTGTCAATTTCGACAGCCGCTGTGCTTCTGGCGCCGGCCCTCGTCGTTGCGCAGCTCGCCATCCACAACGTCGCGGCCGTGCTGTTTCCGGCGTGGGTGCCGCTCGGAAATCAGCGGTCGCATGGGCTCGACGCGATGGGGCAGCGGCTCATCCTGTTCGGCGGCGTCGTGGTGTCGCTGGTCTTCTTCGTGCTGCCCGGCGCCGCGGCGGGCGGCGTCATTATGTTCGCCTTCAGGCGATTCATCGGCGCGGCGGCGCTCGTGCCGGCGGCGGCCGTGTGCGGGGTGATGGTGCTGCTCGAGGTACTGATGATCACCGAGGCGATCGCCCCGGTGTACGAGCGGATGGATTTGGTATCGGTCGAACGAGGGGAACGTTGAATTGAGTAATTTGGTAATTGGGTAATCTGGTAATTGAGTGACACAGTTGGCGTTGAAGACCCTTGACGCACGGACCCGCGAGCAATGGCGAGAATGGCTCGCGAAATTCCACAAGTCGGAATCAGAGGTGTGGCTCATATTCCACAAGAGCCACACGGGTCGGGCTTCTATCGCCTACAACGATGCCGTCGATGAGGCTCTGTGCTTCGGCTGGATCGATAGTCTCATCAAGCGTCTGGATGACGCGCGGTATGCCCGCAAGTTCACGCCCCGTAAGCCTGACAGCACGTGGTCGACCACGAATCGCAAACGCTACGCGCAGCTTCGGGCCAGCGGGAGGTTAAGAGCTGCAGGGTTAAAGCGTCCACCAACACGTCGGAGCTACGATCGACCACGGCGATGGCCGTCGAAGGTCCCGCAGTACATTCGACAGGCACTAAGGAGCCGCCCCGCCGCGCGCAACTATTTCGAGCGCCTGGCGCCGTCACATCGGCGGATGTACATCGCCTGGATCGATTCGGCCAAGCGACAAGAAACGAAGGCGAGGCGTCTTCGCGAGGCAGTCGACCTGCTCGCGGCTGGCAGGAAACTCGGATTGAAATGAC
>JAHFUJ010000343.1 GCA_023265105.1 Acidobacteriota bacterium
ATCGCGCGCGCGACACCAAGCTGAATCGCGACGTCGCCCTCAAAGTCCTGCCCGAGCTGTTCGCCCTCGATCCCGATCGCCTCGCGCGCTTCAAACGCGAAGCGCAAGTCCTCGCGTCGCTCAATCATCCCAACATCGCCGCGATTTACGGATTCGAAGAATCGGATGGCGTGCAGGCGCTCGTCCTCGAGCTTGTCGAAGGCCCGACACTGGCGGAGCGGTTGCTCTTCGTAGCGTCCGACTTCAGTCGGACCGGGAGTGGCCCGGCTAAAGCCGGACGCCACGTACAAGCGGCCAGGAGTGGTCCGGCTGAAGCCGGACGCCACGTACAAGTGACCGGGAGTGGTCCGGCTAAAAGCCGGAGCCCCGTACAGACGAGGACACGGTCATCCTGAATTGGGCTGGGCTCAGGAAGTAAAAAAGTAAGCTTCAATTCTCAGTACCCCCGAAAACCCACCCTTTCGACCGTCCAATAGACAGCCGTGCAGGCAATGAGCACGGAGGCGGGAACGACGACGCGACTGCGGTACCAGGCACGATTGCCGCACTGCCACCCAACGAGCAGGAAAGCCGCAGCGATCACCGCCAACTGGCCGGCCTCGACGCCCACGTTGAACGTCAGCAGGGCCGTCAGGAACTCCGAGCGCGGCAGTCCGAGCTCCTTCAAAGCTCCGGCGAAGCCCATGCCGTGAAGCAGACCGAACGCGAACACCAGCGCGATCCGCCACGGCTTGAGCTCCCTCACCAGGACATTCTCAATCGCGACGTACGCAATCGAGACCGCAATCAACGGCTCGACGACCGCCGGCGGCACGGCGATGAGGCCATAGATGCTCAGCCCGAGGGTGATCGAGTGGGCCACGGTGAAGGCGCTGACCTGCCACAACACCGTGCGCAGCCGGCCGCTCAACAGGAAAATCCCGATCACGAACAGCATGTGATCCAGCCCGTGCGGCACGATGTGTGTGAAGCCAAGCGCGAGATAGCGCCAGGCCGTACCAACACGGCCGACGGGAGGTGGCGGCGCCGCCACCGGTAACGGTTTGCTCGTCTGTCCACCCTCCAGCCATTCAGTAGTAGGGTTGTCGGAGGGATGGCTCTTGAAGATCAAGGCGTACGAAGCAAACGTCCACGAGTAGACCCAGGTAAAGTGACTCGCGTTTTGAGGAATCTCGCCACTCAGTCGAATCGTCGCGAGTACGGGTGACGTGGCGTCCACCGCGGGCGAGACAGAATATGTGATCGCGGGATGAACGGCCGACCCATCGAACGCGACGTTGACCCGCCGTCGAAAGATCTCGTCGAGGGCGACGAGTCGCCCAGCGAAGGCAGCCGGACTCAGTTTAGACGTTGGTAGGGCGGGCCTCTGCGGATCCGCCACGGCGTCGAGCTTCTCCACGAGCGACGCCGCGTCGGTCACGATTTCGATGTCGTAGCTGCGACCTTCCTGAAAGAGCACCGACACGCGCGTCGTGCCGATCTCGTGCGCGTGGACGAGCGCGCCACAAGCAAGCACCGAGACGCCCACACACACCGCAACCCTAGCAAGCCAAGGCCAGCGGCCATATCCGCCGAGGCCTTTGTGGCCTCTGTGGTTGTCTTTCTGGCTCATGAGACGTGTTCGGAGGCCGCCGACTCTTTGAGCTCGAACGTGAGCGACGCCCAGTAGCTGGCCCATTCGGCGTTGGCGCCCGCCGGCGCCTCGACCATGTGCACCGCCTTGATCAACCACACGCCAGTACGAGGCAGCCGGAACCGAACTCGCCCGTCCTTGTCACTTCGAGCGGTCAGCTTATCGGACGGGTTTGAACGGTTCATCGCGACAACGAGCGCGCCGGCCAGCGGCCGGTTCTCGTACGTCAACCGCACCGGCAGATCCTGACCGACGACCATCGTGTAGGGATTCCGCTCGGCCACAAGCTCGAGGGTGAAACCGAGCGTTCGGTCGCCCTGCGTCTTGTTCGGCGATCCCGAGAGCACCAGGCTCTTGGCGCAGCGGGAGAAAATCTCCCGGGCTGCGCCCGTTTGGCCGCGACGCGCTCTTAGCGCCGCGACCGCGTCGAGCCCTTCATCCTTCAGATACTGATTGAACTTTTCGGCCGCCAGCTCGATCGCGCTCGGATTGCTGTGATAGCCGATGACGAGCAAGCCGGGCACGGCCACGCGCAGGAAGCCTGCCGGATCCGCACCGCTTCGGCCCACGACCGGTCTACGGCCCTCCGCATCTTCGACGACGAACTGATTGATGAGCTCGGGATTGCGTGGCAGTGGATCGCCGAGGAAGTCCTGCCCGACACGTAACCGTACGCCGACAATGTCGCCGGTTTCAGGAGAGTAAGTCATCGGCTCGATCCACATGTCGTGAGCGAGCAGCCGCGCACCGCTCAGGGCGATGGCTGCCACCACCAGCACCCCCAGACGACGAAACATCGATGAACCGAACGGACGCCACATGAGCTTCGGCGTCTTCGTGATGCTTAGGGATGCCAGTCTCTTCACGGCGTCATCCTCCCATCGATTCAGAGAACGGCCCCCGCGGGCGGGGGCCGTTCCAATTCGATCGCGAGCCGGAAAATCAGGTCAAGGGGTCGGAGGCGGCGGGGTCGGTTCTGTCGGAACGTTGATGCCGCCGTGACCCTGGTACAGCCCCTGGTGAGCAGGAGCCAAGAACGGGAAAGCCGGGTTGAAGTTCTTGTCGTTGACTTCGGTGCCTTTGGCAAGGCCTGCCGCCGGGTTACCAGCAACGATCAGGCTGATCAGGACGCTGTTCACATTCACCTGATGGCGGTTCGGCGCAGTCCCGCCGCCCACGCGTCGGCCGTTTGGGAAGCTCGAATCGATGGCCGCGTCGAGCGTGATCACGTCACCAGAGAAGCCGTCGGCGATCGGGATCGGGCACGCCGCGGTCATCGGGAAGCACGCACCGGCCGGCGACCGACCCAAGTTGATGGCGTTGATGATGTCCAGCCGCGGACCCTTGAGCGTCGCCACAGTGGCGGGCGGGACCCCGAGCGCTGCGTAGATCCCCAACGCCTCGGCGTCGCGCACGAGCACGGGGAACAAGATGTCGGCGCCGAAATTGGTCACGTCGTGCATGGGGCCGCTGTGCAGATAGAGTGTCTGACGCTGGGTCCCCACGAGGCCGGCGTTGAAGAGCGGCAGGGCGTTGCGACCCACCTGCACGAACTTGCCGGACCCCTTGAGGCCGGTGATGATGTTGCGGTTGTCGACGGTCTGGGTTTGACGACGGCTAATGCTCGCCCACACCCGGAGCAGACTGTCGGTCGAACTGGGGTTGAGCATCCCGTTGTGTGGGATGCCGTTCGGGAAGATATCCGTGGTCGGGACCTCGAGGGCAATCGAGAAGACATTGAAGCCCGTGAACACGTCTTCGGCGGGCGGGCGGCGCGCGCCGGGGATATTGGCGAGATCGGTCTTGGCCAGGTTGACAAGGTCGAAGATGCCCTTCTCATCGAGCTGATAGGGATCGTCGAACTGGCCGGCGATGATCCGCCCGCCGTTTGCAAGAGGGTGGATGAACGTGTCGACGAAAGTCTGATCGTACAGACCATTTTCACGACTCGTGGGATCCCCAGAGTTGTAACCGGCGAAGGTACCGAGACCGTAGATGAGCCGGTCGGTCTGCGGGCCGTGGTTGTTCGGAAGGACCGGGAGATCGTTCCCAAGGACGACGGCATCATCGCGATCGTCGTCTCGGCGATCGTCCTCGCCATCCTCGCCGTGGTGGCCGTCTTCCGAATCCACGATACGCGTGACTTTCATGGTCTCGGTGCCGCCGGTGAGCTGCCAGAGGAGCTCGTTGCCGCCGCCCAAGGGATCAGTCGGGCTGGGCGCCGCTTCAGGACGCAGCCTTTTGACGAACTCGACGCGGTAGAGCACTCTGTCCTTGAGGCTCTTGCCCTTTCCGATGTGGAACTCGTAGCGATAGCCGTCGCATGCACGCAAGCCCTGGTTGCCCTGACCCGGCTCGTGGAGCGGGTTGAAGTCCATGATGAGATAGAGCTTCTCGTGCAAGCCGGGCGACACCCACGCGTACGTGTCGGTGTTGTCGGCGCACGGCTCGTTGAGGATCGCCAGCGCCTCCCTGTGGCTCGACCCGTGGATCGCGATGCCGGCCGCGGCGAGCAACGCGCCGGCGAGCAACCCCTTCGCCAATCGCCTCATAACTCCCCCCTTTACTTTTTTGACTTTGCAAGCACATCTGCCAGCGCACACCTCTACGTTTGAGCAGCCGAAACGGATTCAAGGAGGAAAGAAGAGTGGAGAAAGAAAACTTAACAGACATATTGACTTAGTCCATAAACTTAGGCCACGATAGTCTCATGAAACCCAAGAGCGTGAACGTCCACGAGGCAAAGACGCACTTGTCTCGCTTACTCGGACGGGTCGAGCGAGGCGAGGAGATTGTGATTGCGCGAGCTGGGCGGCCGGTGGCCCGCCTGCTCCCCGTAGGTCGGCCGAAAGAGGAGCGAATCCTCGGCCTCGACCGTGACACGGTCGTCATTGCCGGCGATTTCGACGCGCCGTTGCCCGAAGATCTTCTGGCGGAATTCGAGCGATGACAGTGCTGCTCGACACGCAGTGCTGGCTCTGGATGAACGTGGCTCCGGAACGTTTTTCGCCCTCAGCGCGCCGCCTCATCGAGACGAGCGGCACGGATCTGCTCTTGTCGGCGGCCAGCGCCTGGGAAATTGC
>JAHFUJ010000058.1:0-7537 GCA_023265105.1 Acidobacteriota bacterium
CGTGACGCAGGCGTGAGCACGGGCGAGGCCAGCGCCGGCAGGCCCCGCCCGGTCGTCCTTGGAACCTTCTCAGAAGTCGAACTGGACGCCAACCCGCATCAGGCGTCCGCCGACAACCTGGATCACATTCTGCCACTGATTATTCGTTCTGGTGACCCGGACGTTCTCGTTGAGCACGGTGTCCGCGTTGAAGAGATTGTAGACGTCGAAATTGCCGCGCACCCTGGTACTCCCCCGGATCTTGAAGTTTCGTGACAACCGGACGTCCAGCTGCTGGAATCGAGGCTCGAACAGCGATTTGGGCGGCACGATATCGACGGTCGTTGTGGCGTTGCACGTGGCGGCGCCACGGCATGCGCCGAGATTGCGACCGAGCGACGGCAGAATCTCTGCATTGGAGGCGACGTAGGTACCATTGATCGTGAGGCCCGGAATGTTCTGGTAGATGATGCTGGTCTGCAAGTCCCACGGCAGCGGGTAGACCACCGAGCCTCTGAACTGCGTCTGCGACGACCACGGCGGGGAGACGTGGCAATACGGGGTGAGCTGCGGGGCCGTGACGCCGCCGGAACTGCCCGCGAAGACGAGCTGCGGATTGCCCATCGTGTAGCAATTGTCGGTGACGGTATGCCCGGTGCTCAATCCGCCCTGGGCCTGTCCGCCCTGCCCAAACCGCGCGGTAAGCGACACATCGACGCCGTTGTAGACATTGCTCTGCGACCCATAGTTGGAGGCCTGAGTCACCAGATTGTCGACCTGGCCGAATAGCGCGGGCTTGACGTCGTAGAATCCGCAGAGCTGCTGACCGCCGCCGCCGGGCAACCGACCGTCCACCGGCGTGGTGATGCAGAACGTGTCGAAGTCCGCCGCCTTGTAGGCCCGGTTGTCCGTCGCGAGAAAGTTGGTATACCAGGTCCGAAAATACGCGATATTCAGGCCGATGTTTCGCCGCAACTCGTGTTGGACCGAGGCAGAGGTCTGCCAGTTGGTGTCCTGAAGATTGAAGCCCGTGAGCGCATCTTCCGCATAGCGCGTCCCCGGTATCGACTGTCCGAAATTGAGATCCGAAAAGGGGCCACACTCACCGTTCGCGACCGGATTGATGAGATCGCAATTCGGGATGTAATTCCCGTTCGCATCGTTCCAGGTCCGCGTCGTGCTGGCCGCCATGCTGCGTGTGGGGTTCTGCGCGGCGTTGACGAGCTGCGCGCTGTACCGGCCCAGCGACGCCTTCAGCGCGGTCTTGCCATCGCCAAACAGGTCGTACGCCACGCCCAGGCGCGGATCGAGGTTTCGCCAAAGCGGCACGTGATCGGTCGGCGCGAGATGACGCTCGGGCACGAACGGCCCCGCGGGTAGATCCTGCTGGGGCGTGTGCGCGCTGTAGCGGTTGAAGCGGAGGCCCAGGTTCAACGTCGCCTTCTGAATCGTCCACTGATCCTGCGCGTAAACCGCGATATCGTTAAACGACTCCTCGAACCCGTGGGGCACCGCCCAGAGGATGACCGAATTCGGCACGGTACCTCGGAACTGGTACGACCTCCCCTGGTTGATTTGGTTGGGGTCTCTATTCTTGGCGAGATTCCCCTCGTCGCCGTGCCTCACATTGAACCCCACCTTGAAATTCGTCGAACCGGTGACATAGGATACCGCGCCGCGTCCCTGGTAGACGCGGCGGGGATTATGTGAGTACGACCCACCGACCGCCAGGCTGTCCGCACGGGCGCCGTACTGGCGATTCGCCGTCAGGTCGGTGATCGAGATGTCGTCGATAGTGACGCCCGCTTCCCGTTTCGTCGTCTGGTGATGGATATTCGCCGCCCCTCCAGCCTCAAACAGGAGCTTGTTCGTCATCGGGAACGTCCAGGCAACAAGTGGCATCGCGTTCGGGTTGTAATGGTGCCGGCCGCTGGCTTCCGGCGCCTTCACGCGGCCCGTCGTCGACAAGAGGGCAAAGAAGCAGTTGCAATTCGGTTGTTGTGAGTTGGCGAAGGAGAACTTGTGCTGCTGGGTAGCCTGCCACGTCAAGCGGAGTGTCATGTCATTGGCGTAGTCGTCGCTGAAAGCCGGCCGGCTCAGTTCAGGTGCGTACAACAACACGCCTTGAGGCAGACCAGCTGAGCCGCTCTGGAGCGCGTTCCAGTAGTTGCCCTGCTGACCCTGCTGGGTCGTGCCCGTCCGGAACGAGCCGAAGAACCACAGCTTGTCCCTCTGGATTGGACCGCCGACGGCGAAGCCCGCGTCGAGGTACTTCTTAAGAGAGGAGGCGGAGGTGGGTAGCAGCCCGCGGGCGGTAAGCGCGTCACTAATGTTGTTGCTTTCAAAACTTGAGCCTGAGTAGTTGTAAACCGCCTGTCCCGACAACGAGTTGCCGCCCTCCTTGGGCACGATGTTCACCTGCGTGCCGCCGCTGTCGCGATCGGCGCCAATCCCGCTCGTCTCGGCGACAACCTCCTGAAACGTGAGCTGGTTGTAAACGACGACGCCTTGGGTCAAGCCGTTGACAGTCTGGTTGAACCCTTCAATAACCGGCGAGCCGTTCGGCGCGCCGTGAACGCTGTACTGCGTCGCCACGCGCTCGTTGACAGCGCCAACGCTGTAGTTGGCCGGGTTGGCGAGCGTGGCCGCCGGGATCATGGTGTACAGGCCCGGCAGACGTCCGCTGCCCGGCAGCGCCTGCAGCGTGGCGCCCGAGAACTGCGTCTGCTGCCGAATGTTCGTGGTATCGACCACCGGGGCCGCCCCCGAGACCGTAACCGTCTCCTCGAGCGCCCCCACTTTCATTTCGGCGTTCACGGTGGCGTTAAACCCCGTCGTCAGCTCGATGCCATCCCGCTTGAACGTGGTAAACCCGCCCAAGGTGAAGGTGAGGGTGTAGGCCCCGGGACGCAGATCGACGATGCGGTACAGGCCCTGGCCGTCGGTCACGACGCCGCGGACCTTTTCGATGAGGACAGGACTGGCGGCTTCCACCGAAACGCCGGGCAAAACCGCGCCCGACGTGTCACGCACCACGCCGCCGATACTTCCCGCGGCCTGTTGGGCCGACGCGGCGGCCGGCAGGAGCACGAGACACCACGCCACGACGAGACGCGCGATTTTCTCACTGTTCATCGCATTCTCCTTCTTGGTCCACTGAACCGTTGCGCGCGATTTTAGCGAGAGTCCTCAGGCCCGCACACTGAATCTGCTGTTCTTGTGGAGCAGCTCACACTTCACGATCTTGGATCGCTCAGCCTGTTTCCGAGGCAAAACCTGCCGCCTCAGAAATCGAACTGGACGCCGACCTTGAGCAAGCGTCCCGTCAGAACCTGCAGCGCATTCTGCCACGCATTGTTCGGCGTCGAAATCCGATCCTGCATCCGCGTGACGTTGTTCACGTTGAAGAGGTTGAGGACGTCCAGGCTCCCCTTCAGCTTGCGCGTCATTCCCAAATCGAACGTCCGGGCGAGCCGGAGGTCTATCTGATTGAGCCGAGGCTCGAAATAGGTATTGTTCGGGAGGAGCTGCACCGTCACGGTCTGCGTACTGCCTGCCGTGAGGTCGCGGCCAAGGGCCGTCCCCGTTTTCGGGTTGACCGTCGTCTTGATGTTGGTGTTGGTGGCCACGAAGCTCGCCGTGATGGGAATCCCCGGCACATTTTGGAAGATCACGCTCGACTGCACGTCGTACGGCAGCGGAAAGACGGCCAGGATCTTCAGCTGGGTGCCGGATGACCACGGCGGCGTGTCGTTGCAGAACCCCTCCCGCTGCTCCGGCGAATCCACCACCGAGCAGTTCGAGAGCACCGTCCGCCCGACGCTGGCGCCGCCCTGGATCAGGATGCCGTGTGCCAGTCGCGCGTTCGCGGTGATATCGACGCCGTTGAATACCTGCGTCCGCTTCGCGGGGTTGCCGTCAACCGCCGTGACGCTCGTGACCTGCCTCACGTCGCCGCCGGTCACCCCGAAGAACGCCGGCTTGAGATCGTAGAACCCGCAGACCGCCTGCCCGCTGATCTCACTCGGTAGTCGGGTGTCGATGGGCGCCGTGATGCAGTACGGGTCGTAGGAGGTCGAGCTGAGCTGCGCGTTGTCGGTCAGGAGGAACCCGCCATACCAGGTCCGGAAGTAGCCGAAGTTCAGCCCAAGGCCCGGCCACAGCTCGTGCTGGACCGACGCCGCCGCCTGCCAGTTGTACGCCTGCTTATTGAACCCCTCACGCGCCTCTTTCGTGTAGATCGTGTCGGCCCTCGCCTGCCCGAAGTTCGGGCTCTGCCACGCGCCGCACACGTCGCCTGTCGATTGGCCGGCCGGATTGCTCAGTACGCAGTCGGGGACGAAGTCCTTGTCCGTGTCGGTCCAGCTGATAGAGGTGTTGCGCGTCAGATTGTTCACGGGGTTCGCCGTGGCGGCCACGAGGCGGTCGGGGTAGCGGCCGATCGAGGTCTTGATGGCCGTCCTGCCGTTGCCAAAGAGATCGTACGCCGCGCCCACTCGCGGGCTGAGATTCTGCCAATGTGGAAGGTTGTCGGTCGGGCTGAAACGGCGCTCGGGCACCCAAAATCCCTGCGCCAAGATCTGAAGGGGCGTCGAACCCTTCGCATCATTGTAGCGGACGCCCAGGTTCAGCGTCACCTTCTTGATGGTCCACTGATCCTGCGCGTAGATCGCGATGTCGCGAAGGTGCTCCTCGAAATTCCAAGGCCCGTCAAGGAGCGTGATCCGATTGGGCACGTGGGCGCTGCTCAGTCGGTACTGTACTCCTGTGCCATTCATCAACAGGTCATGGCCAGTGTGGGCGATATCGCCCAGCAGTGTTTGCCGCACCGCGACGCCGGTCTTGAAGTTGTGCGACCCGGTGACGTAGGACGCGCTGAACCGTTCCTGGTACTGCCGGCGAGGCAGGGTTCGGCTGGGAACGCTGCCGTAGATCAGATTGAGCCCCTGGTCCTCGATCCGAATGGCCATTTGTGACACGTCTGGTACCGACTTGTCGACCTGGTTGGTACCGTTCGCGTTCAGCGCGGCCTCCAGCAAGAGACGGTTGCTGGCCGGAAACGTCCAGGTCACCGTCGAAAGGTAGTTGGGATTGTAGAAGTGCGGCCCGGTCGCCTCGGGTGCCAGCGGTGTGGCCGCCTGTAGCAGGTTGAAGAGGCAGTTGCAGTTGGGCTGGTCCGAGGCAGAGAGCACGACCTTGTGCTTCTCTGCTGCCTGCCACGTCAGGCGAACCGTGAAATCGCGCGAGTACTCGTTGGTGAACGCCGGCCGGTTCAGGTCAGGCTCGAAGAGATACGACTCCCCAGGTCCGGGCGTCGGGATGAGCGGCGCCGTTGAGGCCAAGATCGCGGGTTGCTTCAGCTTGTTGTAGTACCGGCCCGTGGCATACTGCTGGACGACGCCCTCCCGGAACGCGCCGAAAAACCAAACCTTGTCCCGCCGGATGGGCCCACCGAACGCAGCCGCCGTGTCGCGGTAGTTCCTCAGCGATTTCGCGGCCGCCTCCAAGACGCCACGCTTCCCCAGCTCTTCGTCCCAGTTGCCGGTCTCAAAACTCGGCTTCGAGAACCCAAGCTGCCCAGTGCCCGAGAACGTGTTCCCGCCGTCCTTGCCCACCATGTTGATCCGTATGCCGCCCGTGTCGCTGTCGGCGCCAACGCCGCTCGTCTCGAGCACGACTTCCTGCAAGGCAACCTGGTTATAAACCATGCCTCCCTGCACTAAACCCGGCACCTCCACATTCATGCCGTCCACCACCGGCTGCGCCAATGGCGCGCCGTGCACGCGAAACTGTGTCTGTGCGCGGTCGTTCAGGCCGCCCACCGAACGGTCCGATTCGCGGTTGAGCGTGGCGCCGGGAAGGATGTTGGACATGATGGTGACACGGCCCGCCCCGGGCAGCGCCTCCATCGTCTCGTCCGCGAACTGCATCTGCGCCCGCGTGCTCCGGATGTCGACGACCGGGGCTTCCGCCGAGACCGTGACCGACTCCTCCAACGCGCCCACGGCCAGCTCGGCATTCACCGTCGCCGTGAATTGAGCCGGCAGATCGATGCCCTCCCGCCTGAAAGTCCTGAAGCCGGACAAGGTGAAGACGACGACGTAGGGGCCGGGCCGAAGGTCGACGATGGTGTAGACGCCCTGCCCGTCCGTGACTGCGGAGCGGGCGCCTTCGATGAGAGCAGGGCTCGAGGCCTCCACGGTGACGCCCGGCAAGACTGCACCCGACGAATCCCGCGCGACACCGGAGATGCCACTTTGCGCCTGCGCCGCCCTGGGCAGGAGCAGGCAGGAGACCACGACGACTAGAAACGCGAGTCGCTGGATTCTCATCTCATTTCTCCTCTTCGTTGGAGGAACGACTCATGCGACGCCCCGAAGTTGGAGCGGTCGGAAAAAGAAATCAGCCGGCCGCCAAACCCCTGCACCACGACGAAACCAAGTCTGGCCGCAAAGTACATTTCTGACTTGCGAGTTGTCAATGTGCGAGGCGAGCTTTGGCAGTGATCCTGATCACTGTTACGTCAGTTCTTCTGAGAGATCCTTGTTTTTGGATCGGCCCAGTCACTCTCACGGACTGACCGACGATGTCGGTGAAACTTGCGGAGAACGCCGTGATAGGAGGCGCGGCATCACAGCGCCCTTTCCGAAAGTCGCCGCGCGGGTGTAGGCTTTGGGGAATGGACCGGCTCCTGCGCATTCTTCTTCTCGCCGCTCTGCTCGGAACGGGGTTCTGGGTGAGGAGTCTGCCGCCCATGAAAGGCGCCGTTGGCGTGGCCGGGTGGTGGCCCTGGACGACGACCACGACGGTCACGCTGTACTTTGCCGACGGCCGATTCCTATTCCCCGTGTCGCGGCGGATGCCGACCAACGACGAGCTGCCGCGTGCGGCGCTTCAGGCCTTGCTCGCCGGCCCTAGCGCGGGCAGCGGGCTCACCGCTCCCATTCCGCCGGGCGTCGAGATCCGCTCGTTCCAGCTTGCGGACGGCGTCGCTCGAGTCGATCTCTCGGCGCCATTTCTCGGTGAGCACGGCGACATGCACGCGGCCAAGCGCGCCATCGTCGAAACGATGACGGCGTTGCCTGGCGTGACGTCGGTCGCGCTGAGCGTGGAGGGAAAATCGCTCGAGGAGTCCGCCACGCGCGAACCACTGATGTACTACGCGTCGGCGAATGGGCTGGTCGCGGTCCCCGCCTCGGTCACGGACCCGCGCGCCGCGCTCGCCAAGTACCTTTCCCACCCACCGGACCCGGACCTGACCAGCCTTCCGCCCGACGTGCGACTGTTGACGTATGAGTACGACGCGGCCGGCGGCTTGCTCTCGCTGAACTTCACCTACACGCCTTCACTGCACGCGCTGGCTCTCGGCAAGCCCGAGCGCATGCGACTGTTGCTCTTGGGACTGATTGCCGGCCTCACGGAGTTCCCGCAGGTGCGGGCCGTCCAGCTCGATTTCGAGGGGCGGTCGCGCCTCGGCTTGGGACAGTGCAGCGATCTGCTGCGCTCGCCGCAGCCGCGGCCCGCGCTGCTCAACGACGAACGGTTGCTCGGACGGTAG
>JAHFUJ010000058.1:7637-10072 GCA_023265105.1 Acidobacteriota bacterium
CTGGCGATCACGTGGTGACCACGAGCGTTGAACACAACTCGGTGATGCGCCCGCTCCGCCATCTCGAAACGTTGGGCGTTGAGCTCACGGTCGTCAACTGCAATCAGGACGGGATGCTCGATCTGAACGGGGTGCGCCGCGCGCTTCGTGCCAATACGCGCCTCCTCGTCACCACGCACGGCTCCAACGTCGTTGGAACGCTGACGCCCGTGGAGGCGGTGGCCGCCTTGGCGCGGGAGCGGGATGTTCTGTCGCTGGTTGACGCCGCGCAGACGGCCGGCGCGATCCCCATTGACGTGCAAGAGATGGGAGTGGATCTGCTGGCGTTCAGCGGGCACAAGGGGTTGCTGGGCCCCACCGGGACGGGCGGTCTTTACATCCGAGAGGGAGTGGCGCTCACGCCACTCATGCGCGGGGGCACCGGCAGTGACTCGGCACACCAGATCCAACCTGACTTTCTGCCGGATGCCTTTGAAAGCGGAACGCTGAATGTGGTGGGGATTGCCGGCCTGGCCGCCGGCGTGCGCTTTCTCTTGGGAATCGGGATCGACGCCGTGGCGGCGCACGACCGGGCACTCGTGTCACGGTTCCTCGCGGGAGCCTCGAAGATTTCGGGCATCACCTTATACGGACCGAGGGACGCGGCGCTTCACTGTGGTGTGGTCTCATTCAACCTCGCCGGCGCGACGCCTTCTGAAGTCGGTCTGATTCTCGACGAGCGGTTTGGCATCATGGCACGCACGGGGCTTCACTGCGCTCCCTCCGCGCACCGTACGTTGGGCACGTTCCCCACGGGCACCGTGCGTTTCAGCTTTGGATGGTTCAACACGCCGGCTGAAGTGGAGAAGGCGGTGGAGGCGTTAGGCGACATCGCCGCGTGGGCCATACAAGGGGCTGCGGCATCAAAGACACTGTCTCTGTGAACACATGGACGGTCTGATCAGCTTTTTTGCATCGCACCATGCGATCCGCGCGGAGACGGTGCTGAAGCGCAACGGGTTGGCGGCTCACCTCATCCCCGGACCCAAGGACCTCAGCCCCAACTGTGGCGTGGCGCTTCGGTTCGAGTACGCCCTGCGTGAGAATGTCTTGGCGGTGCTTACTGCCAAAGGCGTGCGAATCGACGGCGTTCATTTCTATCAGCCGCGCACCGACGAGTGGAATGTGCGTCAGGCGGGGCGATGACAACCACCACGTTACCAGCCGCAACAGCGGTTTCCGCGCGAGCAGGCGCCGTGCGTGTGACGGCGGTGCACATGGGGATCGTCGCCGGCGTGCTGGCCGTGACGGCAGGCGCTTTCTTCGAGGTCCGACCGCCCGAGGCCTACGGCGTGTGCATGGCCTGTCACGGTCGCGATCTGGTGAACTGGACGATCAACATGCTCGCCGGCACGCACCTGACGGTCGCGCCGGCCTCGCTCGTGTTTCCTGCGCTGACGACCATCGGCGTGTTACTCGGTGCGCTGTTGGGCGCGACCACCAGCGGCGAGTTCCGTTGGTGGAGCCCTGACAGTTCGCTCAAGACGTTTGCGTACGGCGTGTTGGTGATGAATTGTGCGTTGCTCGCGGGTGGATGTTCGATCCGGCTGCTGTTGCGGAGCGCGGCGGGCGAGGCGCTCGGCGTCGTTGGATTCGGCGGAATGGTCGTGGGCGTCGTCCTCGGGACGTTCTGGCTCCGTTGGAGGGCGACCCGATGACAGTTGCGGTTGCGACCCTTGTCATCGGCGTCATCCTGGGCTATCTGGGCCAGCGATCCCGCATGTGCTTCGTCGGCGGCATCCGCGACTTCGTGCTGGTGCGCGATACGTATTTACTCAGAGGCCTGATCGCTTTCGGCCTCACCGCCTGGCTGGCCTTCCCGCTCGCTGCCCTCGTCGGCGGCGCACGTTCCGGATCGTTTGGTCTGTCGGACGTGGTCACAGTGGTGTTCACTATCCTTGGCGGCTTTGGCGTCGGCTATTTCTCGACGCTCGCCAACGGGTGCCCACTTCGGCAGCACGTGCTCGCCGCGCAGGGCGTCAGAAGCTCGATCGCGTACCTGGCCGGTTTCTTCATCGGCGCCGTGCTGTTTCACGCCTGGACCGCGCCGCTGTTGTTCCGTTGGCTCCCCTGAAGAACCTGTGAAGAAACGCTAACCGCCGAGACCGCAGAGAAGACAGTACGTAGTGTCCGCCTTCAGGCGGACCGTCGTCGGGTCCGGCTCAAGCCGGACGCCACGGACCGGCCACCACGGTCCGGCTAAAGCCGGACACTACGTACTACGACGTGCTGCGCGTACGAAGGGCAGTACGTAGTGTCCGCCTTCAAGGCTTCCGGCGAAATGTGAGCTGGCTCACTTCCAAGCCGATGATGACTGGACATTCGTTCAAGGAAGGGCTACAAACTGATCGCATACCACCTTGGCTGAGTGCCTCTTCACAAGCGCCTGCGGCCCG
>JAHFUJ010000058.1:10172-18389 GCA_023265105.1 Acidobacteriota bacterium
GGCGAAATGTGAGCTGGCTCACTTCCAAGCCGATGATGACTGGACATTCGTTCAAGGAAGGGCTACAAACTGATCGCATACCACCTTGGCTGAGTGCCTCTTCACAAGCGCCTGCGGCCCGAGCGAGCGCGAAGGCGCGAGCGAGAGCGAGCGGGGGTGGGGCCCCGCGAGCCGTGATGAAAAGGAGATCGATGAGCTCGCGGTTCGTGCTGCTGCTAAGCCTATTTCTCCCGGTCTGCTGGTTGATCTTTCTTGCCGCTTCCCTCCGAGCGTACTCTGGCGGACCGGACGCGGGGGTCACAGGAGGCTTTGGTGAGCCGACCTGCAACCAGTCCGGGTGTCACAACAGTCTCGAGCTCAACGCGGGCAAAGCCTCGGGCCTTGGAGATGTGGTTATGACCGGTCTTCCGACGCAGTACGAGCCCGGCAAGACGTATTCCATCAAACTGGCGGTCACCCATACTCAGGATCGAAAATATTGGGGATTTCAACTCGCGACGCGAGTCAAGGAGACCGGCGCGCAAGCGGGGGAACTCAAGCCGATCGATGGCGGGACCCAGATCATCGTGGGCAAGAACGGCATCCCATACCTCGAACATACGCTCGACGGGATCGCAACCAACACCTTCAACTTCAGTTGGGTGGCGCCAAGCGGCCCGGGCGGAGATGTCGTCATCAACGTCGCGGGCAATGCCGCCGATGGAGGCGGATCCCCCGACGACGATTACATTTATGCGACCAGCGTCACCGTTTCACCCGCGACCAAATGATTCGGAATTGCCGTAAGGAGCCGCAACATGAATAAGAAACGTTTGGGTTTGTTGGCGCTCGGTGGCATTTGCTTCGCTCTGTTGATCGTCTGGAAAGTCGATGTCGGCGATGTCACAGGATCGATCGCCCGCGCGCAGGGAGACAACTGGACCACTGAGACCGCGCGAAAATATGGCGTGCGACTGGTGGAAACGCGCGACGCGAGTGGAGCGGCGGCCTATCCCGTGGCAGCCGGAGACCTGCTGTTCTTCACCAACGTCGGCACCTCCTACGGCGGCATGAACACGAGAAACTCGGTCGTGGTCATCAATGCGAAGAGCAGGAAACCGATCGCGGTCTCGGACTTGGATCCCGCGTGGACCGAACGATACGTCAGCCACGGTATCGGCGTGTCGCCGGATGGGAAGTACGTGTACCTTCCATCAATCGCACCCGCTCGGGCAACAAACCCCGGCAGCGTTCTGGTGCTCGATGCGCGAACCCTGAAGATCTACCAGATTATCTCCACGGGCGGGCAAGCGCCTCATCACGTGAAGAACTTCGAGGATTCGACGGGAAAACAGCGAGTACTCGTCGAGGAGTTCAACTGGATCCAGACAGGTCTCGGTGCGCACGACGCCAACGGCACGGGCTTCTACGTGCTCGATCAGACCGACAACAACAAGGTGGTCGCCGGCATGGGAAACGGTGAAGTCCGAGGGACCTTTTACGCCGGATTTACGGCGCCCGACGGCAGATACCTCTATTACTCCCTGCCAGGTCCCAACATGCGGGATTCCATCCGTGGCCGAGGGTATCTGGCCAAGATCGATATGCAGACCTGGAAGATGGTGCAATCGCTCCCGATGGGCTCGTATCCGCTCTGGACGGTCTTTACGCAGGACAACAAGTGGGCGTGGATCACGAATTCCGGCGACAGCAAGGTCGTGAAAATTGAAAGGGCCACCGCGGAAGGACAGGTGGACAAGGTTGCGGGCGAGGTCCCCACGGGGCCGGGACCCTATGGCCTGCGCATGAGCATCGACGACAAGGAGCTTTGGGTGGCGGACAAGGCGGAGGGCACGCCGGGCCAAAGAGGAACGACCGTCACGGTCATCGACGCCGAAAAAAATCAGGTGAAGCGTACTATTCCAACCAACTGCATCACCAACGACCATTTGATTATTTCTCCGGATGGCCAAGAAATGTGGGCCACGTGCAATCAGTCGCACGAGGTCGTGGTGGTCGATGCCAAGACGTACGAAGTCAAGGCTCGCATTCCCATGCCCAACCAGGGCGACTCTCACGGCGGGAGTTTCGTGTCATACACGCAGGGGCCCGGGGGTCTCGTCGCTGAAACCGTCTCGGACCAGAATGGGCTGCATGGAAGCGCACGGGACGCCGCTCGTCGAGGCACACCTTGGGCGCCTGCTGGTTCCAGATAGGATGTGACGGGGAGCAGCCACATGACGAAGAAACGCTGGATCGCGTGGGCGCTCGGCGGTTTGGTTTGTGCGCTGTTGATCGCGTGGGGTGTTGATGTCGGCGAGAGGACCGAACCGATCGTCCGAGCGCAGGGAGACACCTGGACCACTGACACCGCGCGAAAGATGGGGCTGCGGATGGTGGAAACGCGCAATGCCAGCGGACCGGCGGCGTATCCGGTGGAAGCTGGAGATCTGCTGTTCTTCACCAACGCCGGCACGTCCTATGGAGCCAAGAATCCGAAGAACGCGGTCGTGGTCGTCAACGCGAAGACCAAGAAACCCATCGCGGTGTCGGACCTGGAGCCGGCGTGGAGCGAGCGATGGACCAGCCACGGCATCGGCGTCTCGCCGGACGCGAAGTACGTCTATCTTCCCGGCATGGCACCGACGTCCGCGTCCAACCCCGGCAGCCTTCTGGTCCTCGATGCGCGCAGCCTGAAGATATACCAGATCATCACCTCCCCCGCCGAGCGGCCACATCACATCAAGAATTTCGAGGACTGGACCGGGAGGAAGAGAGTGCTGGTCGAGGACTTCAACTGGCTCGGCTCGGGAGCGATGCGCTCCCCCATTGGCACGGGCTTCTACGTGATGGATCACACCGACAACAACAAGGTGGTCGCCGGAATGACCGTCGGAGACTTGCGAGGGACTCCGTACACGGGCTTCACCTCCCCGGATGGCAGATACCTCTACTATTCGATTCCTGGTCCGGACATGCAGACTTCGATGCAAATGCGTGGGTGGTTGACGAAGATCGACATGCAGACCTGGAGCGTCGTGCAGCAGATTCCTATGGGTGCGTATCCGCTCTGGACCGTCTTCAGCCAGGACGGCAGGTGGGCCTGGACCACGCAGTCCGGGGACAGCAAAGTCTTCAAGCTGGAACGAGCCATGGCGGCGGGGCAGGTGGATAAAGTTGTCGCGGAGGTGCCCACGGGACCGGGACCGTACGGTCTCAGAATGAGCATCGATGACAAGGAAGTGTGGGTGGCGGACAAAGGTGAGGGAAGGGCGGAGAGAGGAAAGACGCTCACCGTCATCGACGCCGCAACCAATCAGGTGAAGCGCACGATTCAGACCGACTGCATGACGAACGACCACGTGATTCTCTCTCCGGACGGCCGGGAGATGTGGGCCACGTGTAATGGGTCGCACGAGGTCGTGGTGCTGGACGCCAAGACGTACGAATTGAAGACTCGCATCCCCATGCCCAATCAGGGTGACAGTCATGGAGGGAGCTTCGTCTCCTACACCCAGGGTGCCGGGGGCCTCGTCGGTGAAACGGTCTCGGACCAGAATGGGCTGCATGGAAGCGCACGGGACGCCGCTCGTCGCGGGACGCCTTGGGTACCGGGTGCGGCCCGGTAAGGTTGCGGGTCCGGAGTTGGTAGAAAAATGAGCGGAGAAATCGGCAGGCTAAGCTGGGTGAGGGCCGCCGTGTTGGTCCTTGTGGGCGTGGTGGCTGCGTGGTCCTGGTTGTTCGTTGTTTCGAAATGGGGTCCCGCCAAGCGGATTGACATTCTGACGTTCAAGGCCGGCGTGACCTCGAAGATCATGCGGACGCTGTTGCAGCAGGCCCAGGAGTCCGGGCCGCACAGTGACATGGCCGGGATGGCTGGCATGCCCGGAATGTCCGGCGGCCTCTCCGGCATCTACGCAACGCCTGAATATTTTGCAATGACGGAGCAGACCCGGGAAGCCGCCAAGTACCTGCCCGAAAGATTTGCCGTCTTCTATATCTTCGAAGACATCCACATGGGCGAGCTTTCGCCCTCGCCTCCCGCGCTGACATTACAGGCGGACGACGGGAGACGGGTGTCTCCGCTGGACAGCGAGATGGTCACCGATTCGTTTCACCATCGCGCGTCGGTCGTCCGTTTTCCCAACACGGACGCCGATGGCGCACCGGTCATCAACGAGAAGGCGTCGTTCTTCAAATTGATTGCCCACGACCCGTCCACTCACACCGAGCAGGCGATGCAGTGGAATCTGCCGATCGTCTATCCGAACGATCTCAAGGAGGGAACCGATTTGTCATTGCCAACGCTCCTGGCCCTGCTGGCCGGTCTGTTGGCGGTGCTCTCGCCCTGCCTGCTGCAGCTCACCATCTATTACACGTTCGCCCTGGCCGGCATCAGCATGCAGCAGAGTCCAGCCGAGATGGCCGGCGCGCGGGCGCGGGTCATCCGGAACGCGTTGTACTTCATCGTTGGGTTTACCGTTGTGTTTACCGCAGCCGGCGCGCTGGCCGGCTTTACGGGAGAGAAACTGCAGACCTCGGGAGTGATGGACCACTGGAATCGCCCTCTGGCCATCGCCGCCGGGTTGGGCATTCTTCTTCTTGGCGTGTGGGTCGGCGCCAACTCGGGAGCGCCAGGACTCTGTCGCCTGCCTGGCTTCGCGACGTCGCCGACACCGAGACGATGGCTGGATCCGCTTAAAGTGATGTTTCTCGGTTCCGCCTTCGCCATCGGTTGCTCGACCTGCTTCGGCGGGGCGCTCTTCATCTCGTTGATGATCTATGTCGGGAGCGTCGCGTCGACCGGCGTGGGCGCGCTCGTCTTGTTTCTCTTCTCATTGGGAATCGCGATCCCCTATCTGCTGTCCGCGTTTTTTCTGTCCAAGGCGTTACCGGTCCTGAACTCGTTCCAGAAAGCCGCGTCCGGCGTGGGCCTCGTCTGCAGCGTCGTTCTGATCTTCTTCGGTGTGATTCTGATTACCGATAATTTCCACATTCCGAGCGACCTGCTGTATCGCCTCTACCTCGGGCTTTAACAATCGGCAACTTCGCGGCCGGCGGGCGATCTCGTCGGCTCGTCAAGGTGTGAACTACCCGACAACGGCCGCAGATCGAATGTACATTTCTGAAGACTCTGGTTAGACTCGTTCGCAATAACGTGCCATCAGTTGCTCGTAAATGGAGACTAACATGCGTAAGACGTTACTGTTCCTCGTGGCGGTCGCGGTCCTGGTGCCGATCGTCGTTGCGCGCGCGCAAGCGCAGAAGCCTCTGGACATCTACTACATCGACACGGAACATGGAAAGGCCGTCCTTTATGTGTCGCCCTCTGGGCAGTCGGTACTGGTGGATGCCGGTAATACGGCCGACGGACGCGATCCGACGCGGATCCTCGCCGTCTTCAAGGAGGCGGGCGTCCGCGTGCTGGACTACCTGGTCATCTCGCACTACCACGGCGACCATGTCGGTGGCGCGGCGGAGCTCATCAGCAAGATGCAGATCCGGCAGCTTCTGGATCACGGCCCGTATACCGTGCAGTTTCAGCCGAATGCGAGGGCAGCCTTTGAGGCCTATCTAGCGTTGCGAAGGATCGCCAACGCCGCCCAGGCGAAAGCCGGTACCAAGATTCCCATCAAGGGGATTGACATGACCGTCATGTCCTCGGCACGCGAGCTGATGACAGCCCCGCTCCCGGGCGCCGGCGCGCCGAATCCGTTGTGCCGCGACTTCGTTGCCAAGGAGGATGTCCGCGGGGTGGAGAACGATGAATCGGTCACGCTGGCCACGCAGTACGGCAACTTCCGGGTCGTTGATTTCGGCGACCTCACCGGGAACCAGGAGCACGACTTGGTCTGTCCGAACAACCTCCTCGGCACAGCCGACTTGCTCGCCACGACGGGCCACGGCCAGGAATTTGGGAATTGGCCGGTCAGCGTGCACGCGGTCCGGCCGCGGATCACCGTCATGAACAATGGCCCCAATGACAGGCAGGGGCCCACCTTCCGCACCTTCCGCAGCTCACCCGGGTTCGTGGACTTCTGGCAGGTGCATGCCTCGGAGGCTCAGAAGGACGAGAACTCGCCCGAGCAGTTCATCGCGAACGTGGACGCGACGCCGACCCACGCGGGGAACTACATCAAGATCTCCGCGTTGCCCGACGGCAGCTTCACCGTGACGAATAGCCGGAACGGATTCAAGAAGGAGTATCCGGCGACGAAGAAAACCACAAGCTCGAGCCGCCGCTAGCGCGGGTATCTCCCCAGACCCCGTGATTCGCGATTGCCGTCAACCAGGGACGTGAAGGCCCATTTCAAGTAAGAGGCGGTACCAACATGAACAAGAAACACTTGGGCGCGTGGGCACTCGGTGGTCTGTTTTGCGCGCTCTTGATCGGCTGGGGTGTGGATGTCGGCGACAGAACCGGACCAATCGTCCGAGCTCAAGCAGACAATTGGACCACCCAGGCCGCTCGAGCACAGGGAGTGCAGTTGCTGGAAACTCGCGATCCCCGTGGGCCGGCGGCGTATCCGGTTGCATCCGGAGATCTGTTGTTCTTCACCAATTCCGGCACCACGTTTGGTGCCATCAACACAATAAATTCAGTCGTGGTCATCAATGTGAAGACAAAGAAACCGATCGCGGTTTCGGATATTGAGCCTGGGTGGAGCGAGAAATTTGTTAGCCACGGCATCGGGGTGTCTCCAGACGGGAAGTACGTGTATCTTCCTGGGCAAGCACCTGCAAAGTCGAAGAACCCTTCGAGCATTCTGGTCCTCGATGCACGAACCCTCAAAATCTACCAGATCATCGCCTCGGGGGCGGAACGTCCTCATCATGTAAAGAATTATGAGGATTGGACGGGGAAACAGAGAGTGTTGGTCGAGGACTTCAATTGGCCCGCCAACTCCCCCAACGGCAAGGGCTTTTTCGTGCTCGATGCGAGCGACAACAACAAGGTAATCGCCGGAATGACCCCTGGTCAGCTCCGAGGGAATCCCTATGCGGGATTTACCGCTCCGGACGGCAGATACCTCTATTACTCCATGCCGGCTCCTGATGCCTCAATCAGGGGCGAGGTGCACGGGTTGTTGGCCAAGATCGACATGCAAACCTGGAAGGTCGCGCAGTACATCCCGATGGGCGCGTATCCCATTTGGACGGGCTTTAGCCAGGATGGCAAGTATGCCTGGGTCACTCAAGCCGGCGACGGCAAGGTGATGAAACTCGAGCGAGCCAGTGCGTCAGGACAGAGGGACAAAGTCGTGGCCGAGGTGCCCACCGGGCCAGGACCGTATGGTTTGGCAATGAGCATCGATGACAAAGAGGTGTGGGTTGCGGACAAAGGGGAAGACACGCCGCGGGCTCAGCAAAAGACGACGGTCACCGTGATCGACACCGAAACAAATCAGGTGAAGCGCACGATTGAGACCAAGTGCATGATTAACGATCACCTCATTCTGTCTCCGGATGGCCAGGAAATGTGGGCCACGTGCAACGGGTCGCACGAGATCGTGGTGCTGGACGCCAAGACGTACGAATTGAAGAATCGCATCCCCATGCCCAACCAAGGCGACAGTCACGGCGGGAGCTTCGTCTCCTACACCCAGGGTGCCGGGGGCCTCGTCGCCGAAACCGTCTCGGACCAGAATGGGCTGCACGGGAGCGCAAAGGATGCCGCTCGGAGAGGAACACCGTGGGTACCGGGTGGTTCCCGGTAGGATGTGGATCCGGAACTGGTCGACTAAACACAGAGACCGCAGAGACCGCAGAGAAAAATCTTAAAAGGGAATTCTCCGCGTCCTCTGCGCCCTCCGCGTTCAACCGTGGCATGTTCCTCACCCTCAGAAGTCGATCTGGGCGCCGACTTTCACCAGGCGTCCGCCCATGACTTGGATGGCGTCGAGCCACGTCGGGCCGTACACGCGGGTCATATTGACGACCGCGTTCGCATTGAAGATGTTGTAGATGTCGAAATTACCCCGCAGCCTGCGCGCCCCACCCAGCCGGAGGATCCGGGAAAACCGGAGGTCCACCTGCTGAACCCGCGGCTCATACAGGGTGGCGAATGGGGTCAGATTGATCGTGACATTGGCGTTACAGACGGCGGCCGTGCCGCACTGCGCCAGGTTGCGGCCGAGCGACGGCACGATGGCGGCGTTACTCACCACGATGTCGGTGTCCTTGGTGACGCCGGGATTATTCTGATAGGTAAGGCTGGTCTGCAAGTCCCACGGCAAG
>JAHFUJ010000058.1:18489-19851 GCA_023265105.1 Acidobacteriota bacterium
GCTGCTTTCCGTAGTGCGACGCCTGGGTCACCAGGTTGTCGACCTGGCCGAACTTCGCCGGCCTCAGGTCGTACAGGCCGCAAAGCTGCTGGCCGCTGTTCGGCAGCCGCGAATCGACCGGTGCGGTGATGCAGAACTGGTCGTAATCCGCCGGGCTCAACACCAGATTGTCGGTGGCCAGGAAGGCGCCGTACCAAGTGCGAAAATAGCCGACATTCAGCCCGACGCCCGGCCGCAGTTCATGCTGGAGGGAAACCGAGCCCTGCCAGTTGTGGTCCTGAATGTTGAAGCCCTCCGTCGCATCCTCCGCATTGCGTGTAAAGGTTTGCGTCGGGTTCCCGAAGTTGAGATTCGACCACGCCCCGCACTCGCCGTTGGTGGCCGGGCTTCTCAGATCGCAATCGGGCACGTAATTCCCGTTGGTGTCGTTCCATGTCCGTGAGGTGCTGGAATCAACCGCGCGGGCAGGGTTTCCGCCGACCACCTCGAGTCGGGAGGGATAACGGGCAAGCGATGCTTTGAGCGCTGTCTTGCCCGTACCGAAGAGATCGTAGGCCACGCCCACGCGCGGGCCAAGATTCCGCCAATTCTCTAATTTGTCCCGCGCCGCGTAGACGCGCTGAGGCACAAAATAGCCGGCCCCAAGAACCTGTTCGGGTGAGGACGATTTGTAGTCGTTGTAGCGCACGCCAAGATTCAATGTGAGCTTCTTCCTGGTCCACTGATCCTGCGCGTACACCGCGATGTCCCTGCCGAACTCCTCGAACGACGCGGGCGTCGCCCAGATCGTCACCTGGTTGGGCACGCCGTTCCGGAACCTGTAGGCGATCGCATGGTTGATCTGGTTGAGGTTCCCATTGTTGATGCTTTGACTGCCGCTCTTGAAGAACCTGGTGTCGAAGCCCGTCTTGAAGAGATGCGATCCCGTGACGTATGACATCCCGAACCGTTGCACGACTTGTCGACGAGGCAGTGTCAGGTAGGAGGTCGTGGTGCCCGTGCCACTCCCGCGCGAACCATACCGGAGGTTGAGTCCCTGATCGAGGACCGAGATGTCGTCCGTGCCCACCCCTGGTTGCCGTTTGACATTGAGCACATGGATATTCGCCAACACTCCGGCCTCAAACAGGATCCGGTTGGTGATCGGGGACGTCCACGTGATGCTCGGAATGCTGTTCGGGTTGTAATGGTGCTCCGCGGTGGCTTCGGGCGCATTCAGGGGCGACGCGGAAAAGACATTGTTGCCGCGGCAGTTGCAATTGGGTTGGGCGGAGTCCGTGAACACAATCTTGTGCTTGGCCGCGGCCTGCCACGTCAAGCGGAGCGAGAAATCCCTGAAGTATCCCACGTCGAAAAACGGCC
>JAHFUJ010000344.1 GCA_023265105.1 Acidobacteriota bacterium
CGAAGAGTCGCTGTTCATTTAACCCAGCACGTTACTTGAATTGGCGTAGCTATCAGCCGTCAGCCGTCAGCTGTCAGCTGTCAGCCAATGCATGCCGCTGAGAGCTGAAAGCTGAGAGCTTGCGTGCGACGCCGGTCGGTGGTAGAACTCTGCTGATCAATCCCGTCAAGGCAGGGAGGGAGCCATGACCCTAGCGGCGCACGGTTGTCTGGCCGTAGTTCTCGCGCTGTCCATCTCGGCGACGGCGCTGGCGCAGGAATCGAAGTCTGGCCCGCTGGCCAAGGAGCTTGCGGCGGCGCTCGACGCCGCCAAGCTCGATAGCATCGCCGCGAAGGATCCTGCCAGTGCAGACGTCTTCGTCGGCGCCCTGTATTTCCGCGGCGCTCAGTTGCTCGTGGTCTCCGCGCAGTACGCCGTGCCGCTGTATTTGAACAACAGGCTGGCCAAGAAGGAATACCGCGACATGTACCTCGATTTGAGCAGCGCCTCGGTGCCCGCCACGAAGGTGTTCATCGAAGATCTGGGCGCGGATGGGCTGAAGGCGAAGCGGAACGAAGGGCAGCCGTACGACAGCTACGAGCTGGGCGGGAAGCGTACGGTGTTCGACAGCGATTGGAAGAAGCAGAACCTGTCGGAAGACGACTACATGAAGGCGTTCGCGGCGGCCGACGACCGTTACGCGCAGATGCTGACGGCGCTGCTCGCACAAGTCAAGAAGACGTCGTGAATCCCGAATCTGGAAATTGGGGAATCTGGTAATCGGGTAATTGATCCTGACGGGCCGCTAACAACTCTTCGTTCGCACTGAAGTAATTGCCAGCCAATTACCAAATTACGAGATTATCCAATTACCAGATTCGAGCGTCAGTACAAGCGAACGCCCTGCGACGGTCCGGCGGGGCGGCTCGCTCCTGAACGAACTCGGAGGGAGCACAACTGCGGCGATGGTGGCGGTAAATGCCTGGCCAGCCGCAACCCGGCCCGACCAACAGGGCGTCCCACGTTGCTGGCCGCTCGGCGATAGTGCCACCGCTGCCGGCCTGACGCTCCGAGATGCCATTTTGGCATCGGGCATCGCAACGCTGGTAGAAATCTAGACCTCGGCCTACATCTTGTCAAGCGGCGAAATAGAAATGTGTCAAGGCGCGCGGCGGCGCGCGGCGGCGCGCGGCGGCGTGTCAAGGCGAAACACTCGCGGTTCCGCTTGTCCCACCGCTTCACCGATCAAGTGATTCAGGAACTGGACCTCCCCCCCGGCGTATCACCTGGGCGCCGACGAGCTTCCGGGAGCGCTGCGGAACTTGCGCAACGCGTTGTCGACGGCGGGGCGCAATTCGGGCTTGAGACGAACCGCCTCGCGAAAGTGCTCGAGTCCTTCCTCGATGTGCCCGGACGCGCCCTCGATGTGCCCGGACGCGCTTAGCGCGAGCCCCAAACCGAAGTGCGCGTCGGCGTAGTCCGGCTTGAGTTCAACAGCGCGACGATAGTGCGCCATGGCTTCGTCCGGTTTCGCGTGTGCTTCCAGCGCCAGCGCCAATGCGTATTCAATCAGGGCATAGTTGTCGATCGCCGCATTGTTCGGTGGGATTTCGAGAAACCGCCGAAAATGATCGGTCGCTTCATCGAGCTTCCCGTGCTTCAGCAGCGAAATGCCAAGGCTCGCATGCGTGTCCAGAGAGTCCGGATTTCCACGGAGTGCTTCCTTGTACTCGTTGATCGCTTCGGCGTGCCGCCCGTGTGCTGCCAGCACGATCCCCAAGTTGTTGTGCGCTCTCCACTGAGGCCGGCGTTCGATCACCGTACGCCAGAGGCCCTCGGCGCTACGATATTCGGCGTTGCGTCGTACCGATGCCCAACTCAGTGAGGCCGCGACGATCGTGACCAGCGTCACGCCTACCCAGCAAGCAGAGCCGCTCGCAGGTGGATTCGTCACGCTCCTTTCTGCGAGGTTCGGTTTCCACGCCCTGGCGAGCAAGAGATAGCCGCACGTCACCGCGAGCACGATCAATCCCGCCAGGGGCAGGTACATCCGCCGTTCTGCTCCAACTTCGGTCGCGATCGGAACGATGCTCGAAGTAGGCGCGAGGATCAGGAAGAACCACGCGCCCAGAAAGCCCAGCATTGGGCGGTAGATGAGCCCGATGGCCGTCGCCATGATCAGAGCCGCCACGAGCGCTGCGGACGGCGCAACTTCCGCGGCCGTCAGTGGCACAGGCATTCCATGGTCGAGAAGCAGGTGGCTCGGCCAGACGGCGAGTCGCAGATAGTGCGCAATCATCGGGCCCTGGTTCATGGCGTAGTCGAGCGCGCTGACGTTGGTGGAAAATCCGGCCGAGGCCGAACGCGGCCCTGTCCACATGAGGGCTCCAATAATGCCCCAGGTCGTCGCCAGCCCGGCATAGAGAGCCCGGCGCCTGCGTAACACCAGCACGAACGAATCACACCGAAACACCCAGTCATAGAGCACGACCATCACCGGGACGGTGACCATCGTTTCCTTGCTCGCCATGCCGAGCCCGCACGACAGCACGGAAGCGGCCGTCCACCAGGTGCGATGTTCGGAAGACCCAGCGCGGATCGCTGTGTAGAGTGTCAGGAGATAGAAGAGCGCCATGAGCGATTCCGTGCGCTGCGTTATGTAGTTGACAGGTTCGGTCTGGATCGGATGAACCAACCAGGTCAGTGCGCACGCCGCTGCGATCCCGTTGCCTGATCTCTCGAACCGTTCTTGAAGAGCGTCACCAAGGAGCGTGCGGCGAACAATGCCAAAGAGGATCAAGGAGCAAAGAATGTGTACGGTGATGTTCAGCGCGTGATAGCCGCGCACGTCGAGACCGCCCAGGGCAAAGTTCGCGGCGAGTGAGAGATTGACAACCGGCCGTCCGGCAACCGGCGTGTTGGAGGGTCCCTGTAGCGCTTCCCACAGGGGCCAGAGATGACGGATATGCTGATTCGTGACGATCGAGAATCGATCGTCGTAGAGGAACACTCCCCACAAGCTATTGGCGTAGGTGGCGACGCCAACCGCAACGAGCAACGCCCCGACCAGTGTCGCTCGTGCGCTTGCGGGCATCGGCGCGCCTAGCCGCGCGCGACTCGCGAGGCCCCGCGGGTACCTTCTGTCGGCCCGTGATCTCGATCGAGATTTTTGAGGCGACAATGCAATCGCTGGTCGAAGCCCCTTCGCTGTGCCGGAATCACGCCGTACAGCTTCTGGCGGAGCCGAGCCCAGTCGCTCGTCAAATGAACTCTATATCGGTTCTTATCGGTCCTTTTGTATCGGTCCTTTACGGCGGCCCCGCCAGACTCAAGGATGCTTGCGGTCCGTGCAGCAGTTCCTCGACCACGCGAACATCTCGACGAGCAGCCGATATCTCAAGCCGTCGAAGCTGGCGCTCCACACGACCATTCGGTGGATCGATGAGCAGCGTTGGCGGAACGGCGAGGCCGCGAAGTGGGAACGAGAGCTGGCTGAGATGCAGAAAAACTTGCAACAGGGAGCACAAAAAGGGCACAAACTGATAGAATCGGGTCGAGATCACGAGACTGAAAACGTCGTAACTGCCAGGGAAGTCAATCGTTTGGGCGCTTAGCTCAGTTGGTTAGAGCGCGTGCTTCACACGCACGAGGTCAGAGGTTCGAGTCCTCTAGCGCCCACTATTTATTACTATGCGCTGGGGCCCCACCCCCAGCGCCTGTGCCTCGCCGCTGACGCGGCTTCGGCGCTCATCCACGGACTATCTGCTTGAGTGGATTACTTTAGGCGGGGCCCCCGACCTCTGCGCTTGTGCCTCGCCGCTGACCCCAGCGCCCGTACCTCGCCAGATTGACACGTGTTATCACGCTGAGCGATGATGATAACATGATCCGAACACAGGTGTCCCTCCAACCCGACGCCTATCGCGACGCGAAGGACGCTGCGCGCCGTCAGGGGATCTCGCTGGCCGAGTTTCTCCGCCGTGCGCTCGCCGTCGCGCTCGGCGGGCGGCGAAAGACCACGCGGCCCTGGATGCGATACGCGGGCGCGGTGGCATCGGGCGATCCCGACGCCAGCAAGACGGTGGACGAGGTCGTCTATCGGCGCGCGAGGCCATGAAGCCCGGCCCCGTCTTCCTGGATACCGGCATCTTCGTGGCGTTCCTCGATCGCTCGGATAGTTTTCACGATGCCGCCATTGGATTATTCGCCGACCCGCCGCGTCGCTGGTGCACGTCGCTCGCCGTGATCGCCGAAACCTACGGCTGGTTTCTGCACCGTCTCGGGGAGGAGGCCGCCCGGACGTTTCGCCTGGCGCTTGCCGAATTGCCGCGGCTCAAGCTGCTCGCGCTCGACGCCACCCATCATGACGCCGTCGTCCGGACGCTGGAGAAGCTGCGTGGCCACAAGCTGACGTATGTCGATGCGTCGAGTCTCGTGTTCCTCCGACGTCACAGGATTCGGGAAGTGTGGGGGACTGACGCCGATCTGGGGCTCGAAGGGGCCGCCGTCGTGCCGGCGAGGCGTCGGCCGTAACGGCTACCAGATCGCAGACGGCCGATACCAGCGCCTGCCCATGCGTGTGCGAATGTAAATTGGCGCTATAATCCCGGCAGTTCCCAACACAATACTGATGGCGCTCACCCCGGGGCACCGCATTGGACCGTACGAAATAACCGCGCTCATTGGCGCGGGAGGCATGGGAGAGGTCTACCGTGCGCGCGA
>JAHFUJ010000345.1 GCA_023265105.1 Acidobacteriota bacterium
CACCGCGGTCCAGAAGGTGGGCTACGACGACACGCTGCTCCTGGAAATCGCCGCGCACGGCTCGGCCAAGGAGACATTGCGGAGAGCCCGGAACGCGCGGGAGCGCATGGAACGGCTTCTTGGAAATGACTAGCTATCAGCTATCAGCCATCAGCCATCAGCTGTCAGCTTTCAGCTAAATTGCCGAAAGCTGAGAGCTGTGAGCCGTAAGCTGAGAGCTGAGAGCTGACAGCTGCTATGCACACGTACATCGAAGATATCGCCGCGCACGAGGGAGCCGAGGTCACGCTCAAAGGGTGGCTGCACAACCGGCGATCGAGCGGCAAGATTCATTTTCTGATCCTGCGCGACGGCACCGGCTTCATCCAGGCGGTGATGTCGAAGGCGGCGGTCGGCGACGAGATGTTCAAGGCGGCCGATCACCTTTCCCAGGAAACCTCCGTCATCGTCACCGGCACGGCGCGCGCGGACACGCGCGCGCCCGGCGGTTACGAGATCGACGTGAAGACGCTGGAGGTGGTCGGCGAATCGCACGACTATCCCATCACGCCGAAGGAACACGGCGTCGACTACCTGCTCGATCGTCGTCACCTGTGGATCCGCAACGAGCGGCAGCAGGCAATCCTTCGGGTGCGGCACGAGATTATCAACGCCGTGCGCGACTTCTTCAACACGCGCGGCTTCATCCTCGCCGACACCCCGATCTTCACGCCGGCGGCGTGCGAGGGCACGACAACGCTGTTTCCGGCGCAGTATTTCGAGGAGCAGACGGCCTATCTGACGCAGAGCGGTCAGCTCTACAACGAAGCGAACGCGATGGCACTCGGCCGTGTGTACTGTTTCGGGCCGACGTTTCGCGCCGAGAAGTCCAAGACGCGCCGGCACCTCACCGAGTTCTGGATGGTCGAACCCGAGATGGCGTACGCCGACCTGAACGATGTGATGGATCTGGCCGAAGGGCTCGTCGTGTCGGTGGTCGAGCGCGTGCTCGACAAGCGCCGACGCGAGCTGGGCGTCCTCGAGCGTGACACGAGCAAGCTCGAAGCGGTGAAGCCGCCGTTCCCGCGGATGTCGTACGACGAAGCGGTGAAGCGCCTCAATGAGCAGGGCCTTTCGTTCGAATGGGGTGGCGACTTTGGCGGTCCCGACGAAACGATGTTGGCCCAGCAGTTCGATCGGCCGATGATGGTGCATCATTTTCCGGCGGCCATCAAAGCGTTCTATATGAAGCCGGACCCCGCGCGGCCCGAACTGGCGCTCGGCGTGGACGTCTTGGCCCCGGAAGGCTACGGCGAGATCATCGGAGGCGGCGAGCGTCTCGCCGATCTGGATCTGCTGGTGGCCCGCATTCGCGAACACCATCTGCCGCAGGAAGCCTTCGAGTGGTACGTGGATCTGCGGCGCTACGGCACGGTGCCGCACGGCGGGTTCGGGATGGGGATCGAGCGCGTCGTCGCGTGGATCTGCGGGCTGGAACACGTGCGGGAAACGATCCCGTACCCGCGTATGCTATATCGGTTGTATCCATGAAGGTCGGTCTGGTCAGCCTGGGTTGTCCGAAAAATCTCGTCGATTCCGAGGTGATGCTCGGGCTCGCGCGCGAGGCGGGGCACGAGCTCACCGCCGACGCCGCCCAAGCCGACGTGCTCGTCGTCAATACCTGCGCGTTCATCGACTCGGCCAAGCGGGAATCGATCGACACGATCCTCGAGATGGCGCAGCACAAGAAGGACGGCGCGTGCCAGCGCTTGATCGTCACCGGCTGCCTCGCGGAACGCTACCGCGAGGAGCTGCGGACCGAGATTCCGGAAATCGACGCGGTGCTGGGCACAGGCGAGGTGCCGCAGATTGTCCAGGCGATTGGAGGCGTTACGAGCGGCGCAGGCGCGTTGCCGCTGGCGTTCTTCAGGCAAAGAACTGAATCCCAGGTCCCGACCAAATCCCTAATCCCCAATCCCCAATCCCTTCCGACGTATATCTATGACGCCGAGACCCCGCGGATCCTCACAAGTCCGGCACACTATGCCTACCTCAAGGTGGCCGAGGGCTGCGACTACAAGTGCGCCTTCTGCATTATTCCGACGCTGCGCGGCCATTACCGGAGCCGTCCGGCGGCGTCGATCGTCCGTGAAGCGCGCGTGCTCGCGGCCCGCGGCGTCAAAGAGCTCCTGCTGATCTCGCAGGACACGACGTTCTACGGCATCGACCGGGGGGAGCGCGGGGCGCTCGCGCGACTGTTGCGCGAGCTGAACCTCGTCGCCGGCCTCGAGTGGATCCGGCTGCTTTATCTCTACCCCACAACCATCGACGACGACACGCTGGACGCGATGGCGGAGTGCGAGAAGGTGTGTAAGTACATCGACCTGCCGCTGCAGCATGCGTCGAACCCCGTCCTGAAGCGGATGAAGCGCCCTGGCACGCGGCAGAAATACGATCTGCTGCTGAGCCACATCCGCGACCGCGTCCCGGGCGTCGCCCTGCGCACCACGTTCATTGTGGGCTTCCCGGGCGAAACCGACGGCGATCTCGAAGAGCTCTGCGAGTTCGTGCGCGACCACGCGTTCGACCACGTCGGCGTGTTCACCTATTCCCACGAGGACGGCACGTCGGCCTACACGCTGGACGATGACGTGCCGGCGAAGGTGAAGGCCGGGCGGCGCAACCGGGTGATGGGGCTGCAGAAGCGGTTGGTCGGACGCCGGCAGCGCGCCCGCGTCGGGCAACGCGCGCGCGTGCTCGTCGACGGGCCGGCGAGCGACCACGAGCTCGTCGTCAAGGCCCGCCTGGCCACGCAGGCGCCCGAGATCGACGCCTCGGTGTATTTGACCGAGTGCGACCCGTCGAGCTACCGCCCCGGGCAATTTGCCGAGGTCGAGATCATTGGCGCCAAGGACTACGATCTGATCGCTCGCGCTATGATATGATTACGAATTCGGAGCCTGGCTATAGGACCGAAGTGGGCGGTGTGCCCACTTTTTTAGTTTAAGGCCTCTCGCGGATGCCTCCGGCAGATGTCATCGCGCAGGTGCGGGCGGTTGCCAGCCGTGTCGCGGGCACGTATGGCCTCGAACTCTTCGACGTGCAGTTTCGTCGCGAGGCGGGCGGGATGGTGCTGCGGGTCCAGATCGATCGGCCGGGACCTGCGGCGACGGCCGAAGACAGCGTCAGCGTCGCGGATTGCGCGCACGTCAGCCGCGAGGTGAGCGCCATTCTAGACGTCGAAGACATCATCCCGACCGCGTACATCCTGGAAGTGTCCTCGCCGGGGCTCGATCGGCCGCTCCGCCACGCGGACGATTATCGCCGCTTCTCCGGCCGCCGCGCGAAGCTGGTGATGCGCGAGGCGATCGACGGGCAGACGTATTTCAAGGGGCGGCTTGGCGGCGTCGAGGACGACGCCGTGCTCATTGACGCCGACGACGGCCGCCGGCACCAGGTGCCGATCGGCGTGATCACGCGCGCGAACCTGGAAGTGGAATTCTGAACTGAGAGCTGACAGCTGACAGCTGTGAGCCGCCAGAGGAAAGCCGAGAATGTCGAATCCGTTGCAGCAGACCATCGAGGCGCTGGCCAAGGAAAAGGGCATCGAGCCGGATGTCGTGATCAGCGCGATTGAAGAAGCGGTCGCCACCGCGTCGCGGAAGTACTACAAGACCGGCGAGAACCTCAAGACGCGCTTCAACACCGAAACCGGCCAGGTCGATCTGTTCGCGCTCAAGCAGGTCGTGCAGGACGTCGTCAACCCGGCGGTCGAGATCGCCATCGACGAAGCGCGGCAGCTGTACCAGCAGATCTACGGCGACGAGGTGGCCGCCAGCATCGAGCTCGGCGACGAGATGGAATTCCCGAAGCCGACCGAAGTGCTCGGGCGCATCGCCGCCCAGACCGCCAAGCAGGTCATCTTCCAGAAAGTCCGCGAAGCCGAACGGGAGAATATCTTTGCCGAGTACAACCAGCGCATCGGCGACGTGGTGAACGGCACCATCAAGCGCTTCGAGAACGGCGACCTCATTTTGGAAGTCGGCCGCGTCGAGGCCGTGCTGCCGCGCAAGGAACAGTCGCGGGCCGAAAGCTACACGCCGGGCGAGCGCGTGAGGACCGTCATCAAAGGCGTCAATCGCAGCGCGAAAGGACCGCAGATCGTGCTCTCGCGCACCGACCCGGCGCTCCTCATCAAACTGTTCGAGCAGGAAGTGCCCGAAATCTACGACGGCACGGTGATGATTCGCGGCGCCGTGCGCGAGGCGGGCGACCGCGCCAAGGTGGCCGTGTTCTCGCGCGAGCGCGACGTCGACCCGGTCGGTGCGTGCGTCGGGATGAAGGGGACGCGCGTGCAGTCGATCATTCGCGAATTGCGCGGCGAAAAGATCGACATCGTCGAGTGGTCCGAGGACCCGATCACGTTTGTCACCAACGGCCTCAGCCCGGCCAAGGTGCAACGCGTCTCGATCGTCGACGACCGCGAGCGCGTCATGGAAGTGGTCGTCGAGGACAGGCAGCTGTCGCTCGCCATCGGGAAGAAGGGCCAGAACGTCCGCCTCGCCGCCAAGCTCACCGGCTGGCGCATCGACATCAAGAGCGAAGAAGAAAAACGCCGCGAAGTCGAAGCGCAATTCGAGGGGCTCGAGGTCGGAGGCGAATCGGCGGAAGGCGCCGGGGCCGAAGGCGCCGCAACCGTCGATGGGCCGACAGCCACCGT
>JAHFUJ010000059.1:0-10242 GCA_023265105.1 Acidobacteriota bacterium
CCTCGTAATGGTTCGGAGTGAGCCGCCAGGCCGAGCCAGACGCACCGCTACCTCGCTCGCGTATAATCTCTGCAACTCGAGACCCCGATGTCCCTCGCGCCCGGCACTCGCCTCGGCGCTTACGAAGTCCTCGGCCTGATCGGCCGTGTGAGGAACGCACAATGAAGACCACCCTACGCACCAAACTCCTCTTCCTTGTTCAGGGAGTCATCGTTGCGCTGAGTTGTGCGGCTGTTGCATCAGCGCAAGGTCGGGAGCCCGTCACCCACGAGGCGCTCTGGCTCATGCCGCGTGTCGGTGCACCTGCGGTCAGCCCGGATGGCAAGTGGGTGGTCTTCTCCCTGGTCGAGCCGGCGTACGACGAAAAGGATCAAGCCTCCGACCTCTGGATCGTACCGGCGGACGGCAGCGCCCAGCCGCGCCGGCTCACCTCGAACAAAGTAGCGGAAGGCGACGTCGCTTGGAGTTCCGACAGCCGGCGCATCGCCTTTGTCACTCGGCGGGAAGGCGACGAGGTCGGGCAGATCTATGTGCTCGACCTCGGCGGCGGCGAAGCGACTCGCGTGACGTCGATCGAGACCGGCGCGGCGTCGCCCAAGTGGCGCCCCGACGGGAAAGCGCTGCTGTTCACAAGCCTCGTGTATCCCAACGCCGCAGACGAGGAGGCGAATCGACGAGCGGCGGAGGAGCGCAAGAACCAGAAGTACAACGTTCGGACGTTCGACACCTTCCCTGTCCGCCGGTGGGATCGGTGGCTGGACGACCGCCAGGTGCACGTGCTGGTCCAGAGTCTGGAGTCGGGTGCGAAGCCGGTCGATTTGCTGGCGGGTACTCAACTGGTGCGGAGTCCAGGTTACAGCGGGCGCACCGTGGATACGGGCAACGACGAGCTGGATGGTGTGTGGGCGCCCGACGGTCAATCCGTCGTGTTCGTGGCCACGACGCTGCGCCACACGAGCGCGTACGCCGCCGTGCACGAACACTTGTTTCAGGTGTCGGCGGCCGGTGGAGAGCCGCGGCAGCTCACGAACGGGACTCTGACTTACGGACATCCCAAGTTTCAGCCCGATGGTCGCGCGCTGTACTTCACGGTCACCGACGATCACGACCAGATCTACGCATTGGATCGGCTGGCGATGGCGCCGTGGCCATGGGCAGGGAAGCCGACTGTTTTGACGGCGAGCTTCGATCGATCGGTCGGCGGCTTCGCTCCCAGCGCGGACAACCAGTGGGTCTACCTGACGGCCGAGGATGCCGGGCTCGAAAAGTTGTACGTGGTTCCCGCGCGCGGAGGGGAGACGCGGCTGGCGGTCAGCCCACCCCGCGGCGTCTATACCAACCTCCAGATCTCCTCGAATACTGCGAGTCCGGTGATGGTCGCCAATTGGGGCAGCGCCGTCGAACCGACCGAGATCGCGCGAATCGATCCGGCAACCAAACAGCACCGCTTGTTGACCAGATTCACCGTGGAGCGCACGGCGCGACTCGACTGGCCGCCGCTCCAGCACTTCACGTTCACCAGCGCGCGCGGCAAGCCGATCCACAACATGATCGCGCTTCCGCCTGGGTTCGACCCGGCAAGGAAGTACCCGCTGCTGGTCGTGATCCACGGCGGTCCGGCGAACATGTGGCGCGACCAGATTACGCTCCGCTGGAACTACCATCTGCTCGCGCAGCCGGGCTACGTCGTCCTGCTCACCAACTACACCGGCTCCACCGGGTTTGGCGAGAAGTTCGGGCGCGACATTCAACTCGACCCGTTCGCCGGACCGGCCAGCGAGGTGAACGAGGCGGCCGACGAAGCCATCCGTCGCTTTGCCTTCATCGATGGTTCGCGCCAGGCGGCGGCCGGCGCGAGCTACGGCGGCCACCTCATCAACTGGCTCGAGGCCACGACGACACGCTACCGGGTCCTGGTTGGCCACGCAGGCTTGGTGAACAGCGAGGCGCAGTGGGGCACCAGCGACTACATCTATTCCAGGGAACTGATGAACGGCGGACCGCCGTGGGAGCAGAGCAAGGTGTGGAAGGAGCAGAACCCGATCCGGCGCGCTGCCAATTTCAAGACGCCGATTCTCCTGTCGGTGGGCGAGCGCGACTTTCGCGTGCCGCTCAACAACACGCTGGAGAACTGGAGCGCGCTGCAGCGGATGAAAGTGCCGAGCCGGCTGTTGGTGTGGCCGGCCGAGAATCATTGGATTCTCAGCGGCGAGGACAGCCGGCACTTCTACTCCGAGGTCCACGCCTGGCTCGCACGCTGGCTCTCGGGCCCATCGTCTGTCTCGGCCGGCCAGCCGTGACGGGCGGCGGCGAAGGATTTATTTCTTGACGAACTTCCTCACGTCCATCAGGAAGTCCGCGCCGTACACGTTGCCCTCGAAATCCACCGTGACGCCTTCCGCCAGGCTCGAAGCGGCCGGGTACGGATACGGGCAGGGGTCGGCAATGATGGATTTCACCGAGCCGTCCCTGGCGCTTCCGATCCTGATGCCTCGTCGCGTGCCCAAGCTGTAGCCATAGCCGGTCTGTGACAGCGCAAATTGTCCGGTGTTGGTTCGACCGTCTCTCGACTCCGAGTCGGCCACGTAGATCGTGTCGGTCCGCCGATCGATGTACATGCCGCTCGGCCGGCCGAACTGGAACCACTGGGCGATGAACTTGCCGTCCTGATCGAAGATCTGGATTCGGTTGTTCTGGCGATCGCCGACGAAGAGCCGTCCTCGCGAATCGAAGGCCAGCGTGTGGATGACATCGAACTCGCCGGGGCCCATCCCCTTCTTCCCCCACGTCTTGATGAACTTGCCGTTCTTGTCGAACTTCACGACGCGGGCGTTGCCCGTGGCCGTGCCGCCTCCGGTGTGTCCGTCGCCGACGAAAATATCGCCGTTTGGAGCGATCGCGACGTCCGTCGGCGCATCGAACTCGTCCATCCCCGATCCGACGACTCCCTTCTTGCCGATCGTCAACAAGACCTTGCCGTCTTGACCGAGCTTGAACACCTGGTGTCCGCCGTTGTCCGCGACCCACAGGTATCCGTCTCTATCGACGGACAATTTGTGCGGGCTCACGAAGAGGCCCGCGCCGAACGTCTTCAACAGCTTGCCAGACGTATCGAATTGGAAGAGTGGGTTGACGCTTTCACTCGCACCGGTACAGGTCGATCCGCCGGCGCCGGAATTACCACATCGGTCGGCGACCCAGATGGTGCCGTCGGGAGCAGTCGTGACGCTCGCGGTCGATCCCCACTTCCTTCCTGCGGGCAACTGTCCCCAGTCGACGCCGGGTTGATACGGATTGGGGAGGTCGTTGGGCGCGCCAAGCAGCGACACCGCGGGGAGCTTCACCGGATACTGACCAGACGGAAACACCGGCGGCTGGCCGCGCCCGCCGGCGGCCTGGCCGCGCCCACGCTCGGCCTGGGCGGGCGGCACACCGCAGGAGTAGGCGAGCGGTCCAGCAGGCGATCCGCTGGGGGGCGTCGCATTGCCATCGCTGGCCTGGGTGACCATCGCGCGATTCGCTTGGGCGTCGGTCGTGCCTCCCGTCATCATGCCGGCGACACCAGCCAACGCGATCGCACCAGCGACGGAAGCCGCGCGCGTGAACCTCATTCGACGTGCCAGAGACATCACAACCTCCTGACAGGCTCCTGCATAGGCCAGCACGAATCCTCCGACGGACCATTGTGCGGAAACGGGCGGCGCAGCGCGTCGAGGGATTATAACAGGGCGAAAACGAATCACCAGATTGTCACGACTGCCTGAGTCTTGCGAATCCTTCGACTGCAGCCAGACGTGCGTATCGAGGACGATTATCGATCGAGGGTTCAGGAGGCAAGGATGGGCCCGATGATGTCGCCGCGCACGGTGACGCTGCCTCGGAGCGAACTGGATCCTGGCGTACGCGCGGGCACCACACGCGCCACCGGCCGGCCGCGCTTGGTCACGACGAGCGGCTCGCCCGTTTCGGCGACGCGATCGAGCAGGGCGAGGCATCGGGCTTTGAACGCCGACGCCGCGATCGACTTGGTGGAGCTTGACATGGCCAGATCATAGGACCAGATAGGTCACCTGTAAAGATCGCCGGATGAGTCATCTGGCTTCAGCCCACTGCGACGTTTTACCGCAGAGCACGCAGAGTTCGCCGAGAATCCTTAGAATTTTCTTCTCCGCGGTCTCGGCGGTTAGCGGTTTCTTCACAGGCTCTGAAGGCGGACACTACGATCGGGAAGGACTACGTGTAGAATGCTTGCCGCCCGAGGCCCGTTGTCGGTCAAGGAGGGCGTCGATGAGCGTTCGATCTGAATGGGTGACCCTGACGGTCGGCGATGGCAAGACGCTGCGGGCCTGGGTGGCGCGTCCGGAAGGCCTATCGCCAAAACGCGGGCTGCTGGTCTTCCAGGAAGCGTTCGGGGTGAACGCGCATATTCGCGACGTCACCGAGCGCTTTGCCGGCGCCGGCTTCATCGCGATTTCGCCTGAGCTGTTCCATCGGACCGCGCCCCCTGGGTTCGAGGGAAGCTACACCGATTTTGCGGCGGTCATGCCGCATCTGCAGGCCATCACCGAGTCGGGGCTCGAAGAGGACGTGCGTGCGGCGTTTGGATGGCTCGAGCGCGCGGGGGTTGCCGACAACACCGCCGCCGTGGGGTATTGCCTCGGCGGGCGCGTCGCGTTTCTCGCGAACTCCGTCGTGCCGCTCAAAGCGGCGGCGTCGTATTACGGCGGGTTTATTCCGCCCTTGCTCGGCCGCGCCTCGCGTCTGTCCGGACCGATGCTGTTCTTCTGGGGCGGCCTCGACCAGCACATCCTTGAGGAGCAGCGGGTGGCGGTGGCCCGAGGCGTGCGCGAGGCGAACAAGGTCTTCGTCGACGTCATCTTTTCGAATGCCGATCACGGATTCTTTTGCGATGCGCGCGCCAGCCATCAGCCCGCTGCCGCCGCGCAGGCCTGGAGTCTCACGCAGGCATTCCTCGATACCTACTGTCCGCGCTGAGCGTCACGATCGAGGCCGGTCCGGTCCGGTCAATCAGAGGGCCGGACCGGGGAGTCGACAAGAATCCGCTTGCGCTTGGGATTCACCGGCCGCAAGATGGCGGCGCAGGTCACCTGGAGGCTGTCGTGAACAACAAACGCGCGCTCATTCCGATCACGCTAGTCACCCTCCTGGTCAGCGGGTTGCGCTTCTCGGTTCCCGGAGTGTCGGGCGATTCAGGAACTCAGGACGCTCGCCCCTCCGTCGCTTCGACTCCCAGCCCAACGGCCGCCGCGGTACAGTCCGGCCGCGACGAGCAGCCGGACACCCTCGATGTCCTGGCGGAGTCTCTCGGCGTGGACATCGGCAAGGACGATCTGCGCAGGGAAGCACTGCAGTCGGTCGAGGCGTTGCGCGACAAGAGCCGCGCGGCCGAATGGCCCCGCGCCGTCTGGTTTCTTCGCGAATTCTTCCGCCTCCCTATCAGGAAAGACGCGCCCAGGCTGGACGAGGCCAGGACGGCTGCTGGTCAGCTGGCGGCCCTGTATCCACCGGCCGATCAGACCAAGTCGACCGAGGACAGGGCCGATCCTCCTCTTGCTGCAGTCCAGATAGTCGAACGATTCCTGGACCAGTACTTCAACGAGGACGCCCTCAGAGTCGAGCACCCGACCAATGAAGCGAAGCTGCTGGCCGAGGACTTTGGGCGGCTGGATACCCTTCCGCTGGCATTCGCGCTCCTGCACCGGGCCGCGAACGACGACCCGAAGACCATCGTCAGATTCCTGGTGGCTACGCTGCCGGATGCTGTCGATTCCCACACAGGCTGGCAGTTCGATCCGATGCTCGATGCGATCCAGCAGGCGATTACGGCGGACGACTACCTCCTCGATCGATTCCACCTTCCGGATTCCGACGCCGAACGCGACTCGGGCGCTTCTGCCGCCAAGCAGACGCGGCGCGTGCACGAGAAAGAGCCAGGGGTGGTTGTGTTCCGGAAGCACCGTGACGATCGGAGGGAGGACCCCGGCCACCGTGAGGATCCCAAAAAAGACCGCGAGTTGCTGGTGCTACTGCTGGTACAGGAGAGCCCCACGGCCGGGGTCCATGAGGCTGCCCTTGTCAGCGCGCTCAATCTGATCGGCCGCTGGAATGCCCGGGCCGAGAGGCCGGCAGCCGGCCTGGCGGAGGACGACCGGGTGTTCCGGATCCTGGGACCCACCTTCTCCGGGTCCGCCGAGTCGCTTCGGCAGATTCTCAGAAAGCTGTCGTTCACGACCTTGAAGGACGCTCGAGTGCGATTCGTGTCCGGCAGCGCAACGAGTCGGCTGAACAAGGAGGCACTCGAGAACGCTCTTCCCAATCGCGTTGTGTTCCAAGCAACCGTTCAGCCGGACGATACGTTGTTGTGCCGTCAGGGGGACTATCTCCGGGAAGCTGGCTGGTTGCGACCTGTTGCCGTCCTCTTCGAGGCCAATACTCAGTACGGGCGGCAACTCAGCGAAGAACTCGTGCGGTGTCCCGACTTGCGATCCGCGTCGATGAGCGACCGAACCGCGATCAAACGGATCATGGCACGCATATGGGGTTCGACGGAATCGCCGTTTTCAGAATCCGACATCATCAAGCTGCCGTTCCCGATGAACATCTCTCGCCTTCGTGCGACGGCGCAATCCATCAAACCCGGAGCGCCGGACCCCTGGGGATTGCCGTCCCGGTTCCGGCCGCTGGCCCTGGACGAACCGGGGAATCCGACCGATCAACTGCCGGTCCTCTCGCCGAAGACGACCGCCTCCTATATGGAGCTGGCGCTCGCGGGACTGCTGCAGACGCTCCCTCGCGAAGGCATCGGCACGGTCGCGCTGATGGCCACCGACTCGCGGGACAAGCTGTTTCTGGCGCAGCAGATCAACGAGTACTCCCCGGACGTGGCCATCTTCACCGCGGAAAGTGATTCGCTCTACATCCACCCCGATTACTCGTCGTACCTCCGCGGGACGCTCGTGGCCTCCACGTATGGTCTTTTCAACGCCAACCAGCGCTGGAGTTATCCGCAAGAGGGCAGCTCGTCGCGGCTGCAGTTCGCGACCGGCAGCGCGCAAGGGGTCTACAATGCGACGCTCGCATTACTCGACTACGACACGGAGGGCAGGCCGGTTCCCATGGATGCTCATGTGCCGCCGCTGGTCGAGTACGGGGCGCCTGGACAGAAGTGTTCGCCGACCTGCGGGCCGCCGGTCTGGATCAGCGTGGTCGGTCGGGACGGGTCGTGGCCCGTTCGGTTTTATCCAGACGAGCGGGGCGGCGAGAACGGGTACGTGTTTCAGGTGAGACCGCAGACACCGATCGCGGGAGCCACCGCCGCCGATCCCCCTGGTGTCTCACGGGTGGGATTCTCTCCGCCGCTGTTTACCGCCCTGCTGACGTTTTTGACAGTGGCGATCGTGATCTTCTGGCTGAGCGTGAGGGGCATCGGGGCCAACGCCCTGAACAAGGGTCTGTCGCGACCCTTTGACGCCTTGCTCCCCACGGCCCGGGCTCAGCAATTGTCGGCGTTACTGGCGGGCCGCCGGAGCACGGACGGTGAAGGGCGCGGCTACCTGCTCGCCGCCGCCGTCAGCCTTCTCGTAATTGAAGGGTTCGTCGCTGCCATTTGTGTCACGCGATTGTTCATCGAGCGCCAGCTCGGCTCCGAGTCGGTCTGGGCTGCGGTGGCCGTAGTCGCCGCGGTGGTGTGTCTGTTGATGCTGATCCATCTGATTGTTCGCGCGCTGGTCGAGATCGTTCGTCGAGATGTACCGCACCCGTGGCGGCGGTTCGGGCTGAAGTCGATCTCGTGGCCGGGCGCGCTCGCCGTGGTGTTCGTGGGAATCTTTGGGTGGGGCGTGGGGAATCTCCAATGGTACGCATGGACGCAGGCATGGGCGCCGCAGGTCCGGGCCATCGGCTTTCTCGAGCGGGCGACGCACCTCGAGAGCGGAGTGTGTCCCACGATCCCCGTGCTCCTGCTCGGGGCCGCACTGTTCCTATGGGCGACGAGCGAGCTGACGCGCCTGCGGAATCGCAACGTGTCACTGGCCGAGCAGGCCGTTTACCCGCTCGTGCAGCAGACGGTGCATGGCGGCGTGCGCGACATCGAAGGGTCGTGGAGTTGGCTGAATCGATCCATGCTGGCCGTGCCCACCGGCTCGCTGATCGTGGCGCTGCTTGGAGTGGCGGCGACCGTCCAGTGGGCCGAGTTCGATCCGATCGTAAGGCCGTTGGTGACCATCGAGGGTGTGCACTACGGCCGCTTCGTCTCCGCGACGCTGCTGCTCGTGCAGATGATGATCGCGTTGTCGCTGCTGCAGTTCATCTCGCTCTGGTTCGGGCTCAAGCAGTTGCTGCAGCGGATGGTGTTCCACCCGCTGGCACGGGCGTACGAGCGGGTGCCGCGCGAGTTGTTGCCGCCCAGTTTGTTTCCAAGCGTGCCCCGCCTGGCCGAACTTCAGGCGCCGGTCTCCCGCTGGGATCGGTACGTTACCGAAGCGTCGACAACCGAAGGCGGCGCGGCGGCCATTCCGGCCGAGTGCTTCGAGCTGAGGCAGGTCTTTCAGGACGAGATGCGAACCGCTCCGACCAGGGCCTGGTCGGGGAGAAAGACCTGGAAGCTGCTGATGAACGCCGCATCCGCCAGCGCCGCACGCCTCCAACGCCCTGTCGACCCGCCGGCGGACGCGCCCGGCCGCGACTGCGAAGAGGTGGTGGCCATCTCCATGGTGTTTGTGATTCGCGACGCGCTGGCGCGTCTTGGTCACAATCTGGTCTTTATCACCGGCGGCGTGCTGCTGGTGTTCTGCAGTCACACGCTCTTTCCGTTCGGTGGACGACACCGACTGCAGGCGCTGGCGTGGACATACGTGGGCCTGACGTTCGCGTGCCTCTTCACGGTGCTGCTGCAGATCAAACGCGACGAGATTCTTGGTCGCGTTGCCGCGGTGACGCCGGGAGCGCGGAGCGCGTGGGATGCCAACTTCGTGATGAGATTGGCGGCGTTCGGATTGCTCCCATTGCTGACGTTGTTTGCCGCCCAGTTTCCGGAAGTGGGCGGGATGCTGCTGCAATGGCTGCAGCCGGTCCAGAAGGTCCTTCCTTGATGGCCGCCCCTCGGCCCAACCGTTGGCTGATCGCGGCCGCCGGCGTCGTCATGCAGGTCGCGCTCGGCGCCGTCTACGCCTGGAGCGTCTTTCGGATTCCGCTGACAAAAAGTTTCGGATGGACCATTTCTGAAGTGACGCTGACCTTCACGATCGCCATCTTCGTCCTCGGGTTCGCGGCGTTTGGAGGCGGTCTCTGGATGCGACGCGCCGGTCCGCGCAAGGTCGCGTTGACGGCTGGCGTGCTGTACGGTCTCGGCGTGTTTCTTGCCAGCTTGGCGGGCGGCCGCCTGTGGTGGCTCTACTGCTCGTACGGCGTGATGGGCGGCGTCGGCCTCGGGCTCGGGTACATCGTGCCGGTGGCGACGCTCGTCAAGTGGTTTCCCGACAAGCGCGGGATGATCACCGGTGTGGCCGTCACCGGATTTGGCGCCGGCGCCCTGATCACTGCGCCCATCGCCACCGCGCTCATCGCCACGGTCGGCGCGCTCGAGACGTTCGCCATCCTTGGCATCGTGTATCTGATCGCAGTGACCGGCGGCGCGCTCTTCATGCAGAATCCGCCAGACGGCTACCGCCCGCCGGGGTGGACGCCCGCCGCGGCCCAGCGAAAGCAGCGTGCGGCGAGAGCGTACACGCTTCCCGAAGCGATGCGAAGCTGGCAATGGTACGGGCTGTGGACGCTGCTGTTCCTCAATACCACCGCGGGGATCGCGATCATTTCGCAGGCGGCGCCGATGGCCCAGGAGATGACAAGCGTCAGCGCAGCGGACGCCGCCCGCATGGTCGGGATCATTTCGATCGCCAATGGAGCCGGTCGCTTGCTGTGGGCGTGGCTGTCGGACTTCATCGGCCGGCGGTCGGTGTTTCTCTTGATGTTTCCGCTGCAGGCCGTCATTTTCTGGCTGCTGCCATCGGTGCAGAGTCTTTCGGCATTTACAGCGCTCGTCATGCTCGTCCTGCTTTGCTACGGAGGCGGCTTCGGCACGATGCCCGCCTTTGCCGCCGACTATTTTGGCGCCGAGCACGTCGGGTCGATTTACGGGTTGATGCTCACCGCGTGGGGGCTGGCCGGCGTGCTGGGACCGACCCTGATCGCCAGCCTGCGAGAAAGCAGAGGCCGCTACAATGA
>JAHFUJ010000059.1:10342-16739 GCA_023265105.1 Acidobacteriota bacterium
CAATTCGCCCGTGTCGTCCAAACCTAGCTATAATTCCTATCTGCTTTTTTCGCAGTATGACGACCACGTTGAAAGGTGGGGAGTATTGACGCGCCTGATTCCATTGGGCCGGGCAGCGATTCGCTCCCGACGAGGCGTGGCCTTGTGCGCCTATGCGCTTGTCGGAGCGTTCTCCCTTGCCGGCCATGCACAGCAGTTGCAATCGGTAACAGGAGGTGTGTACTCCGCCGGGCAGGCAGCGCGCGGCCAGCAGATTTACCAGGCCCAATGCGCGGAATGTCACGGCAATGCGATGGAAGGCACCATCGGACCCCCACTCGCCGGAGAGAGTTTCCTCTCGAGCTGGAGCGCGCGTCCACTGGCGGATCTCGTCGACAAGATTGAGAAGACGATGCCCTTCAACCTGCCGGGAGGCCTTTCTCGTCAGCAATCAACCGACCTTGCGGCCTACATGCTCCAGGCCGGCAAGTTCCCCGCTGGACAAGCCGACCTGAGGGATGCCGTGCTGGCGCAGATTGTGTTTCCCACGGCGCGACCCTCCCCCGCGCCCGCCGCCACGATGTCCGCTGGCGCGTCTCTTCCCCCGCCAGAAGGAAACCTTGCCGAGCTGATGAGAGCCATCCTTTTTCCCAATTCGAATATCATCTTCAACCTTCAGCTCAAGGATCCCGGTACCCAGCCGAAAAAGCAGCCGGCCGCTTCACCTTTTGACTATGTCGAGTGGGGATCCACGATTTATCCCGGGTGGCTGGCTGTCGATCAGGCCGCCGTTGCGATCGCCGAGACCGCACCTCTCCTCTTGACGCCCGGACGTCGGTGTCAGAACGGCAGGCCCGTCCCGGTGGATCGCGCCGATTGGAAGCAGTACGTTGCGACACTCGTGGAAGTAGGAAAGGTCGCTCGTCGCGCGTCGCAGGCAAGGAACTACGAGGCCTTCATCGACGTCAGCGAAAAACTGAACGACGCGTGTGCGAACTGCCACAAGGTTTACCGCGACAAGGGCGGCACCGAGGGAAGTGGAACAACCCGATGTCAGTAAACCTAGCACGCGGATTTCCGCAACGAAGCACTAGAGCGCACATGTCGGCTCATGACCAGGAATTCTGTTGCGCGGAGGAGAAATAAATCATGCGCCTGATGCCACTCATTTCGGCGGCCTTGGTCGTTTCTATCTCGGAGCCTTCGTTCGCCCAGGACTGGATCCAGTATGTCAATCGGACGGATTTCTTTGCGGTGAATTTCCCGAGCGAACCCAAGGTGCAGGCCATCACCTACGCCACCGAATATGGCATCACCTTACCGGGGCGTGTCTATAGCGTCGAGAATGGTCCGAGCCGCTACTCCGTCACGGTGGTCGATTACGCGGACGCCGAAAAAATACACACAGCGCGAGCCGAGCAATGCCGCAAGAACGGGGGAGAGGGTGACGCGTGTCAAATCGACTGGCGGCCTGATGTGCAAGGGGCGATCGTCTACGCGTCGTGGCAGTTCTTTCAGAGGAAGGCCGTGGTGACCCATTACGCGTGGTATGTCGCGGACCTGATTGAAGGACATCGGCTGCAGCTCACCAACCCCGATGGATCCCATACCTTCGCGGCGATCCACAGGCAGGGCACCCGTCTCTATATCCTGGAGGCAACCGTGCCTCCGCGTGCGCCAGCGCCGGGGCTGTTTCAGCAATCGCTGCAATTCATTGACGAAGAAGGGAAGCCGATTCGCTATCGAAGTTACTACACCACCGGATATGGGGAAGAATGGAGATTTCCGGCCCCGCGACCCCCGCGCGCCAGATGAGAGTCGGCGGCGTCGGTCGAGAACGACGGTCCGGCGGCTGGTTTTTCATGTGAGGAGGAGGACCATGCTGGTCAGATCCTTGAGCCTTGCGGCCATGTGTGCGGTGTTCTCAGTCTTGCCGGCTTGGGCGCATCATTCCCACGGCAACTACGACGTCACGAAATGGACGACGATGGAAGGGACGGTGACGGAAGTGCATTGGCTTGTCCCGCATTCCTGGATCTACCTCGAAGTCAAGGACGAGAAAGGGCAGCCGACAGCCTGGGCTCTCGAAGCCACCGGTCCCGGGGGGCTCCAGCGGGTCGGCGTCAAGCGCGAGGACGTCAGGCCGGGCGACACCATCAAAGTCCGGTGCCATCTGCTCAGGGACGGCTCCAACGGCGCTCTTCTCGGGTTTGTGACGCCCACGCATGGCGATCTGGCGCGAGGCCAGGGGGTCGAGAAAGATTGGGACGGCGGGGGAGGCGCGGGCGGACCTGCCCCCGCGCCTGCTCCGCGTTGATCGTGCGATCTAGTGCGCGAGCGGATCGGGGCGAAGCTGCAAGTGCACGACCTTGCTCGTCGTCCCCTTTCCGGTTTCGGTGTGGAACGGCGTTCGAGTGGCATAGGTGGTCCACAGCCCCTTGCCCTTCCAGCCGGCGTTCGGATTGTCGATGCGCCCGTCCAATCCTTTAGCGTAGAAGCCAAGCGGATACGGCACGCTCAGGACCACCCACTTTCCGTTCTGCAGGGCGAGCAGTCCGCCCCACTCGTTGCCGGTGGCAATCGGCGTGTTCTTGCCGAGCCCAAACGTATCGAACTGGTCCACCCAGGAGTAGTAGCTGGCCTCGGCGCTCCCTAAATCCTCGGCACCCTGCAGCGGCGGCCCCGGCATGGGATAGAGCGTCCAGCCCTCGGGACAATGCTGGCCGGTCGCTGTCGGGCCGTTGAGCGGCCCTTTGCACTTGCGACGATCGAAGCTTGCGAAGTGTCCGCTGGCGAGAGGCGCCCACACCACGCCGTCGCTGCTGATGTCGAGTCCGCGCGGCGAGAATCCTTGAACGGCCGCCTTCGGGTTGTTCCACGGCAGTTCGTACACTTCGGAGAGGGCGGTCGCCGGCGGATTCGCGCCCGGGACGATGCGGACGACGGAGCCGGGAAAACCTAACACAGATCCCCAAATCGAACTGTCCGCCGGGTTCACCGTGACGCCGTAGAACGCACCCGAGATCCGCTTGTCCTTCGTCGGATCGACCGGTTGGGTCGGCTCCACGTACGCGTCGCGCTTACCGTTGCCGTTGGTGTCCAGGACGAGCGCCGTCCAGCCCTGCGACTTTTGCTCGTCGCCGGTCTCGTCGAACATCTTCGTGTTGAGCCAGCCGACGATATCGCCGCCACCGCCGCTGCTCGTCCAGAGCGTGTCATTGGCATCCTGGGCGAACTGCAGGTGATGCGTGCCGAAACAGGTATCGACGAGCGTCACTTTCTTGGTTTTCGGATCGTACATCCCAAGCTGCCGGCCGGAATTGCTGGCGGGGAAGAGCTTCGCCGAGGGGTGGCTCGAGCCCTCCTTGCAGAATGCGGGATTGTCGTTCGGACGAATCTTCGACGTGAACCACACGCGCCCCTTTTCATCGAACATCGGGTTGTGCACGTTGGCCTTGCTGTTCCAGATAGGCTCTTCTCCCCAGTACGGCGAAGAGGTCACGCCCGTCTGCGGCGCCGCAAACGGCGTATTCGGATCGCGGACCGGCACCTTCACCTGGCTCGTCGTGTGACGCACCGGGTCGAGCACCGGCAGGTAATCGGCGCTGAGTTCGGGAGACCCATAGATGGGACCGTTCGCGTTGAGCGAGGGATTCCGTTTGTCGGTGGCGATTTCGTCGTGCAGATACACGTGGGGATCGGCCCAGTCCCACAGTGTGAGGACGACGTTTCGCTCGGCGCCTTGCGGCCGCGGCGGCGAGGCTGGCGGTAATTGGCCGCCGGCGATGCGATCGGTCCAGTCGGCGTACATCTTCAGAGCGCGCGGGCGCCCGAAGACGTTGAGCCCGTTACTCATCCCTGGACCCGCTTGTCCGGACTGAACGCGCCGATCCCACGCAGCCGTCGAAGAATCGAAATGGCCGAGGAGCTCAGGAATGTCCCGCGTGGCCTTGTTGCCGAATTGATGACACGTCACGCAGCCGTCCGTCTTGAGCTGCCGGACCCACTGGGCCTGGCTCTTCATGTTTTCCGAAATGCCGTTGCCGTTCGGTCCCGTGCCGGGGAACTCGCTCTTGGCCGGCACCTGAATCAGCGAAAACCAGTAGATGGCCGGATAGTAGACGGCCGCCGCGCGCGGGCTGGGCGCCACGACCGCCCTCAGGTTCGCGATCGTGCCGAGCGCTGGTTTGACCGGCGCCGAATCGACCAACCCGTAGCCGCGCACCCACACCGTGTAGTTCGCCTTCGGAAGGTCGGGCACCACGTAACGCCCTTGGTCGTCGGTGACGACGACCTTGGCGAACTTCGTCGGCAGGTCGGCGGTTTCCGCGATCACCCACACGCCGGCTTCCGGCCCCTTCGCGCTGGTGACCACGCCGCCAATGTCGTCGGCGTCGACGCGAACCGCTGCGCCGCCGGCCTGACCGGCGCTCACGCCGGGCCGCGACGCGAAGACGAACACGGCGAGGGCGACCCCCACGATCGCGGCAGCAGACAGAATGCTCTTCGTCCTCATGTCCTGCTCCTTTCTTAGCTTTCAGCTCTGAGAGCAGCTTTCAGCTTTCAGCTCTCAGCCTTCAGCTCTGAGAGCAGCTTTCAGCTCTCAGCTTTCAGCTCTCAGCTAACACCTCCAGCACTGAAAGCTGATAGCTGAAAGCTGACAGCTGATAGTTGACAGCTACGTCAAGTTACGTGACGCCCATTGTAGGTCAGGAAGGCGGCCCGACACATCTATTTTGCAAGCTCCGCACGTTGGCTCAACGCTGACGGCTGACAGCTGACAGCTGACAGCTGACGGCTGACAGCTAGGTTCTTCAGTAGGTGACGCGGACGCGATACTTCAGGACAGACGCCCCGTCGGCCGCGACCGGCACACTAAACCGCGCGGCCCACGCGGCCGTCTTGGTCCACTCGTGCGACGAGCGCAGCATCCTCCAGGTTCCGCCAATCGGTTCGTTGACCTCGACGGTGATAGGCGTGGCCTTGTGGTTGCGCAGCGTGATCTCGTACTCCACTTCGTACGTGGTCCCGGCAATCTTCTCGAAGTCGATCTGGTTGCGCTCGCAGACCACGTCGAAGGCGTTGCCGATTTTCAGGTTCAGCGTTTCATCTTTCGGGGTGTGATCGATCCGGTCCTCGCCGACGAACTGCACGCCGCCGCCTGAGTCGGCTTGATACACGCGCACGACGCCAGCCGGCATCGGCATGCCGAGGCCCGAACGCTCTTCGTTCTTGAACTGGTAGTACACCTGCACCACGTCCTTGATGGGTGCGCCGGGGTGGCGCGCATTGCGGTAGTAGAAGTCCTGGCCGTCGACGACGTACCGTTTTTGAACGGGGACGGCCGTGCCGCCGAGCATGCTGACCTGTTTCGTCTCGCTGTTGTTGATCGTCGTCTTTCGGCCGAGCGTGTAGAGGTGGTAGTCGGAGAAGGATTCCTGTGTCATTGGCGCGGAAGCGGGAACAGCCTCGCGCCGGAGCTCGTCGGCCGCCATCTTCCCGAGCACCTGTCTCACGCGGTTCAATTCGCCGGCCACGAGTTGCAACTTCGCGTTCCTAAATGACGTCCCGCTGCCGTTGGTGAGCGTCACCCAGCCGTCGACGTCCGCCGACTTGTCGTCGCGCGCGACGGTGAGGACGTAGTCCGCATTCCACGAGAGCTTGCCGGCGAGATACGACGCCTCCACCCGATGGCGGGTCGCCCCGCCGTTGTCGAGCGTCCAGATGAGCGTCGGACGGGAATAGAGACTGGCGGGCAGCTCGGGGAAGCGGATGTGATCGGCGTGCATGCCGGTGACAATCTCGTTGCCGATCTGCCAGACAGGCGCGTTGTTGTAGCTGAGCAGCCGCGCCTTGACTTCTTCTTCCCGCGTCGAGCCGTCGGCCTGCCGCATTCGCACGAGGACGACGTCGCGGCCCACATACTTGTGCAGCAGCTTCTCCGGTTCGAGCAGATCGTATTCATAATTCTGCTCGAGCACGCTGACGCGCGAGGGCTCGGTGAGCGATCGGAAATGCACGCTGGCGGGGTTGACCGTGGCGGCGATGTCCATGAAGTGAAGGTCGGACGTGCCACGCGCGAGCTGGAGGTTCCGTACGTCGCGAACGAGCGCGATGGCCGAGTTGTAGACGGTGACCGCCAGCTCCACCTGATCGTCGAGCGTCGTCGTTCGGTCCTGCTGAGCGGCGGGCGCCGCGGAGACCGCCGGAACGTGCGCGCGAGGCAGAAGGGCGAGGGCGGCGAGCACGAGCGCGGCAATCAACAATCGTCGGGACATGATGCGACTCCTTAATTAATGTGGGGCCCCGAGGGGGCCCCTTTCCCTTTGAACGGAGTCGCTCAGAAATCTTGCAGAAGTTGTCGTGGCGTCCGCCTTCAGGCGGACCGTCGTCCGTACGTAGTGTCCGGCTTTAGCCG
>JAHFUJ010000059.1:16839-19534 GCA_023265105.1 Acidobacteriota bacterium
GGCAGGCTTTTCGTCGCGGAGCTTGCCGAGCGCGTCGGTTGCGGCTCGTGCTTGGTCGGCAGGCGCCTGCCTCGCTTCGCGCTGTTGGTCCTCAAGCCGCGCCGTATTCGCAGCCTCGAGTTTTGCTTCTTTGTTGACGTCTTGATCGAGCGCGCGCTGCCCTGTGCCGGCAGCGACCCGCTCTCGAGCGGCCGGCGCCGACTGCTGCGGCGGAGTCGTGAGCGGAGGTTCCTGCGGCGTCGGTGCGGCGGCTACCTCGCTCTGAACCCGCGCGGGCTCGGACACCCCTGGGCCTTGGTTGGTCGGCAGCGCAAACCATAACGCAACGGCAGCCGCGCCGGCGGTCAGCGGAATCAGCCAGCCGAGCCCAAAGTTGCGCCATCGTGGTTCAGGAGCCGCGGTGACAGACGGATGCTTCGCGAGAGCCGCCATCATCCCCTGACAGCGCGAGCACGCCGCCGCGTGAGCTTCCAGGCTCGCCAGCTCGGTCCCGGCCAACCCGCCGTCCACCCAGGCTGCGAGCGTCTCGGCGTCGAGGCACGATCCAGGCGCAGCAGCGGCCGAATCGGCCCGGAACGACTGCCGCAGCAGCCGGTCCAATAGTTGGTCGCGCCCGCGCTTGTTGCTCATCGCATCCTTATTACGTAGAACGACCGGGGCCCGATTTCTTGCCGTCGGCGGTCGCCGTCAGCACCTCATTTAAATCGATCGGCCCGGCATCGTCCATGACCGACTGGAAGCACTCGGTGATGGCCGCGTCGGTCAGCCCGCCCTCGGCCCGAAGCTGATGCTCGATGTCCTCTCGAAGGGCCCGCCGGGTTCGCGCGAGGTGCCGCGACGCCGTCGCCTCGTGTTCGCCGAGGAGGCGGCCGATTTGGGCCAGTGTCATCTCCTGAGCATAGTAGCAGCCGAGCCGCAGCCGATCGCGCGCGTGGAGGCGGGACACCGCTCGACCAAGCGCCTGCCTGATCAGGATCACGTAGCGCCGTCGATCCGGATTGGGAGGCGCGGCCGGCGGTGCCAACGACGCCGAGGATTCCTCGTCGGGCAGCGATTCGACGCGACGTCCGGTCCGCAACCGATCGACGTGACGCTGGGCCAGCACCGCGCGCAGCCAGGTCGACAGGCTGCTTCGGCCGTGAAAGTATCGAAAGAGCGATTGGCGGGCGCCGTCGCGGGCCGTCAAACCGTAGAGATCGGCGTACAACGAATCGGCGAGCTCGCGAGCGCCGCCCCCTGGGTCGATGGCGTCCGCGGCCCGATACAGCACCGGCCGCTGCTCGCGCACGAAGTGCTCCCACGCTAGGTCGTGGCCCGACGCGCACGCACACGCGAGCGCGAGGTCCTCGAGATGAAGCGACGCCAGATAACGCTCGAGATCGCGGACGCTCGGCTCCTTGTCGCCAAATGCCCGGGCCGCGCTTGCCTCCAGCGCCCCAGCGAAGAGGGCCGGCGACAGCTCCCATCGCTCGGCGTGTGCCTGACGAAAGAGTTTTCCGACGGTCGCGTTGGCGATCGCTAGCGAACGCATCCATCCTTAAGTATCGGATAATCGGGATTCCCGGACGAATCCTAACGCCGGCCGCCACGGGCTTTGAAACTGGTTCTATCCTTGACAATGGCGTCCAATTGCGGTTCAGTACGGCAGCGGCGTAACGAGAGTATGTGGCGTCCGGCTTCCGCCTTCGCGTGAAGCTTCGGCGGACCACCGTAGCCTTGGCGGAGGTGGTTAGCCGGACCGAATTGTCCAGAACTATCCGGATTCTCGTGCAGGGAGATGAGGAGGAGCTATGAGGAGACAGAAGCTGAACTCGAGCGTACGGGCCCTGCTGCTGGTGGCTTTGGGGGCGGCGCTCACTGCGCTCGGCGTCTGGTCGCGTGGGCCGGCCGTCACGGTCGGCCTCGAAGCGGGTCAGAATCAGGCCGGTCAACGTCAGGGGCAGGCTGCACCGCCGCAGAACCGACCCCCGCTCAACCCGAATACGATCAAGTCCACGTGGACGCCGGTCGATGGAAAGGGCGGAGAGGAGGTCAGCGGTCCGTACGAGGCGGTCAAGGGCTGGCCCCAGCCGGTCACCGAAGGCTGGACGATCAACGCCGAAGGGATCTACGTCGAGTCGCCAGATCGCATCATCGCCGTCGGGCGTGGCACCCACAAGAGCCCGTGGACGAATTACTGGGGGCCAGCCGCGTTTCGTGGCCTTGGGCGGCCCATTCCGCCCGAAGAGCAGAAAACGCAACGCATGGTTGTTGTTTACAATCGCGCGGGGAAGGTCATTGAATCGTGGGATCAGTGGTCGTCGGTCCTTCCAGACGTGCAGCAGGTTCAGGAAAACCCATATGACCCTGAACATCACCTCTGGATCGCAACGGACGATTCGCTGGAAGTATTCACGCGGGACGGCAAGGCGCACGTGAAGTCGATCAACGTGAAGGACGTGCCTGACGCAAATACTCAGAACGGGCACTTTGTCGTCGAGCATTATGCGTGGGCATCCAACGGCGATCTATATGCGGCCGGCGGCCATAGGCTCGTACGGTTTTCGAAGGAAGGGAAATTCCTGTCGGCGTTCGGCAAGCCGGGCAACGGGCCGGGCGAGTTGGGCATTGTGGGGGAGGGGTTGCACGGGAACGGGATCCACGGAGTTGTCATCGATTCGAACAGAAACCGGATGTACGTCGATGACCGCGTCAA
>JAHFUJ010000346.1 GCA_023265105.1 Acidobacteriota bacterium
GGCTGAACGCGTTCGAACCCGGGCAATCACACGCGCTGCACGCGCATGCGGGCATGGACAAGCTGTATCAGGTCGTCGATGGTGAGGGCGTTTTCCTGCTCGAGGGGCGCGACCTTGCGATGCGGGCGGGAGATCTCCTGGTCGCACCCGAAGGCGTGCCGCACGGGATCCGGAACACGGGCACCCGGCGCCTGCTCGTGCTGGTGATCCTCGCTCCGGCGCCCTAAGGGTAGGGGTCAGGGGTCCCTGACCCCTAACCCCTGACCCCTACAGGTTCTTACCTGCTGGAGGTCGTTGTCGGCTTGGCGCCGGCCGACTTCAGCGTGATCTTCTGCACGCGCCAGTTGTTCATGTCGGCCACCAGGACCGTGTTCTCGTCCGGGCACGCGAGGCCGTGGGGCCAGTTGAACTGGCCGACGTCGTGGCCCGAGATTCCCAACATCCCCACAATCTTGCCCTCTGGCAAAGTCATCTTGTAGAGGCGGCCAGGCTCTGAGTCGATGCTGAAGAGATACTGTGGATTACCCCTGGTGATGCAGAGCGCCCACGGAGCCGATTCGTCCGGTGGACTTGCCGGCTTGGCCGCGAGCGTCGGGTGGTGGTTCTTGTCGTACGGCGCGTTCTGGAAGATGAACTTCTTGAAGTTGCCGTCGCGATCGAAGACCTGGATGCGGCGGTTGCCTCGGTCGGCGACGTAGACGTTGTTCTGCGCGTCGATCGAGATGTTGTGGGGATTGTTGATATTGCCCGGATTCTCGTTCGCGTGGTCCCCACCCCGGCCGTTCTGGCCCCAGGACTTGATCCAGTTGCCGCGCTTGTCGAACTTCGCGATGCGCGAGTTGACGTATCCGTCACTGACGTAGATGTTGTCGTCGGAATCCCAGGCGACGTCGGTCGCTCCGTTGAAGTTTCCCTCGCCCGGACGCGCTTCCGCCTGCGTGGGCCGCTCGTACCTCCAACTGTCGTACCCCTCAGGCCTCCGGCCCAGGTTCAGCAGCACGTGCCACGCCGGGCCCGGACTGAATTTCACGACGGAGTTGGTGCCCTTGTCGACGGTCCACAGGTTGTCGTACTTGTCGAACCGTACCGAGTGGGCGTAGCCGAGTCCGTACACGCCTTGTCCCACCTCGCCCACATACTTGCCCGTCACGTCGAACTCGAGGAGATTCGTGGTGGCGTTGCCGTACAGCGGCCCGGAGGTGGCAGTTCCCGGATGGTTCAGGACGATGATCGTCCCCTTGGAATTGACCGCCACGCTGAGCACCTCTCCGAGGTTCATCCTGGGCGGGAGCTTCAGCGGGTCCGTGCTGTCGAACGGGACGACCGGCACGTTCCGGTTGTCGACGGCCGGCGCCGCCTGCGCCTGCAGGGGCGTCGAGACGTCATTCACCACGGGTGTTGCATAGTGCACGAGCAGCGGTGCCGCCACCGACGCAATTCCAAGCACGTACAGGCGTCGCACGGGAACCTCCTTCTGAATTCTCCGGTCTCTGAGTCCTTCTCTACAGCGCTTTTCAAAAAGCTCCAGCTACATTTACCGTGAGGCCGGCCAGATCGTTCCCTGGTTCAGCTTGGTGACTGGCGACAGTCCTTTGTAGACGAACCTCTGAAGCCGCTTTCCTTCGTACGTTTCGGTCGTGTAGAGGTTGCCCTTCGAGTCGACCGCGATGCTGTGCACGCCGTAGAACTGGCCCGGTTGACGGCCGCCGTCGCCAAACGTCGTCAACTCCTGCAGCGTCTGACGATCGATCACCTTCACCTTCTCATTTACGCCGTCCGCCATGAAGATGTACTTCTGCTGCGCATCCTTCGAGAAGGCGATGTCCCAGACCGAGCCCGCGTTCTTCGTGTCCTTCTCGTAGAACGCTTCCTTGACGAACTTGCCCTCGGGGGTGAACACCTGGAGCCGATCGCCCACGCGGTCGCAGACGTACAACAACCGGTCAACCGACAAATCGGCGCAGTGCACCGGATTGCGGAACTGCTGCGCGGGTGGCGCGGCCGGATCGTAGGGAGCGAGCGGCGTGTCGTCCGGCTTGTTGCCGTACGCGCCCCACCACCGCTTCATCCTGCCGGTGTCGGCATCGAGCACCGCGACGCGCTTATTCAGGTAGCCGTCGGAGATGTAGGCTTCGTTCTCTTTCTGATCGACGAAGATCTTCGCGACGCGGCCGAAGCTCTGCTGGTCGTTGCTGCCGCCGACGAAGCCAGCCGCATCACCTTCGTTGGTGCCGGCCACCGCGCCCGCCTTGCGACGCGCCCCCTTCTTCCCGACCTGGAGCAGGAACTTGCCGTCTTTCGTGAACTTCAGGATCTGCGAGTCGGGCCCGCCGTTGCCGCCGATCCAGACGTTGCCCTTGTAGTCGATGAAGATCCCGTGGTTCGAGTCCGGCCACTCATAGCCGTTCCCGGGTCCACCCCAATGCCGCAGGAGGTTGCCGGCCTGATCGAATTCGAGCACCGGTGGAGCGCCCGCGCAGCACTCACCCGTTTTCAGCTCGAGCGGCTTCTCGTTGTTGCCCAGCGTGGCGGAGCTGCGATGGATGATCCAGACGTGATCGTCTGCGTCCACCCAGACGCCGATCGCGGAGCCGAGAATCCAGTGGTTCGGCAGCGGCTTGGGCCACAACGGGTCCACTTCGAACTTTGGCGCCTGGACGGCGCCTTTCGACTGCGCGGCGGCAGTCTTTTCGAGAACCGCCTGCCCAATACCCAGTGTGAGAAACAGTGCGAGAACGCTCACACCAAACAGGAGATTTCGCGTTCGTTTCGGATGCGTCATCTTCTTCCTCATTTCGCTCGCCGAATGACGATTACTGCGCCGGGCGCGGCAGCGTCACGTTGATGAAATCGCCCGCCGCGTCCTGAATTGATCGTTATGGCCTCTCCCGTGGCGGAAATCTCTCCCTTTCTAATTCGACGCAAGCGCGTCAGGCTTCTGGCCCTTGAATATCTCCTGCTTCGGCGCACTGACCTTGACGAGCGAATCCAGCGCGCCTCTCGATTCCACGACTTTGCCCGCGTGCCCGGTGAAGGTCACCTTCTCCCCGGCCAGCAGGTCGTTCTTGTTCCACCCCTGCCGCTGGATGGCGTTCGGGCTGGTCAGTTCCAGGTTGTAGGTGGTCACCTTCCCGGTCGCATCCGTGACGTCGATATAGACGTGCATGTGCGGATTCGTCCATTCGACTTTCGACACGACGCCCGTTCCCGTGATCACCTTGTTGCTGTCGTACTCCGTGTCGAACCCGTGGTGAGCGGCGACCGGCGCCGTCAGGCACAACAGACCGAGACCAGTCACGATCATTCCAACCTTCGCTTGCATGAGGAGCCTCCTTACTTGCCTATGGGCGGGGGACCACCACCGATGCCGGGAGAGCCGGACTTCAGGTAGCCGCCAGCAAGGCCAATCTGATTGTTCTCGGCGCAGATGTACTCCATCAAGTCAACACCAGGGCGCGCGATCCTCGCGGCCATCTTCATCGTGATCGGCTTGGTAAACGCCATGGGGTCGTCAAGGGTGAATTCGTCGATCATCGTCCCGTAATTGACGCGCGTCCACCGCTCGATGGTGTGGAGCTGCTCCGAGTGAGGAGTGCCGCGCGCATCCATCCAGAACTTGTCGTTGTAGCCGACCGTGTCGATGACCAGCGTGTCGCCTTCCCAACGCCCGATCGAGTGGCCCCACCAGGTCGGGAGCAACGTCGATGCGTCCGGGTGCTTGCGGCCATCCATGTAGACCACTCGATGCGCGCCTGCGTCGCCAGTCTCGTGGAGGATGTAGATCCGATCCAGGCCCTTCGAGTTGTAGTTGAACACGAACCTCCACGGATACGGGTTGTGGCGCGGCACGCTCATGGGCAGACAGTAGATATAGGGTTCCTCATACTTCACGTTTGCCCGGCTGTCATAGATCTGCTTGCCCCACGGCGTCAGCAGCGACGTCAACTCTCCCGGCTTCAGATTGCCGTCTATCTCCACGTCCCCGTCCGTGCCGCCACCTTCCCAGGTTCCGGAGAAATCGGGATGCCCATCGGGCATTCTCGGCACCGGACCGTTGATGACCGCGGGGTTGGCCTCGCCATCGCGGGCTCTGATCGTCAATCCCTGAAAGGTCGGTCCCTGCCGGCCGCCTCCGCCACCCTGCGCCTGCGCGCCCGTTCCTGGCCCGCCCTGCCGGCCCCCCTGCTGCGCGTGCGGCTGAACAAGGAGGGCCAGCGTCAACACCACGACTGCTCCCGAGAGGACAAGAATGTTTTTCACGTCCGACCCTCCTTCACGTAATCCTGACAACCGTTCGGCACTGTCGCCAGGCCATCTTACATCGTGTGATCCCTCAGAAACTTCAGGGCAATCGGCCACGAAGCCAGGTTGGCCTGGGTGTCATTCGCGGGCTGCCCAATCTGGACGAACTGGCCGGTGGTGACGGCCCAGATGTGATATTCGAAGCTCTTCCCGAGCTTTTCCATCGCGGGCGCTGCGGCGGCGACCAGCGCGACGTCGCGATCGTTGAGATCACCACCGAAGTAGAGCACCGACGCCGTGACCTTCGCCATGGTGGCCGCGTCCGGCGCCGTGTTTCCGTCGAAGATGACGGCGGCACTCAGCCCCGGCATGAGCG
>JAHFUJ010000347.1 GCA_023265105.1 Acidobacteriota bacterium
TGGCCAGATTTCAACGCTGGAAGTCACCTACTAGGTCGAGAAGAACGTCGCGCCCGGCAAGTCGGTGACCGTGACGGCCGGCGATCGGAGTCTTCCGCTCTGTTCGTACCCCTCATATCCGCGGTACAAGGGCGGTGCGGCAGGGTCGGCAAGCTCCTATGTATGCACGCGGTAACGACATGAGGCTTCAATCCGGAATCGTGAGTCGTCCCGCGTCGATCACTTCAGCATCAAAGTGCCGTCCGATCCGCGCCTGCCCGACGGCGGCGGCGACATTGTGACCGATTTCGTGAACGTGCGGGCGACGCCGGCACGTACCGCCGACGCTGTCGAGGGCGCGCGACTCACGATCGCGCTCTGCTTCGCGGTCGCCGTGCTCGAAGGGTTCGACATCCAGGCGATCGGCGTCGCGGCGCCGCGGCTCGGCGCGGAGCTTCGTCTGGACAGCGCGACATTGGGCCGGGCGTTGTCGGCGAGCAACATCGGCCTGGTCCTGGGCGCGACCATCGGCGGCTGGCTGGCCGATCTGTGGGGCCGCAAGCCCGTCCTGATTGCCGCGGTGCTGGCGTTCGGCGCGTTCACCCTCGGCACCATGTACGCGGAGACATACGAGCTGCTGTTCGCCGCCCGTCTCGGCGCAGGCTTTGGATTCGGCGCGGCACTGCCCAACATCATGGCGATGGCGGCCGAAGTCAGTCCACCTGAAAAGCGCGGCACCACCGCCACGATGATGTTCTGTGGCATGCCGGCCGGCGGAGGAACCGTCGCGCTCATCAGCTGGCTGACACCAGCGCAGGACTGGCGCCAGCTGTTTCTGATCGGCGGACTCTCCCCCGTGGTCCTCGCGTCGGCGCTTTTTCTGCTGATGCGCGAGACGCGCGGCGCCCGCACGGGCCCGTCGGACGGCGGTCGGCCCGTGTGGCACTGGCTCGCACTGATCCCGCTCTATGCGGCGTCCTACGCCGCGTTGCTGTACGCGTCGATGAAACCCGGGGCGGCGTCTCTCGGCGGCATCACCGCCTGGCTGGCGATCCTTCCGACGGTGGTGGTCGCGTACATGTTCGTCCACCGCCAGGTATTGTTCGGCGCCGGCCGCGCGCTGCCGTCGCTGCTGCTCTGGGTCGTCTTCCTGCCGACGCTGCTGATCCTGTATCTCATCCTCAACTGGCTGCCGACGCTGGTGGCCGCCAAGGGTTTTCCGAGGGACGCGTCACAGGCGTCGGTGTGGTTCAACGCCGGGAGCATCGCCGGGGCGCTGGCCTGCGGGCGCCTGGTCGATCGGTTCGGCGTGCGCTGGCCGATCACGTTCGCCTACGCGGCGCTGATCGCGGTGCTGATCGCCCTCGCCCGTGCGGAGACGCTGCCGCTCATCCTGCTGCTCAGCGGCGCCGCGGGATTCGTGCTCATCGGGGCGCAGTTCGCCCTCTACGGCGCGGCGGCGTCCTACTATCCGACGGCGATGCGGGGGCGCGGCTCGGGAGCGGCGATCGCATGGGGACGCCTCGGATCGGTCGCCGGGCCGCTCGCGGGCGGATACCTGCTCGCTGGCGGCGCGACCGCCGGCAGCGTCGTCCTGTCGCTATCGCCCGCAGCAATCATCGCGGGCGTCGGTGTGCTGCTGCTGTCGTTCATCGGCAAGCCAGCGGCCGATTAGACCCGTCGTCAGAAACGCAGAAGCTTGTTCATTTTCACGACGACCCCGCGGCTTTGCAAGGACGGTGTCCCATTCGCCGCCAGCGTGTCGTGTCCGTCCGTGTAGACCACGAACAACTCGCTGCCAGGCTGGTACTCCCAGCGGAAGCGGAGATTCGTCGAGACCGTGTTGGTGGCCGACGCGTACTGCACGAGCGCGGCCACGAACATCTGCGGTGTCATGGTGAACGTCGTCCTCGCGCCCGTGCCTTTCACGACCGCGCTCGAGCCGGCGCGCTCGACCCAGTTCAACGAGATGTTCGGCTCGACGCCGAGCTGACGGGACAACCCGTACCGCGCGTTCATGCTGAAGGTGCGCTTCGTGCCGTCGTAGAACTGGCCCGCGTCGAACGCGACGGTGCCCGACAACGCATGCTGCTGGCCCGGCGCCCACGCGACGCGGACGTGGCTGAAGCCATAGCTGCCCACGGGCACCGTGACTCCGGTGGCGAGGGCGAGCGGTTTCGTGAGCCGCTCGTAGTTTCGAAAGGCCTCGACGTGGAAGACGTCGCTGTTCTGCAGATCGATGCGCCAGTCGGCCTGCGCTTCTCGCGACTGGAGACGATTGGTGTTGTCGGTCTCGTAGTTGAGGCTCCCTTCGTACGAGTAGCGTCGGATGACGCGATTCTGTTTCGGACGCGGGCTGAAGCGCGCCGATGCGAAGGTCCGCCGGACATTCAACCGCGTCAGGAACCCGACCTCCGGATTGAAATCCGATCCGACGACGGTCCGGTCCACCTGCAGGCCATAGCGATCCGCGTTGTAGGCGAAGTTGCCGCGGTAGGCAATCGGATCGTTCGTTAACCCCGAGGTCTCGGACCTCGCGACGTAGCCGTTCAGATTGATGTTCTGACGGAACGCGAAGGTGCCGTCCACGCCGAAGAGCGTGTTGGCGCCTGGCGCCACCGTGGAGACCGAGCGATCCGTGAAAATCACGCCGATGGCGCTGCGCCGCAGAATGTCGCGGCGGAGGCGCAGGACCGTGAAGTCCGTGCGCTCGGCCTTCGCCGCCTGGTCCGCGTTGCTCGCGATGTTCAGGGCGCCGACGCTCCACTTGCCCTGTTTGCCCGAGAGGCGTCCGCCGCCGATGATCGGCACCGCGCGGAGGTTGCTCAACCCGATCTGGCGGCTGTAGAAAATGGTGGGCGCGTCGCTGGCGCCGCCGGCCGGGCTCGAGCCGGGCAGCGGCGGGTTCCCGGAGCCGGTCGCCCCGAACAGAAACATCCCTTGCCCTTCGAGAAAGAACTCGCGCTTCTCGGGCAACTGCAGATTGAAGCGCGTCAGGTTCACCTGCACTTCGTCGGCCTCCACCTGCGCGAAGTCGGTGTTGTAGGTGAAGTCGGCCGTCACGTTCTTCGTGATGCCGTACTTGACGTCGACGGCGATATCGGCTGTGACGTCATTGGACACGGCAGGCGTGGCGAGCCGATCGGTCGTGAGCCGCGAGATGGCCGAGGGTTTGATCTCGAGATTTCTTCCCGACGGCGGCACTTCGAGCCCGACGAGTGTGGCGGCAGCCGAGGCGCGAAAGAGCGCCGCGACGCCCCACTGCGGCTTCATCGGGGTCGTGTACGCGTACTCGTTCTTCGCGCGAATCGTCCGGCGGATCGTCACGCCCCATTCCTGATTCTGCCCCGGCGTGTAGCGCAGCGACTTGAAGGGAATCGCGATCTCGGCGAACCAGCCCTTGTCCGTCCGCGTGACCTTCGCCTCCCAGACCGTGTTCCAGTCAACGTTGAGCGTACGCTCGTCGGTGGTGAGCCCGTCGAGCATGCCGCCGATCGGCGTCACGTTGAAGATAAAACCGTTGCGCTTGTCGTGAAACGTGTCGAGCGCGATGGCGAAGTTGTCGTTCTGACGCAGGTTCACGCTGTCGCGCCGCATCTCATTGGCGACGATACGCTCGGGGTGTTCGTCCCAGCAGCGGCACGCGACGTAGAGGAACCGATCGTCGTAGAGCAACCACGCCTCGGTCCGTTCGGACACCGGTTGTCCTTCGTGCGGATCCTGCTGCTCGAACTCGGTGATGGGTTGCACCTGCTCGTAGACGGCCTCGTCCAGGCGGCCGTCGATCTTGAGCGGCGTCGTGATGCGCGTGGCGCGGATGGTCACGCCGCGCGGACTGCGTGCGATGACGGCAGGCGCGACCGGCACGGGCCGGCCGTCGCTCGTCAGCAGCGGACTGGGAGCCGGGCTCTGCGCGAGGGCGGATGACTCGAGAGCTGACGAGGCGAGTGTGACGAGCGCGACTGCGAGGATAACCGTCCTTGACTTCATCAGAATACATGTATATACATGCATTATGCCGAGCCCGTCAAGTCAGGGAATCACACTCGACGGCACGCTCTTCCGGCTGCCGTGCGCCTGCGCCACCCTGCGCCGCCTCAGCCGCATCGTCACGCGCGTCTACGACGACGAGATGCGCGAGTGCGGGCTCGAGGCTCCGCAGTTCGGTCTGCTCGCGACGATTGCGCGGTTGGGCGATGTGAGTCACGCGAGTCTGGCGGAAGGGCTCGTGATGGATGGCACCACGTTGACGCGCACGCTTGGGCTGATGTGCAGGCGCGGATGGCTCGAGAAACACGCCGGCACGGATCGGCGCAGCCGCGTCTACCGCATCACCCCAAAAGGACGCAGGCAGGTCGCCGCCGCACGGCCGCACTGGCAGCGCGCGCAACAGAAGCTGCAGGTGATGATGGGCCGTCAGCTGGACACGATCGTCGCGGTCGCGCACTCTGCGAGCGTCAAGCTGTCGGGGCGCGGTGAGCGGACTCGATGAGCCGGCAGCCAACAGGCGCAGGTCGCCGCATTGGTCGCGCAATCGTTTGTGACACCGTCGTCGGTTCCGTGGTCTGAACTTACCAGCCGAGGATTTCGAGGCGCGCCTGCGTGCACGCCCTGACGATGTTCAGG
>JAHFUJ010000348.1 GCA_023265105.1 Acidobacteriota bacterium
AAGCTCTGGCAAAAGACCGGAAGGAGCGCTACCAGCACGCAGGGGATCTGGCGCTCGACTTGCGCAGGTTGCAACGTCCCCCGAACGCGCAGGTTTCGCCGCATCGGCGAGCGAGCCGGCACGCCTGGATTCCGTGGGCGGTAGCGGGCATCACACTTGCGGGGTTGGTGGGCGTCTTCCTCCGGCCCCGTCCGGGCACTCCTGCGCGCGAGCCGGTACAATTCACGTTTGAACCGCCCGAAGACGCCACACTGCTCCGCGGGGGTCTCGAAACCGCCCTCTCCCCGGACGGCCGGCGCGTCGCATTTGTCGCACAACTGGCTTCCGGAATCAGCGCCATCTGGGTGCGTTCGCTCGACACTCAAGAGGCGGTACGAATTGCGGGAACGGAAGCCGCGACCAACCCTTTCTGGTCGCCGGATGGTGAATTTCTCGCGTTTTTTGCCGAAGGAAAATTGAAGAAGATTGCTCTTGCCGGAGGATTACCGCAAAACATTTGCAACACGACGCCCGGGCTTGGAGCGACGTGGAATGCGTCGGGCGAGATCGTTTTCAACCCTAACAATCGGGCTCCGCTGATGCACGTTTCGGCTTCCGGAGGCACGCCGCTGCAACTCACGACGCTAGACTCCGGGCGGCAGGAGAACTCCCACCGCTGGCCAAGCTTCCTGCCGGATGGACGTCACTTTCTTTTTACTGTCCGAAGCAGTCTGAAGGAAAACACGGCGATCTATGTCGGCTCTTTGGACTCGAAGGGGACTAAACGGCTGCTGACGGAGCAATCTAACGCCGTCTATTCTCCGCCCGGGTATCTACTCTTCGGACGCGAGGGAACCCTCATGGCCCAGCGCTTTGATCCCGACAAGCTGGAGTTATTGGGAGACTCTTTTCCGGTGGCCGGCAATATTGACCAGGAAACACCGAGCGCCAATGCATTCTTTTCCGTATCCGCGGATGGCAGCGTCATCGCTTATCATGAAGCCAGTCGCGCAATGGAACAGCTGACCTGGGTCGACCGCGAGGGATCTATCCAGGGTTTTGTGGGTCCAAAGGGACTCTACGGGCAACCTCGGCTTTCGCCCGACGGCAAACGGGTGGCTGTTTGGATCCCGGATCCAGACAGCGGAAACCGGGATATCTGGATCATCAGTCTGGACACCGCCTCTCGTTCCCGGTTCACCGCGAATCCCGCGAATGATTGGTTTCCGGTATGGTCACCAGACGGAGCTTACCTGGCGTTTGCTTCTGATCGCACCGTACCACCCAGCATTTATCGGAAGGCCCTGAGCGGGGAGAGCGAAGAAGAGCTTCTGTGGAATGGCGGAGGAGCTGTCACGGACTGGTCTCCGGATGGCCGGTTCTTGCTCCTTCAAAAGGGATTACCGCAAAACCCCGGTGGTAGCGACCTGTTGCTCCTACCCCTCTTTGGCGATCGCAAGGTGCAGCCATTCCTCGCGACTCAATTCTCAGAGTGCTGCGGAAGGTTCTCGCCCGACGGCAAGTGGGTGGCCTACGACTCCACCGAATCTGGAGTACGCGAAGTGTACGTCCGTTCCGTGGAAAAGCCGGAAAAGGAGCGGATTTCTGTGAACGGCGGTGCTCATCCAACGTGGAGGCGCGACGGAAAACAACTATTTTATCTCACGCCGGACAACAGAATGATGGCCGCGGAGGTTGGATTGGGAGAATCACTCAAGGCCGCTACCCCTCGGCCGCTGTTCCCTGTGTGCAACGCTCGGCGTTCCGATACTAGCTTTCCCGATTATGACGTTGCACCGGATGGGAAGAGCTTCCTCTCTCCTTGCCAATCGCAGGAGGCTAAAAAACGCTCGATTACGGTCGCTATCCAGTGGACCGCTTTGGTCAAGTACCCCGGACAGGGGTCGCGCACCCGCTAGGCCGGCCATCTGCAAGGCCTTGAGGATCCAGCTGTAGCTCAAGGTGATGCCGATTCGCGGCGGTACCGGTTCGCCTTAGCTTCTCTTATTTGCGATCGCGTTGAAGTTCTTCGCGAGATGTTCTCCCGTTCGCCAGGCGAGCGCCTGCGCGGTGAGCGTCGGGTTGCGCGCGCCGCTGGTCCCCATCACAGACGCTCCGAGCACGCCGAGGTTCGGGGCCTCGTGCGAGAAACCCCAGCGATCGACGACGTTGGTCTCCGGGTTGTCGCCCATGCGCGTGCCACCGTACGCGTGGGTGGTCGGACCCATCGTGCCGAGCGCGCCGCGCTGCACTTGAATCGCGCCCGCGGTCTTGTACCAGTCCTCCATCTTGTTCTGGACGAAGGTCGCGATCTTCCGCTCGTTGTCCCCGTAGTCGGCGGTAATTCGGCACACCGGATCCCCGAGCGGATCCTTCACGACTGGATCGAGATCGAGGTAGTTGCCTTCATACGGCAGCGTCGTCTTCTGGAGGTACGCGGAGTTCGTGCGGTCGGCATTCTCCATGATGAACGCCTTCCACGCCGAGCCCCAGTTCGGCGCCCGGCCGAACGTGTTCATGTTCGCTGCGGCGATCGGCCGCCTGTCGGAATAGACCCACAGATTGCCGCCGCCGATGAAATCGACGGTCGAGTGATCGAAGTTGTCGTCGGCCCAGTTGTCGACGGCGAAGCCCTGTGCCGGCAGGCCGTACCAGTTATTCACGTTCCACGGAAAGAGCGCCGTGACGCCCGCGCCTTGCGCGTGGCTGAAATAGTGCCTGCCCACCTGGCCGTGGTTGTTCGAGAGGCCGTGTGGAAATGCCTTCGACTTCGAGAGGAGGAGCAGCCGCGAGTTCTCGTAAGTATAACTCGCGAGGAGGACCACCTTCGCCGGCTGGAAGTACTCGACGCCGTCGGTCACGTAATTGACGCCGCTCACGCGGCCGCGGTCGTCCACCTCGATTGTCCTGACGTGTGCACGCGTGACGACCGTGAGGTGGCCGGTCTTCTGCGCCCTTGGGATGGTCGTCACGTGGGTCGCGTTCTTCGCGTCCACGTGACAGCCGCCTCTGTTGCAGAACCCGTGGTACATGCACGCAGACCGGCTCTGATACGGCCGCGAGTTGATCGCGGCCGGTCCTGGAAAGGCGTGCCAGCCGAGCGACCGCGCGGCAGCCGCCATCTTCTCCAAGAACTCGGTGCTGCGGAGCGGCGGCATGGGGTACTCGCGTTTGCGTGGACCCTCGAAGATGTTGCCGCGCCGATCGATCGTGCCGTTGATGTTGCCGGCCTTGCCCGAGATGCCGACTTCGTACTCCACCTTGTCGTAATACGGCTCGAGCTCCTCGAGCCCGAACGGCCAATCCTCCACCGTCGAGTCCTTCGGGATGCGCGAGCCGCCGTAGCGCCGCTTCGTCTCGCTCACCACTTTGAAGTCCCACGGGTTGAGGCGCCAGCTCTGTGCCCAGTAGTGCAGCGTCGTGCCGCCCACCGCGTTCATCATCGGATGGATGGTCCCCCTGGTCGTGGGCGCCGATGCATTCACCCGGTGCGTCGGCACTTCGTGGTTCGCCTTCTGCACCGCCATCGGCCAGTCGCGCACGTTGTTTCTGATCTCGTCGGGCGCGAAGTCGCGGCGCGTCAGCCAGGTCCCGGCCTCGAGGCCCACCACATCGATTCCGGCGTGCGCGATCGGCCACACGGCCACGCCGCCCGCCGCGCCCAGACCGATGACAACCACGTCGGTGTCCTTCAGCCTAGTCGCCATGCGTCATCTCCTCGTCGGAGCCGGCGTTCGCTGAGGCTTTCACGAACATCTCGTAGTCGTACGCCGATTTGTGATTCGGCGGCACCTTGGTCATCTTCTGCTGATCCGGCGTCACCATCGTGCGGACACCCGGGTATCCCAGCATGTCCCAGCCGATGAAGTTCGCGTTGCCCCCGTAGTACGGATCGCCGAAGGTGCCCTGCAGCGTGTGCGCCCTCACCATGCTAAAGAAGACCGCCGAGCTCCCTGTGAAGCCGCTGCCTGGCGTGACGGTGCCGCTCTCGACGTCGATCAACACGGAGTCCTGATCGGTTGTGGAGAGCTCGGTGAACGGCTTGCCTCTGGATGAACGCACGTAGCGGTCGAGCGCCTCGAGACCGACCCTGTACGCGTCACGCTGCGACGCGAGCGCGCCACCGAGCGCGCGATCGATGTAGTCGGTCGCGCGCGCTTCCATGGCGCCCGGACCGTTTGCGTCGCTCGGAATCAGGCGCGCGACGATCGCTTCGAGAATGTCCGACTCCGCCGCCGTGAGATTCTCGAGTGGCCCGCGCGCGGCGGCGGCCGTCACCGGCGTCGCTGTCATTTCCGCAACGGGCGCTGCGGCTTCGCGCGACGCGAGGGCGCTCCTCGGAGCAAGGGCTGCGACGGCACCGACCATGCCCGCGCGTTTCAACAAATCGCGACGCGAGATGAAGTTTCTGACCATTTCCTCCTGCCTCTTACCTTTTACCTTTTACCTTTTACCTTTTACCTTTTGCCTTTTGCCTTTTACCTTTTACCTTTGACCTTTTACCTTCTACCTTTTACCTTCTTCTTGGCCTCACCTATGACGGCCGCCGAACGCCCGGCGTGATGCCAGGAGCGTTCAGCCGAATCCGCACAAGGCCCCGG
>JAHFUJ010000349.1 GCA_023265105.1 Acidobacteriota bacterium
GCCTGCTGCTCAAAGCCGTCGAGGCGACCGGCGCGAAGGACTTCCGCGGTGTGCAGGCGCAGGTGGGCGAAGTGCTGGCCTGGCGGAACCTCTTTTGGGCGCTGACCGATGCGATGGCCCGCACGCCGATTCCGTGGACCGAAGGCTACGTCCTGCCGAATCTGGATTACGGTCTCGCGTATCGCGTGATGTCCAGCCTGGCGTATCCGAAGATCAAGGAGATCATCGAGAACACGCTCGCGAGCGCACTCATTTATCTGCCGTCGAGCGCGCTGGACTTCAAGGTGCCCGAGCTTCGTCCGTACCTGGACCAGTTCGTGCGCGGGTCCAACGGCTACACCGCCGAGCAGCGCGTGAAACTGATGAAGCTTCTGTGGGACGCGGTCGGCACCGAGTTCGGCGGCCGGCACGAGCTGTACGAGCGCAACTACTTCGGCAACCACGAGAGCATCCGGTTCGAGACGCTGATGGTGGCCGACCTGACGGGCGCGACCGCCCGCTACAAGGGCTTCGCCGAGCAGTGCATGGCCGAGTACGATCTGGACGGCTGGACGGTGCCCGACTTGATCAACCCGGACGACATCAGCGTCGTGATGAAGGGCGTCAAGACCGTCTGAGAAGCGCCTGCGGCCCGCGCGAGGCGCGAAGTCGCCGAGTGCGAGCGAGTGGGGGTGGGGCCCCACGAGCAGTGATAAATGATAGGAGCTTCGCCCTATGGCGTTACTGACCGGAACACGTCTGGGCCCTTACGAAATCCTATCCGCCATCGGCGTGGGTGGGATGGGCGAAGTCTACAAAGCCCGCGATACCCGCCTGGACCGCATCGTCGCGATCAAGGTCCTTCCCGATCATGTTGCGAACCGATCCGACCTGCGGGAGCGGTTCGAGCGCGAAGCGCGCACGATTGCCAGCCTGAATCATCCCCACATCTGCGTGCTGCACGACATCGGCCGCCAAGACGGTATCGATTTTCTGGTGATGGAGTACCTGGAGGGCGAGACGCTGGCGCAGCGCCTCGCGAAACGCCCGCTCCCGCTTGAACAGGTGTTCCAGTACGCCATTGAAATCGCAGACGCGTTGGACAAGGCGCATCGCAAGGGAGTGACCCACCGCGACTTGAAGCCGGGCAATATCATGATCACCGCGGCGGGGACAAAGCTGCTCGACTTTGGCTTGGCTAAGCTGAAACCGGGAGCGGCGGCTGCGACCGAGGCTGCCACTCGAGAGAACGCGCCGACCGAGCAAGGGAGGATTCTGGGGACACTGCAATACATGGCGCCGGAACAGGTGGAAGGCGGAGACGTGGACCCGCGGACGGACATCTTCGCCTTTGGCGCACTCGTGTACGAGATGGCCACCGGAAAGAAGGCCTTCGAGGGCAAGACCTCGGCGAGCGTGATGGCCAAGATTCTGGAGAGCGAGCCGCCGCCGATGTCGTCCCTTCAGCCGATGATGCCGCTCGCGCTCGATCGCGTCGCGAAGAAATGTTTGCGGAAGAATCCCGACGAGCGCTGGCAAAGCGTGCGCGACGTCATGGATGAGCTGAAGTGGATTGCCGAGAGCCCCGCGCAGGCAGCAGGCTCGACGGCTGCCGTCGGCCCAACGCACACGGCTTGGAGGAAGCGGCTCGTCTGGGCCGCGGCGGCTCTGGTCGCCTGCTTGGTCACGGGCCTCGCGGTTTGGATCCTCAAGCCTGTGACACCACCCCCGGTAACACGCTTGGCTATCTCGCTGTCACCGGGCCAACAACTGGCGGGAGTTCCGGCGATTGCTCTTTCTCCGGACGGCAGGCTTTTGGCCTATGTTGCCAGCCCCAATGGCGGCGTGGCTCAGGCTCAGCTCTATCTACGCGGGCTGGATAGTTTGGAAGCCAGGCCGATGCCCGGCACGGAAGGAGCGTTCGCACCCTTCTTCTCTCCCGACGGCCAGTGGATAGGCTTTTCTGCCGGCGGCAAGCTCAAGAAGGTAGCCGTTAGCGGTGGTGCGCCGGTGACCCTCTGTGATCTTCCGTTGGTCGGGCTCGGTTCGGCCGCGACTGCAAGCTGGGGAGCGGATAACACGATCGTGCTTGGGTACACCGCGCGTCCGGGTCTCTGGCAGGTCTCCGCGGCCGGAGGTGCGCTGAAGCCCCTGACCACCACAGATCCCAAGAGGATCGGTCCGCCGCACGCCTGGCCGGAGTTCCTGCCGAACGGGAAGGCCGTGCTCTTCTCATCCTCACCGAGCGTCACAGATTGGGCCAACGCCCAGATTGCGGTTCATTCCCTGCAGACAGGTGAGGAGCGAGACCTCATCCAGGGTGGCACGAGCCCGAACTATGCGCCCACCGGACACCTGATCTATGCGCAAGCGGGGACGTTGATGGCCGTGCCGTTCGATCCCCAGCGTCTGGTCTTGACCGGCACCGCGACTCCCGCGTTGGAGGGTGTGCTGCAGTCCGGCGGCACTCGAGCGACCCAGTACAGCCTTTCTCGCTCTGGAACGCTGGTCTATGTTCCAGGCGCCGAAGTTCCGACAGCCCGAATGAGGATGGTGTGGGTGGATCGCAAAGGGGTGGAGCAGCCGATCGCGGCTCCGGCCCACACCTATGTGCTCCCGAGGCTTTCTCCTGACGGACAGCGGGTAGCCGCTGGGATCGAGGAAGGGGAGAGCAACATCTGGAGTTACGACCTTCGGCGCGACACCCTGAGCCGTTTGACATTCGAAGGAAACGGCAACGTCGATCCGGTGTGGACGCCCGATGGCAAGCGAATCGTGTACAAGACGAACAGGCCTGACCGACCGAACGTCCTGTTCTGGCAACCGGCCGATGGCAGTGGCGCCGCCGAAGCGCTGACATCCAGCGAGCTGAGCAAGTTCAACAACGTTCCTGGGTCCTGGTCGCCGGACGGGCAACTGCTGGCCTTTACCGAAGACACGGCCGCCTCGCGAGACATCTGGGTCTTGCGGCTCAGCGACCGCAAGCCGCAACCTTTCCTTCAAACACCATTCCGCAAGACCGCGCCTCGCTTTTCGCCCGATGGCCGCTGGCTCGCCTATGCGTCGGAGGAATCGGGCCGGTACGAGATTTACGTGCAGCCCTACCCGGGCCCGGGCGGCAAGTGGCAAATCTCGGCCGAGGGCGCCACCGAGGCGGTCTGGAATCCCAACGGTCGCGAGCTGTTCTATCGCAACGGCGACAAGATGATGGCGGTGGACGTGACGACGCAACCGAGCTTCACGGCGGGCAAGCCGAAGATGCTCTTCGAGGGCCGGTACGTGCGTACTCCACGAACCTTCGCTGACTACGATGTATCGCCGGACGGCCAGCGATTCCTGATGCTCAAGGCCACCGAGCAAGCGCAGGCGTCCGCGCAGATCAACGTCGTGCTCAACTGGTTTGAAGAGCTGAAGCGCCGCGCGCCGGCGGAGAAAAAATGATGACCTGGGTGGCGACCATGGGCATTGCACAACGACTGGCACCGCTGGCGTTCCTTCTTCTTGCTCCCGCCGGGATGCTCAACGCGCAGTCCCGAAACATGGAGATCTGTTGGATTGACGTCGAAGGCGGAGCGGCCACGTTGATCGTGTCCCCATCGGGAGAATCGCTGCTCGTCGACGCCGGAAATCCGGTGCCGCCCGATCGAGATCCGAAGCGAATCCTTGCGACCGTACAATTCGCTGGGTTGAAAAAGATCGATTACCTGATGGTCACCCACTTTCACTTGGACCACGTCGGCGGTGCTCGCCAGCATGATCCCGATCGAGCATTTCATCGATCATGGCGGCCAGACGGAAAATGAGAATCAGGTGTGGCGCGACGCCTACATGACTTTCGCCGCCGGCAAACGGATCGTCGCGAAGGCGGGAGCGACGATACCGCTCAAAGGAGTTGAGGTTCGCGTGATTTCTTCCAATATGGAGCTTCTCCCGAACACCATCAACGACGGCGGCCCAAATCTCCTCCGCAACTGACCTGTGGCAATTGGATTAAGGCGTCGATCCGATCGGACGGCACGTTCACGATCACAAACGCTCGTAACGCGTTCAGTAAGACCTACAAGGCTCGCTGACAGCCAATCCAGATGAAGGGGGTTCCGATGATATCGCGACGCACGGTCCTTCTTGGCTCAGTTGCCTCGGGCGCGCTGGCTGCCTTGCGGCGTGCAGGCTCGGTTGTGGCCGCCGCTTCCCAAACGCCCGTGAACTTCGCCGTACCCGCCGGCGCGTGCGATTGTCACACCCACGTCATCGGCGACCCGAAGCGGTTTCCGTTCTGGTCAGGCCGCGTCTACACGCCCGAACCGGGGACGGCCGAGGAGTCGCGCGCGGTGCATCGGACCCTGCACGTCGACCGCATCGTCATCGTCCATCCCAGCTTCTACGGCACCGATAATTCCTGCACGCTCGATGGCCTGCGGCAGCTTGGTCCAAGCTCTCGCGCCGTCGCGGTGATTGACGACAAGACATCTGGCGCACAGCTCGACGAGATGCATCGCGCCGGGGTCCGGGGCATCCGGCTCAATTTCAGCACCTTCAAACAGACAGACGCCGCCATCGCCCGGCAACGATTCCAGACAGCGGTGCAGCAACTTGGTG
>JAHFUJ010000350.1 GCA_023265105.1 Acidobacteriota bacterium
TGTTCGCGGCGGTCAAGTGGGCGGGCGCCACCGCGGGCGCCCTGGCGCTGGGGTCGTTGCTCGTGCTGTTCGTGCTCGCCGGCGATCCGGCGCGCCTCGGGCGCGCGCTGACGCGGCTCGAAGAGGTCGTTCCCTCGACGCTCGCTGGCCTCATCGCGCGTGTCGCCGAGAAGTTCGCGACCGGCCTGGGCGCCATCCGCCGGCCTGGCCGGCTGTTGGTCGCGCTGGCGTGGTCTTTTCCGCTGTGGTTCACGATCGCCCTCGGTATCTGGGCTGTGTCGGTGGCGTTTGGGTTCGCGATGCCGTTTACGGGATCGTTTTTGTTGATTGCGCTCCTCGTGATTGGCGTCGCCGTGCCGACACCGGGAGCCATCGGCGGGTTCCACGAGGCCTTTCGTGTCGGGGCGACGGTCTTCTACGGCGCGCCCGACGCGGCGGCGGTGGGTGCCGCGATCGTGCTGCACCTGTTTTCGATCGGACCGTCGCTGCTGCTCGGATTGTTTTTCGCCGCGCAGGTGGGGTTGAACGTATCGGGGATGCGCCGGCTGGCCGACCAGGCGGACGCGGTGGCCCCCGAGCGCGACGGCGCGATGGCGCGAGCGGCTGCCGCGAGCGAGGAGCGCCGGGGCTGGGGCCCCGGCGCAACGGTCGGACCCCGCGAGCGTCAAGCAATAGTCTCGGAGGGGCGCCCGAAGTGAAATGCCCCTACTGCGCTCATCTGGGCGATAAGGTGGTCGACTCGCGCGAGAGCAAAGAAGGCGAGGTCATCCGGCGCCGGCGCGAGTGCCTCGACTGCGGCAAGCGCTTCACCAGCTACGAGCGGATCGACGAGATTCCGTATATGGTGGTGAAGAAAGATGGCACGCGCGAGCGGTTCGAACGGCAGAAGCTCATTGCGGGCCTCCTGAAAGCCTGCGAGAAGCGGCCCGTCAGTGTCGCCGCGCTCGAGGGGGTCGCCGATCGTGTCGAGGTGACGCTGCAGGAACGGTCTGACAAAGAAATCGCGACCGCCGATATCGGGGCCTTCGTGATGGAGGAACTGAAGAAGCTGGACAAAGTCGCGTACGTGCGGTTTGCCTCGGTCTACCGTCACTTCCGCGACCTCGGCGAGTTCATGAGCGAGCTCAAAGATCTGTTGAACGTCAAGGAATGAAGAGTCGGCGCGAAATGCAACCACGAAAGCACGAAGGCACGAAGAAAACCAAGAGGTCTTCTTTTTCGTGTTTTCGTGTCTTCGTCGTTGCATTTGTCCTGCTCGCCGTCGTCGTGCGCGCCGGGGAGCCGGACCTGTCGGTCACGCCGCTGGCGCGCGACGGCCAGGTGCTGGTCTCCTTCGAGCTGAGCGATGGCTTCACCGAGGAGGTCCGGGACGCCATTCAAAGTGGCCTGCCCACGACCTTTTCGTACGACCTCGAGCTGCGGCACGGCACGGTGACCTGGTTCGACCGCACGCTGGCGGCGGTGACCATCACCGCCACGGTGCGGTTTGACAACCTGACGCGGCGGTATCAGATGTCGCGCACGCTCGACGGACGCGTCGAAGACGCGCGGCCGACCGAGGACCAGAACGCCGTGCGGCGCTGGATGACGCGCTTCGAGCACGTGCCGCTGTCGACGACGTCCACGCTCGAAGCCAACGGCGAGTACTACGTCCGAGTCCGGGCCCACACGCGGCCGCGCAACGCGTGGTTCTTCTGGCCGTGGGACCGCGGCCTGGTGCTCGGTCGCGCGAAGTTCACGTTTCTGCCGTAGTCCGCGCGCGTGGCTCGACTTCCGGATCACGTCGCCACGGAGACGCAGAGTGCACGGAGACGATTGGCCAGCGGCACCGAGACACCGAGCCTTCTGATCTCCGTGACTCAGTGGCTCTGTGGCCGATTGCTCGGTGTGGGTGGTCTCTCTGTGTCTCTGTGGCAACGTGACCGTTTTCGGGCGTTGACGAGGGATTGATATGCCGGCCACCGTGACGTCGATCACGCCGAGACGCCCGAGCGGGCCGGGCCGCGTGCCCGAGCCCCTGCCTCGCCGTCCCTTTCGCGACAACCCGCGGCTGATTCTCGCCGGCATCGGCGCGCTCGTGGCCCTGCTCGTCGCCATCTTGACGGTCGCCAACCGCACGCCGCGCTTGTCGCCCGACTTTCTCACCGAGTTCGTGCTCTACGCGTTGTCGGCCGCCGATCTGACGATGCTGGTGGCGCTCGTCTTTGTGCTGGCGCGCAACATCGTCAAGCTGATCGTGGAGCGGCGGCGCGGGCGGCCGTTCGCGCGGTTCCGCGCAAAGCTGGTCGCGCTGTTGCTGGGCATGACGCTCGTGCCGGCCGTGCTCGTGCTGGCGGTGGGAAGCGAGCTGATTCGAACGAGCGTCGATCGCTGGTTCAATGCGCCGATGGACGAGATTTTGACGTCGGCCAACCAAATCGCCGGCGACTATTACCACGAACGGCAACTGCTGGTGAGCGACCACTCGAAACGGCTCGCGCGCGCTCTCTCTGCGGCGGATCTCGCCAGTCCGGACGTGCGGCCGATTCGCGATCTGCTGGCGCCTGACGTCACGCTGCAGCGCGTGCAAATGGTCGAGGTGTACCGCGTCGGTCCGGCGACCGGATCGCTGCCCGGCCTCGAGCCGGTCGTCGATGTGGCCGCGCCGGGGCTGCCGCCGGGCTACAGCCGCGCGGCCGCCGACCGCCTTGCCGCGCAAGCGCTCACGGGTTCGTCCGACACGCAGTCGATCGAGGCGCTCGGATCGTCGGGCGATCTGCTGCACGCGGCCGCGGTCATCCGGTCGAACGACGGTCGTCCCACCGGCGTCGTGGTGGCCACCGACTACCTGACCGGCGATCTGGCCGTCCGATCGCGGCGCATGACCCAGGCGTTCGAGGACTACAACCAATTGCGCGTGCTGAAGCGGCCGCTGGCGGGCGTCTATCTCTCGTTCTTCCTGATGGTGACGCTGCTGATTCTCGTCGGCGCGACCTGGATGGGGTTGTACCTCACGAAGCGGATCACCCGTCCGGTGCAGATGCTGGCCGCGGCGGCGCGCGAGATCGGCGCCGGCCGTCTCGATCAGCGTCTGGAGCAGCAGAGCGACGACGAGTTCGGGTCGCTCGTCGAGGCGTTCAACACGATGGCGGGCGAGCTGGCCGCGAGCCGGCGCAAGGTCGAGCGGTCGACGGTCGCGCTCGAGCAAAAACACGTCGAGGTCGAAATCCGCCGGCGCTACATCGAGACGATTCTCGAACGGATTACGACGGGCGTCGTGTCGGTGGACGCCGTGGGCACGATCTCCACCATCAACGGCGCTGCGGCGCGGCTGCTCAGCCTCGACCGCGCGATCGTCGGGCAGCCGGCACGGGCGGTCTTCGATCGGGCCGACCTGCAGCCGCTCGGCGCGCTTCTGGCGGGCGCGGGACGCGCGAAGACCGAGCCGGCCGCCGAGGAGATTGCGATTCCGCGCGAGCAGCAGGAGCTCCATCTCGCCGCCGTCGCCACCGCGCTCGTCGCCGACAACGGCGCGCCGGAAGGCGTCGTGCTCGTGCTCGACGATGTGACGCCGCTGATTCGCGCGCAGAAGGTGGCGGCGTGGCGCGAAGTGGCGCGACGACTGGCGCACGAAATCAAGAACCCGCTCACGCCGATTCAATTGTGCGCCGAACGGCTGCGCCGCCACTTCGCGGGCGGACCGCCGGCCGCCAAAGATCTCGTCGAGGAATGCGCCGCGACGATCGTCGGCGAGGTCGAGTCCCTCAAGGGGCTGGTCGACGAGTTCTCGCAGTTCGCGCGCATGCCCGCGCCCCGCACCGTGCCGACCGATCTCGGTCAGCTCGTCGCCGACACGCTCGCGCTGTACAAGGGCATCTTCAGCGACGTGCGCGTCGAGCAGCGCGCGGCCCCCGACGTGGGGCTCGTCCGCCTCGACGCCGAGCAGATTCGGCGCGTCATCATCAACCTCGTCGACAACGCGATCGAAGCGATGGAGCGCCGCGGGCAGATCGTCGTCGAGGCCGAGCGCGACCGGTCGAACCTCGTCGTGCGTCTGGTCGTCGCCGACAACGGGCCGGGCATTCCTCCGGCGGAACGCGAGAAGTTGTTTCTGCCGTACTACTCGACCAAGCGCCGCGGCAGCGGGCTGGGGCTGGCGATTGTGCGCCGCATCATTGCCGAGCACGGCGGCAGCATCGAGGTCGGCGACAACGTGCCGCGCGGGACACGCTTCACAATTGAGCTTCCGTGCTGACTCGCGATGCCGTTTCATCACGAAGGCACGAAGAGCACGACGCGCACGAAGGCGTTTCTGTATAAAGCCGTCTTCGTGACCTTCGTGGCTTCGTGATAAACAGGCGATGAAGCCGACCATCCTCATCGTCGACGACGAACCCGGCGTGCGCACCGCGCTCGGCGGAGTGCTTCGGGACGAGGGCTACGGCGTCGAGGCGGTGCCGAGCGGCGAGGCGTGCCTCGACCGCGTCACGCGCGGCGCCGTCGACCTGATTCTGCTCGACGTGTGGCTGCCCGGCATCGACGGCCTGGCGACGCTGGCGCGCCT
>JAHFUJ010000351.1 GCA_023265105.1 Acidobacteriota bacterium
AGGACTGCTTCGAACGTGGCCTGGGCTCGAGCTTGACACCTGGGCTCGAGCTTGATTGACATCGAAGTGGGACGCTCGTACGATGACGGCCATCAACCTTGGAAAGCCGTCTATGCGAAGATGCTTTGGCGACTCGGTGATCGCTGGGGTCGCGCTGATAGGCGTTTTCTCGTTGGCTGCAATGTCGGCCGCTGGCCAGGCCCAGGCGTATCGAGCGCCACGGACAGCGGATGGCAAACCCAACTTGAACGGGATCTGGCAAGCCCTCATCTCAGCGAATTGGGACCTCGAAGGCCACGCGGCCGCAGCAGGACCGGCACCCTCGCTCGGAGCGGTCTTCACAAAACCGCCGGGGCTGGGCGTGGTGGAGGGCGATGAGATCCCGTATCTGCCGGCGGCGGCCGCCAAAAAGAAGGCCAACCAAGCCAACTGGGTGACGCTGGACCCGGAGGTCAAGTGTTATCTACCGGGCGTGCCACGCGCCACATATCTCCCCTATCCTTTTCAAATCGTCCAGTCTCAGAAGGTCATCCTCATTTCCTATGAGTATGCCGGCGCGGTTCGTACCATTAATATGGAAGCTCCGACGAAGGCCCCCGCCGATAGTTGGATGGGGTGGTCCAACGGGCGCTGGGAGGGGGAAACGCTGGTGGTAGACGTGACCGGTCAAAACGAGGACACATGGTTGGACCGTGCCGGCAATTTCCACAGCGACGTCTTACATGTGGTAGAGCGCTACACGCCCCGCAGTGCGGACATTCTCGACTACGAAGCCACTATCGAGGATCCGAAGGTGTTTTCGCGACCCTGGAAGATAAGCCTGCCCCTCTATCGCCACCTGGAGAAGAACGCTCGGCTCCTGGAGTACAAGTGCGTGGAGTTCACCGAAGAGCTGTTGTACGGACATCTTCGCAAGCAGCCCAACAACTAATTCCGGACGCCACCTGACTTGGCGTAGCTATCAGCCGTCCACTATCAGCTATCAGCTGTCAGCTGTCAGCCAATTAGTGCTGCTGAGAGCTGAAGGCTGAGAGCTGACAGCTGACAGCTACTTGCGTCCGTCCTCGCCAGATTCCGCCGCGGCCCGGTCCGCTACCCGACCGCCGCGCAGCGTACCAGTCCAGAAGTAGACGTTCCCTTCGTGGCAGGCGTACTCGAACATCCGGTAATTGTCGTCGCGGGTCAGGGGCATCGCGATCTTCCACGGTGACGTGTACACCTTCGGATCGGTAATCGTCACTTCGTAGTTGATCGTCTTGTCGGACACCCGTGTGAAACGCTCGACCACATGCAGCTGATCGCTCGCCGGGATCCCGCGCATGCGGGCAGAGGCCGCATTCGTCGCGATATCGCCCTTGCCGTTGTAGTTGGTGATATCAACGACCAACGTATCGCCTTCCCAATGCCCGCGAGAATCTCCGTCCCACAGGCGGATGCTGGAGGGAAGATGCGGGCTCCCATCAGTGGGAATCGGCCGTGCATCGTGAATCATCTCGTACAGGATCGTGACATAGCCGGGCGACTGAACGATCCGGTAGCCGTTGTTGTACGCGGCCGGAAACATCGCACCAGGAATGCCGCGCGTCAGACAACGGTCCCACGTGGTGCCATTCTCCCAATGGTCCCCGATGTGTGCGGCCTTGTCTTCGCGCACTTTCTCGGCCCACGCCATCACCGGGATGCGGCCGTTTGCCGGCTCGACCACCATTGAGGGACGACGAGGAACGACAGCCGCCTGGTCGCCAAACCCGTTACCACCCCCGGCTGGCGCGGGAGCCGCAGCGCCAGCGGCCGGGGCGTTTTGGCCTGGGGGCAACGGCTGTTCGAACGGCGTCTGATCGAAGTTCACCCACATACCTTGGAGATCCGGCTTGCCATCCGGGGTCCTCGGAACGGTCCACGTTGACGACGCCTTTGCTGCCGCTGCCGGCGTCTGGCCCGCTAGAGGAATCGCTGCAAACGCCGCAACGACCAACGCGGCCGCCAGCACGCCGACTGAAGCCATCGGTCGATGGGTCATGGAAAACTCCTTGTTGACTAACTTCTTCCGACAGGCGGTGTCATAACCTACTCGCGGGTGGCCGCGAACGGGGCCGCCCCGCCCGGCGCGGAGCCCACTCCCGTGACAAGCGCTCTTGGGGCGAGCACCGGGTGGGGCTGTTCGCGGACAGGACCCGCGAAACGAGGTTATGAAACCGCCTGTAGTGACCATACATGACCGCCTCGACAAATTCAACGCCGTAGTGTCCCACGACTCCGCCTCGCTTCGCGATCTGTGTCGCCGGTGATCGCGGTCACGCGTACTGCTCGCCGGGGTGTCGCGCTGGCTTGTGTTTTTGCGGACCACAGGGGCTGTGCTAAGGTGAGCGATGGCGGACAGTTCGAAGCGTAGCTTCGCGACCTTCCCGGAGGGTTGACGTATGGTTCTCCTCACAGATGCGGCGAAAGGTTTGCCAGTTTCGATAGCAACGATGGCGATGCTGTTTGTGATGGCCGGACCTGCTCCAGCGCAATGGCTGAAGCTGCCGCTCCCGGGCACCCCCCGCACAGCGGATGGCAAGCCCAACCTGACCGCGCCGGCCCCGAGAACGCTGGACGCTAAGCCGGATTTGTCCGGGATCTGGCACGCTGACAACGGGCGTTATCTGGAAAACCTTGCGGGCGACGGCGTCGAAGTGCCCATGCTGCCGTGGGCGGCAGCCGTGTACAAGGAGCGCTTTGACAGCTTGGGGAGAGACAAGCCACAAGTGCGTTGCATGCCGCACGGCGTGCCGGATGCGATGTTGGTGGCTGGCATCCCGTTCAAGATCGCCCAGATGCCGAATGTACTAATGGTTCTCTACGAGGAATTCAATCAGTATCGGCAGATCTTCACCGATGGTCGGACCCTCCCACACGATCCCAATCCCGCCTGGTTCGGGTACTCAATCGGGAAGTGGGAAGGCAGCACGTTTGTCGTCGAGACGGCTGGTTTCAACGACGGGACCTGGCTTGATAACGGCGGTCACCCCCACACGGACGCGTTGCACGTCACCGAACGCTTCCGCCGCCCGAATTTCGGAACCATGGAACTGGACGTCGCGATCGATGACCCGAAGGCGTATCCGAAGCCGTGGAAGTCTGCGACCGTGCATTTCAAGTTGCTTCCGGATACGGAGCTCATCGAACATCTCTGCGAAAACGAAAAGGACGCGGCACACTTGGTCGGCAAATAAACCCATCACGCGACCGGCACCATTAATCTGTATCTCACTGATAAACAAGCGGTTGTTGTTCTTCAGCCCGCGTTGAACCCCGTCCTGCGCGCAGAGACTTGCGTGTGTACGGCTAAGTGCCGTACAATCCACTCAACGCTGCGACAGGGAGGATCCAATGGCAACCACCGCACAGCCTCGGCAGGAGAGACTCGAAGCTCGGATTACGAAGAGCCAAAAGACCCTCTTCGAAAAGGCGGCGACGCTGAAAGGCACAAGCGTCTCACAATTCGTGATCGCCAGTGCTCAAGAGGCCGCCGTACGGACGCTCGAAGAGCAACAGATCATCGAGCTCGGCCGTCGAGATCAGGAAATCTTCGTCAACGCATTACTGAATCCCACGTCGCCCAACGAGCGCCTTCGTGCGGCAGTTAAGCGCCATGGTTACAATGGTACCAACGGCTAGCCTTTGACAGCGCCGGCCTCTGCGAAGTTCGTCATCGAACCTCTGAGGCCGGCCGACGACCGCAACTCATTCGATTGCGGTGTCCCTGCCCTCAACACCTATTTACAACGACAGGCACGGCAAGACATGGATCGAGGGGTCGCAGTCCCTTACGTTCTCGTTCCGGTTGACAATCCCTCAGAGATCGCCGGGTTCTACACTCTCTCTGCCACGTCAGTGAAACTCGGCGGCTTGCCGGAGGACGTGAGCAAGAAGCTTCCGCGATACCCTGCCGTACCCGCGACGCACTTGGGCCGCTTGGCAGTCAGTGTCAATCATCAACGCAAAGGACTCGGCGAACGGCTGCTCGTTGACGCCGTTTATCGTTCGCTCGCCGCGAGCACATCCGTTGGTTCTGTAGCTGTCGTGGTCGACGCGAAGGATGAATCGAACGCGGATTTCTACGGAAAATATGGATTCATCCGATTCGTTGATTCGCCCTTGCACCTTTTCATCATGATGAAGACCGTAGCGGGGCTCTCAAGCAGTTGACAGCTGAGAGCTGAGAGCTGAGAGCTACTAGTTGTAGTGTCAGTGTTCAGCCTTCTTCTTTCTTCCTTTTGCCTTTTTCCTTTTGCCTTTTCACTTCTTAGGCGGCGCCAGCCGCCTAAGTTCGTCGAAGAAGTTGAAGATGAAGACGAGCTTGTCCTGCTTCGCCGCCCCCTGATTCTCGGGAACCGGCGCGATCGCGACGCGCTCGCCGTCCGGGTGCAGGTCGAAGGGTCTTCCAGTTCCAGGGAATCCGCGAAGCCGCGGGGAGAACCGGACGTCGGACCACAGCCGTGGCTTGTCGGCCGTGAATGAATCCGCCTGCGCGGCATCGGACACCACCATGATC
>JAHFUJ010000060.1:0-2158 GCA_023265105.1 Acidobacteriota bacterium
GTTCTGGGACGCGCCCTCGCCTCCTGCGACAGCGCCGATTATCGACGCCTGGAGCCCGGTCCCCGATGACACGGCCGCCTTATGCCGTGCTATCATCCGGCCGTCCAGCGGCGGCGACACATAGATGATCGGAGGGCTGTATGAGGCTGTTTCTCGCGGCGCTCACTCTGGTGATGGCAACCACCCCGGCCGGGGCGCAGTGGCTTGATCGAAAAACACCTGGCATTCCACGCACAGCTGACGGCAAGCCGAATCTCACCGCAGCCGCGCCGCGCGGGCCCGACGGCAAGCCTGATTTGTCAGGCATCTGGAACGGCGACACCATTGCCGCCCGTCCCGATCCCACCAACTTGCAGCCGTGGGTCAAAGAGCTCCTCGACCAGCGCCAGCAGGAGTATTACAAGACGCGCCCCTTCTATCAGTGTCTGCCGAGCGGGCCCGAGGCTGAGAGATTTGGCGGCTGGAAACGCGTCCTGCAGACGCCGGCGGCGATCGCGATCCTGAACGATGACCTCACCTATCGCCTGATCCACATCGATGGCCGCACGTTGGAGGACAACCCCGCTCCAAGTTGGCAGGGGCATTCGGTCGGCCGCTGGGAGGGCGACACGCTCGTCGTCGACAGCGTCGGATTCAACGACAAGACGTGGACGAGCCGCTATGGGGTGTCGCACTCAGAGGCGCTGCGAACCACCGAGCGCTACCGGCGCACCGACTTCGGCCACCTGCAGCTGGAGGTGACCTACACCGATCCGAAAGCGTACGCGAAGCCGTGGGGCTTTCAGGCAACGATGAAGCTACGAGCCGACACGGAAATGCTGGAAGCGATCTGCGAGCGCAGCAGCGACCACTGGTCGGGCACCATCTCGGATGCCGCGAATGCAGCACCCTCCGTGCCGCGCGAGGTTCTGGCCAAGTACGTCGGCGCTTACACCGGGGTCTACAGCGGCGAGACACGGACGCTCGACGTGACACTCTCCGGCGGTCAACTGATGCTCAAGATCGTCGGAGGTTCGGACATCGAGGGCGGCCTCGGCGCCGTCGGCCTCGACCCGGACGCGGTGCGGCCGCTGGTGCCGCGCTCGCAGACGCTGTTTGAAGGCGCTGGACTCGGGTACCAGTTCGTGGTCGACGACAAAGGTGTGGCGACGGACGTCCTGGAGATTCACATCTCCGGCCCGTACAAGTTCTCACGCCAGCGTTAATTTAGGTTCAGTGGACCCAAATCTCCGCTACTACGGTTTCGGCGCAGCCGCTTCGTTGCCGCCCGCGTTGTCAGTGGCACCAAGGAAGAAATTGCGGCCGTCCTTGAACGTGACCTTCGTGCCGTTGGCGGTGGGGCCGCCGCCCTTGGCGCGATAGCCGTCGACGGACACTTCGACTCCGATGGGGAAGTCAAAGTTGCGCAATCCGCGTCGAAGCAGCGCGTTCGGCGCGCCGGCCTCAATCGCCCAGTTCGTCACCTTGCCGTCGGGACCGGTCACGTCGATGTGGAGCCAGCCGTGGGGGTTGACCCACTCCATTTTCGTCAGCGTGCCCTTCAATGTGATGGGCTGGTTGACGTCGAATTCGGCCGCGAAGGCATGATGCGCCCCCGCCGGGAGAGCGACCATCACGATTCCGCTGACGAGCAGCAGGACCAGTTTCGCTTTCATAACCGTGAACCTCCCCTTTTGAGAACGAGACGATAGCACAGGATACGCGAACGCAGCATAGCCGCGCTTAGAGACGATAGGCCGGATTAGGGCCCTCTGGAAGGTCACATAACGCCCGTTCTCGGTCCCTGTCGCCCATCCCCCGGCCCCTGTCGCCCACTCCCTCTTCGACAGCGCGGATTAGCGACGGTCAATTCTCAGCAGCGCAAGGAGAAATCGCAAGCGAAAACGAAGGGCGGGAAGGAGAGGCTGCACTCCGTGCCGACACCCCTCCCGGAGCGATGCCGTGTCCTCACCAGGCGGCGTCGAATTCGGGGGCGTCTTGTGGCTGATCCTCGGTCGGGCCATGGTGCCGAGGTGGCGCCCGAGCGGGTCGCCGCTCGGGTATCTCGGTCGGCAGCCCGAGATGTCGCAGGATTCGCTGCACAACCGACGCCTGTTCAATCAGCCCTACGAGGCGCAGTCGCCCCCCACAGCGCGGACACGCGAGGACATCGAGCCCA
>JAHFUJ010000060.1:2258-11818 GCA_023265105.1 Acidobacteriota bacterium
TCTCCCGACTCTTGCAGGGCCAGCGCGTGGATATGGTTACGCCGAAGTTCCTCAACCCGCGAATTCGCGATCAAGTCTTGACGAGCGCTGAACCGCTGTATGTCGCCGCGTGACCTCGTCTACGTCGGGCACATGCTCGACATGGCGAGGAAGGCGGTCGGTAAAACCAGGGGCGTCTCACGCGAGACGTACGACGCGCGCTTCTACTACGACACGATCACGCAGTCGCCGACGCTGCTGCGCCTGCTGATCGATCAGGTGGGGATCGATCGCATCATGCTCGGGAGCGATTACTGCTTCGACATGGGCTACGAGCACCCGCGCGAGGTGATCGATGCGCTCAAGCTGCGGCCGGCCGAGCGCGACAAGATCTATTCGGGGAACGCGGCGCGAGTGCTTGGCTTATAGGATGGCGCCCTTCGAGAAGGCGCCCCACTACGGCGTAAACCAATAGCTCAACTTGATGGCGAACACGTTCGTGCCCGCGCCGCTGAAGGCGCCGCCCAAATCGCGCCACGGCGAGAACACGCCCGGGCGCGACTTGTCCGAGGTCGAGATATTCCAGACGGCAAACAGCGTGCTGCCGCGTATGTATTCCCACCGCAGGACGACCGTGCCTCGTACCGACTTGCGATTGAAATCGGGGTCGTTGGTCAGCGTGACGGGCGAGAAGTCGAACGACTTGGCGCGTGCCAGCTTTCGGATGTCGGAGTAGTCGCCGACCGCGACAAACGGCTGCAGGTACGCCTCCAGCGTCATGTCGCGCGTGAACGAATACGTCGCGCGTCCCGTGATATTGACGATGTGCCGCCGCAGCGTGCCGTACACGTTGTCGACGGTGCCGTCGGCGTCGGTGTTCTTGATCCACTGCGCGCTGTCGCTGGCGCTCGTGTACTCGACGCCCACCGATCCGAGCAGCCGCTGCGAGAACTGAAGGCGCGCGTCTGGCGCGAGCACAAACCACCAGCCGCCCACGTCATCGCGGGCGCCCGAGAACCGGAACCCGTACCCCCATTGCTTCCGCGAGTCGCTGTTGAACCCGGTGTTCAGGAAGGTGTTCGGAGGGCTGTAGATCGGCGGGCCGCCGCGGGTGTCGAGATCGTCGAAGCGCGGAAAGTTCCGCTGAACGCTGAAGAAGGTCCGCCAGAAATTCAGGTAATTCTGATTGCTGAACATGCCGAGCCATTTGCCGATGACTAATCCTTCGTTGGTCCAGTCTCGACCACCGTAGACGTTGACGAAGACGCTGCGGAACAGGCCACGCGGGTCCGGCTGGGCGAACGAGACGCCACCGTCCACGTCGCTCTTGTTCGCGCGGCTGAAGAGGAACCCGAGGTCCGCGTTCCGAAACAGCGGGTCGAAATGATCGACGTGCGTGAAGGCGCCGAAATATTTCCTGCTGTAGTTGGCATTCAGCGCCCCCGCAAAACCATTGCGAATCACGTCCTTGACCGGGGCACGTGTCCCGACGATGTGGCCGTTGATATTCAGGCGGTTGCTGTCGCGCCGAAGCGTGCCGTCGATGCCGACAAGCGTGGCGTCGAGATCCTTCTCCCGGACGACGCTGGTGCCGATCACCCCGATGGTGGACGTGCCGCCAAGCACGTTCCGCTGCAGACGGCCGACGCTGTAGACAGCGCGCGGCTCGATCAGCTTCCGCTCGCGGCGGACGATCTGCGCACCGGTGGCGGCGTCATCCATCTTCGCGTCGACAGTGCCGTATTCGCGCGAGGTCACCGCGGTCAGCCCCCCGTACACCCAGCGCGACGTCTTGCCGGTCAGCTTCGCCGCGCCAAGAATCGTCGTCTGGTCCGGCTTCCGCACCAGCGTCTCGCTGCTCGTCAGCGCGAAGTGATCCGGTGTCTGGCCGATCCGGCGTGAATAGAAGTCCGGGAACTGTCCGTACTGCAGGACGAACGTCTGGCTGTCTTCGAGGAAGAAGGGGCGCTTCTCCGGGAAGAACGTCTCGAAGACCGACAGGTTGAGCACCGACGGATCCGCCTCGACCTGGCCGAAGTCGGGATTGACGGTCGCGGACAGGGTGGCCGACGACCCGAGACCCAGCCGAAGATCCAATCCGGCATTGCCCACGCCCGACGCGCTCGCGCCGCTCTTCGCTTCGACCTGCCCGAGCGTGTACGGCGTGATCTCGAGACGGCGCGGCGGGGTGAGGCGACTGTCGAAGACCAGGTGCCCGTAGCGCGACACGACCCCCTGTGCGCCACGCGGCTTCGCGATCCACCAGTCGGACTCGCCGCGCGAGAAGATCTCGCGCCGCACATTGAAGCCCCAGACGGTGTGGTCACCCGGTGCCGCCGGAAAACGCATCTGCGAGAACGGGATGCGGAACTCGGCGTTCCATCCCTGCATGGAGCGCACCGTCGCCACTTCCCAGACCGCCTCGTAGTCGTTGTTGAACCGCGTGTCGTCGACCAGGACGAAGTCGTTCTGTACGCCCGACGCGTTCGCCTCGAAGATATACGCGTTCTGGTGATCGTGGGCCGTGTCGAAGCAGATCTGGATCCTGTCGCTGGGCGGCGCGCTGCCTCGGCGGCCGAGCCCGTCCCTGACGAGTGACGGATCCTGCATCAACATCTCGACCGCGACGTACACGTAGCGATCGTCGTACGCGACGCGGATCGTCGTCCGCTCGGTCGGCGGCGCCATGTTGTCCGGATCTTCCTGGACGAAATCGCCGATCGCGTCGGCCCGGTTCCACATGTCATCGCCGAAGCGGCCGTCGAGGCGCGGGGCGTTGCCGGTGACGCGGAGCGCGTGGAGCTCCTTGCCGATCTTGTCCTGCGCGGCTGGCTCGTCAGCACTTGTTCCCTGTGCGCCGGCGGGACAGGGCACGGCCGTGCACGCGATCCATGCGAGGGTTGCGGCGGTCCACCAGGCGGACCCGCGCATCGGTTTCGTTCTTTAGACGCCGCCCGTCAAAAAACGGCTTACGCCGTTTGTGTCAAGTTCGAAGCGTGAAGGTCGCAGTTCGAAGTAAGTCGAAAGCAGAGCGCACTTTAACTTTACTTCACACTTCGAACTTCCTATACGCACCGGGGCGAGGTGGTGGTGGTCCATCGCTCCGCTCGCCATCCGGCGTGCGTGGTTCGGTGGCGGCAGCTCCTTGGGGCTCTTCAGACGCCGCCGACGCCACCACCCCTGCGCGCCACGGCGCGCGGGGAGCCAGGACGCCGTAGTACAACACCAAGTTGATCCGCGGGCCACTCAACCCGCGCAGGCAGACCGCGCGCCAACCGCTGATCTAAATGATCAGGCCTGAATCGAAGAACCACACCCCCATCGATTGCAGTTCCTGCACGCCAACTCGCGCGCATCGATGGCAATCCCTGCCATGAGCGATCGACGATGATTTCTTCACGAGCGATGACGGAGAACATCGCTGCGATCCGGACGAGAAGAAGACATGCGATCGAGACGGACGAATGCATTCCCGATCGTGCCGATTCGTGAACGCGCGGACCCAGCCGCGACACCGTTAATCGAGTGCAATCAGCGCGCGGCGTAGCTCTTGCTGAACCCGTTGCGGCCGTTGGTCATGGTGAACTTGCCGTCCGGCGCGACCGACGCCTTGATCCAGTTGCCCTTGCAGTCGGCGGTTTCCTCGACGTTGGCGATCATGTTCTCGTTCGTGTTGTGTGCGGGATCCTTGTCGAGGAGCGACAAGTGGCCCTGCCAGATGTCCTCGACGCCCGGGTTCTTCGACATCCGGAAGAACGAGTTGTGCTCGTACGGCGCGTACGGCTTGCCGGCCGGCGGCGGCGTCTCCTTCGGCGGGTCCTTCTGGCCAAGGCCCTTGCGTGGTCCGTTGTTCACGACCATCACTTGCGGCTTGATGGCGCCGACGAACGCCGGCGACGCGGCGCCGTCCCACGAGCCGTGCCGGGCGGTCTGATAGACCGTCACCGTGCCCAGCTTGTTCACCGGACACGCGAGCGCCATGTCCGTGGCCCAGTCCATGTCGATGGGATCGAGAAATGTGAACTTGCCGAATGTGAAGAGGACCGCAACCCCCATCTGATTCTCGAGCGTGACCGGCTCCATCTGCTGCGCGTTCTCGCAGAGTCGATTGGGTCCACCGCCTTTGAGCGGCTTGTCGATGAACTTGCCGTGCGCGGCGACGACGAGCGCGGCGACACCCTTCATCGGAATGTGGTCGCCGGGTTTCACCGTATTCCGCTTGCCGCCCGACGCGGCGAGGTAACTGTCGAGCCACTGCTTGTTGGCTGGCTCTGGCGGATCGCCGTGGTCGTAGAATCGGCCCATGGGCATCAGCTTGGCGAGCCCGGCCAGCCCCCCGACGTGGTCGCCGTGAAAGTGGCTGATCACCATGTTGTCGATCTTCTTGACGCCGGCCAGTTGAGCAGCGGCGACAATCCGCTTCGGGTCGCGGTCGCCGACCGCCCATCCGGTGTCGATGAGCGTCGACTCACCTGACGGCGCCACGATCACCGTGGCGGCCCCGCCCTCGACGTCGATCCAGTAGATCTCCAGGTTCTTGGACTGCGCGCCGAGTGTTCCGGTCGACGCAAGCACGCACGCGAAAAGCAGGAGTCGTCGCATGGTCACTCCTTTGGTGAGGCGGTCCCAAGGTGCTGCCTTTCATAAATACGGTGCCATTCGACCGCTGACGTGCGCATTGTAACGGAAAACGGCGCCGGCCGGCAGCGCAAGTTCGATGAGCTTTTCCGTCACTGTAACCGTCATTGACCAGGCGGCCCATTCTCGATAAGGTGCTCGAGCCTCGAGAGACAACGCGCGAGACTCGGTGCTCGTGTGGCAGCAACGTCTGGGCGCCAGCCTGCGGAAGGATGGGTCGCGAACTCGATCAATCGAGACGTGTACGCAGGACCGACCTGCCGGCCCGATCCGGGACGGGGAATCATGTCTTGCTTGATTGACCTCCGGCGAGACCCCATCACGATTCCGATTACGGCACTCTTCGGATGTGGGATTGCTTCCGGCGCCGCGGGTATGGCTGTCTTTTTCACAGCAAAGAACTTCGAAAAGCGCTCAGCGTCGGCCAACAGCCACGCTTCCAGGGCACGGACCACCACTCTGAGGCCCATGTATGGCCCAGGAGTCGCAAGCCAGTCGGCCTTCAACCCAGCGGCACAGGGAAAATCGTTGTCCAAATCCACCAAGACGAGCCACCGACTCCAGTGGGCCGCAGCGTTGTAACCGGGAAGCGCCCGACGCAGGGCTGCTTTGCCATTCTGCACCTGTACGCGATGAATGATTCCGCCCGCGTGCTGGACGATTCGCCTGAGCACTGCTTCGTCCGACGGACCCTCAACCGCGCCCGAGATGTAAACCGGAACGCGGTTCATTCTCCGAACAAGACCAGCTGATCGGCCTTCGCGGGCCGCGTCAGCGGCATGATCGCTTCCGGCAACGTCGAGCCCCCCGCTAGCAGCGCCTCGATCTCTTTGAAATCCCGTGCGGCCTTGACAGTCGTCCCTTCTGGGCCCGGAGTGAGTAGTAATACCTCGTCCAGTCCAATCCCTTCGTCGCGGAGTAGATCGGTTGAATGCGTGCTGGTCAATATTTGCCGGCCGGACCGGCGTTGCATGCGGGCGAACATCTGTGGCAGAAAACGAACGACGTCAGGGTGAAGGGACAGTTCTGGCTCTTCAAGCAGCAAAGGGCCGCCTTCGTCAAGAACCGCCCAGAGAAGCCCGAGGAGTCGTAACGTTCCGTCTGAAAACTGATCCTCAGTCTGCCAGGCACCCTGCGGCCGCCAATGTTCGTAGCGGCCTTGGAGATGAGGAGCACCACGAGAATCTCTTTGGAGTTCAAGGTCCGAAAGTTGAGGCACAGCCACTCGAAGCGCATCGGCAATTCTCCTCAGACGCGCCTTGAGTGTCGGTTCCCGAGTCGCTGCCAGTTGCTCGAGAAAGTCTCCTCCGTACGGATCGTCTATTCGACCCACGGATCGATCGGGCTCGCGAATCAACTGCGGGACGATATGCTGATACCGGACGGAAGCGAACAAGTCCGCAACGGGGCGAAATTCCTTGTTGACATTCACCTGCTGCAAGTAAGTCTGCGTCAGGCGTTCCGGATCATCACGGTCGGAATCATCAGGACGGATGAACAATTCCTGACTGCTCCGAATGACACGTTCGTGCTTTATCTGAGGCCGCTGCTGGTTGTCGTGACCAAGCGCCAGCTCGTACTGCCAGGATTCTGCGATCCCTCCAACGACATCGACACTGATCAGGATGTCGGACACCTTGCGCGCGGACAGTGACCTTAGTTTGGAAACGCCTTGTCGTTTCCTAACCGCTTCCTCTAGGCCGCCACCGACGGAGACGATGTCGTGGAGAAACCGAAACACATCTAGGAAGTTCGACTTGCCTGACGCGTTGGGGCCCACGAGAAACACTCGCTGCGCCAGTTCCACGTCCGCCGCTCCAAAGTTGCGCCAGTTTTCCAGACGGATCCTGCTGAAGCGCAGGCCATTGCCAGATCGCCGACGATGACTGGGCGAGTGAGCCGTCATGAAATTCACCTAGGAGCTTCAGCGCGACGTAGGAGCTCTGTCAGATCATAGTTCACACTGGTCACACGCGGCGTCCTTGTAGGTGAGTTCAAGCGCTTCGCTGCCGAACCACTGGACGGTGAACGACCGTCGCCAGGGCGTCACGCAGAACGCCGCGCACGGCCGTTCCGGCTGTGAGATCCTCGAGTCTTGCCATGTCTTTGAGCCGACGCCGCTAATCCTGTTCGCTGCACTGCACCGGCGTCAAGCGACTGGACAGGATATCGACTCGGCGTGACAGGTGAGGTCACGCCGTCGAAGGACACCACGGATCCCATCACCATCCGGGGAGAATTGGCGGGTTTTGTATCAATCGCGAGTTCCGGGCAGAAACGTCGTTAACCCTTCCCGGCCCTGGGCGTGGCCGCGAACGCGAGCAGCCCCGGCAACCAAGTCCGCGGCGGTCCGACCGACGGCTCGGACCGTCGAGCCTTCGACGCCGGCGATCACCTTGCCGCCGCGTTTCTGCGCGGCCTGGAGTTGTTCGCCAAAGGCGATCTGAATCACCAGGCATCCTGGCGATCACGAGGCGTTGCTCGTCGCGCTGCCTGCGATCTATGCCGCGGCGAAAGGACCGCACGCGGCGATGGTCGCCACGTGGGCGGCGTTCGTCGCCGAGCAATAGCAGAGCGCTCCGCGTCGACCACGGCCCGCGACGTCTTAGATTAGGGCTGGTGCGCGGGGGCTCCGACCGAGATTGTGACGTCTTCGGTCGTTTGAAGCATTCCGTCGAAGGCAATCGCGCGGAGCACGTAACGCCCCGGCTCGCTGAAGATGGCCGTCGATCGAGCCGCGCCGCTCCTCACACGCTGGGAGCCCGCGGGGTTGAACGTGACCTTCGCGGGACCTCGATACACGATCCAGGCGGCCGACAACAACCCGGACGATCCCTTCGAAGGCGGAAACCCATCGTCGCTGACCGACATCGCCAACGTCACGGGGCTCCCCACCGTCGCCGACGGGACCGGATCCACGGTGAGCGACGGCGGCTGATTCGAGTCGGCCAGCTCGACGCCGACGACCACCGTGTTCTCCACGATGATCTTCTTGTCGATCTCCAGGTCCGGGGCGAGCGTGGCGTAAGCCTTTTCGGTTCGCCCATGCACCGTCAGGCTCCACACCAGCTCTTTCTTGCCAAAATCTTTCGGGACCTTCACTCTGAAGACGTAACGGCTCAGTCGTGGATAGAAATACGCGGGCTGCCCTCGATCCGGTCCACCAGGCTCGACGCTGTTGTCGGGACCGACCGGAACGATCGGCTCCTCGACATGATTCCTGTTCATGTACCCGAAGACCATGTTGAAGGTGCCGTCCGCGTTCCGCTCCCATCCGTCGAACTCCGGGACGACGTTCGCACCCGAGTTGTAGCTGGCCGGAAACGGAGCGTCTGAAGGAAGTCGGCCGTTGGCGCCGTTCGGCGGAGCGAGCAGCGATGACCTGGTCGCCTTTTCTGGTTCGGTTCGGGCCGCGACTTCCTGCTCGTACTCCTCGTCGGTCAGTTCGTACCAGCTGATCCAGGCGTGGCTCATTTCGTCGATCGCGCGTTGTCCGTACCCGACCCAGTTTCTCGGATCGGAGATCAGTTTGTTGGCCGGTGAATTGTCGTGCCAGCTGATGAGATGCAGGATTGTGTGCGCGGGAAGCAACGGCGCCGCCTCGTCCGCGTAGTTGTAGACGATGTGCCACGCTGGTTGGAAGCGAACGCAGTTCAGCGTCTCGACTCGAGCGTCCGGATAGATCGCCTCCAGGCACTGCGCCTTCCCGCGGTTGTGCATGTGGGGCTGGTAGGCCGTAATCCGCGCCGCACTCGGCATCACGCGGTACCCGTCCGTGCGCGCATTCGCGTCGCCGCCGGCAATGTCGAGGTCGTTAGAACCGGCCACCGACCTCGCGTACTGGACGTGCTTGGGCACGTACCCCTTGGGATAGAAGACCAGGCCCAGTTGGATCCGCTCGTTGGTCTCCACGCCGTACGAGTGGTAATGCAGGTCGAATCGGATTCTCGCGCCGGCTTTGATCAGACGGCCCGAGCCCTCGGGGAAAATGTCGCCGTTCTTCCCCACCGCATACTCATTAAGGAAGGAATCCTTCCTCGCATCGTCCGGATTCTCCGGATCCTCGATGAGGTACGTCAAGGCGTGGTGCACCGCCATGTGGCTGCCCGGCTTGGTTTCGACAGCCTTGATGTAGCGATCTTCGGTGAGGCCCGAATCCGCGATCGGCTTCAGAAAGGTGTCAGTGCCATGGGCGGGCACCGTGTGTTCGTGGGGCAGGGTGACAATCAGGTCCGGCTTGCCGATGTGCCACCTGTCGGCATCCTCGAAGTGCCGCGGGGGCGGCATCGCGGCCGGATCGCCTTTGGGCGCGCCGGCGTCCACCCACTTGACGATGGTCGCGATCTCGGCGTCGCTGAGCGACGGATCGTCCTTGAACTTCTGGATGCCGATGTTCCGATCGACGTGCCACGGCGGCATCTCACGCGCGGCAACGCGCCGCTTGATCGATTCGGCCCGCGGGCGAGCGTCCTCGAACGTCAGCAACGACATCGGCGCCATCATGCCAGGACGGTGACAGACCTGGCAGTGCTCTTGGAGGATCGGGGCGACGTCCCTTGTGAAGACGGGGGGCTGTGTCTGACTTATCTTTGCGGCAGTCGCCCGCCCTTGCGCCACGGGTCGAACGGGCGTCGCTACCATCGAAACCGCGACCGCCGCGAGAACCAGTCGCATGGCCGCTACTTGGGCTTCGCCGTCATCTCGATCTTTGCAACGACGATCGCGTCACCCGTCTGCTCGCCCGTGAGCTTCACGACATGACCGGCGTGCTGCTCGAGTGTGGCGAAGTTCTGGTTCGCGATCTTCACGACTTTCCCGTCGGTGACAAAGACGTAGTCGTAGTGGATCTGAATGCACCGCAGCGTGCAGGCGCGGTCTTCGACTTCCCCTCCATGGTTGTTGCCGCACTGGCTGTCGCTGATGGTCCCGGTCCAGGTCTGCGG
>JAHFUJ010000060.1:11918-13617 GCA_023265105.1 Acidobacteriota bacterium
CCTGCGGCACCGCATCCTGCTGAACTTCCACGCCGAGTCCGAGCATATCGACACGGACGAATCATCCGACGCCTGCTCGCGCATATGCCACCGCCCGCTGGAAAGGTCTGAACAGTCGCACATATCCCAAGCTTCTTGCGTTTGGCCGGTACGAGCCGCATCGGCGTTCCGTGCGCGCGCTCACGCGCCGGTCGTTGGGCCGACATGCATTACCGTGGTAATATCGCTGGCATGGCGCTTGCCCATTCGAAGCTCACGGCACAAGGTCAGATCTCGGTACCAGCCAAAGTTCGCCGGAAGCTTGGCATCGGTCCGGGTTCGGTCCTGGAGTGGGACGATGACGGCGAGAAGGTCGTGGTCCGTCGTGCAGGGCGTTACACTTCGGAGGATGTGCACCGGTCTTTGTTTCCGACGCCACCCAAGCCCAGGACGCTGGCGGAGATGAAGGAGGGTGTGCGGCGGTACGTCAAGAGGCGCCGTGCGAGCCGTTGACACGAACGTTCTAGTCCGGCTTGTCACACGGGATGACGCCAAACAGGTTGCAGCGGCCGAGGCTTTCGTCGCACGCGGCGCCTGGGTTCCGCATCTCGTGCTCGCCGAAGCGACGTGGGTCCTGACATCGGTCTACGATCGTGGTCCGGCGGAAATCGCAACCGCCGTCGAGATGCTCCTCAACCACCAGCACCTTACGCTTCAGGATTCGGAGGCCGTAGCCGCTGCCGTCGAAGGCTTTCGAAGGCGGCCGGCGTTGGGCTTTTCGGATTGCCTGGTCCTGGAGGTCGCTCGGAAGGCCGGCCATTTGCCACTCGGTACCTTCGACCGCGATCTCGGCAAGCTCGATGGCGTCGACAGGCTGTGACTCAGCAATCTCTCGAGGGCGGCCCAACAAGGCGCGCTGGAGCCGTCAGGCGGTTCATTTCACTGCCGACGGCAAAATCCGGTACCGGACTCTATCCGGAACGATTTCGCCGCCAAGGGTGGTTTGGTCGGTTGGCTGACTGGGCACCATAAAAGGGTTTGCAACCGGGTGCCGGCTAACCAAGCGCTGGAGCCGTCGCGGATGGCGATGTGAGCGCCGCAGCTCAGCGCCGGCGTTATGCCGTTAATCCTCAGACATCTTGGATGATCCCTTCAGCGGAAGCTCGTCAGACGCCATCTCACTGGAGAACCGTACTCATCAAGGAGAAGTCATGAAACTCTCGAATGCGCTGAAGTGGACGGGCTCTGCGGTTGGTGCGGTGTTGCTGTCGGTGTCAGCATCCGGACAGTACAAGCAGTCGGTTCCGCCCGGGTTCGTGCGCCTGGACGCCGACGAAATCAAGACGGGCGCGATCTTCGGCGACCCCAGCATGCCCGGCATCTATGTCACGCGCAACAGGTTCGGCCCAGGCCAGGGGAGCCGCCCGCACTATCACGATCAGGCGCGCTACATCACGGTGATCAAAGGCACGTGGTGGGTATCGCTCGGACCCGAGAGCGACGTCTACAACCCCGACAAGATGACGCCGGTGAAGCAAGGTAGCTTCATCTTCGAGCCCGCATTCGGCCACCACTACGACATGGCAAAGGACGAAGAGGTCATTGTGCAGATCATGGGTCAGGGGCCCGTGAAATCGACGCGGCTCGACAACGACGGTTCCGGGGGCGGCGGCCGTTCCGGCGGCGGGGCTGCTGGCGGCGCGACGAGTGGCACACCGGG
>JAHFUJ010000060.1:13717-19081 GCA_023265105.1 Acidobacteriota bacterium
AAGGCTCTGCGGCGGCGCCAGAAGTCGTCAAAACGGAAGAAGCCATGAAGAAACGGAATCGATACCCACCGGGTTGGAACGACGCACGGGTGCAACGGGTTCTCAATCACTACGAAACGCAGTCCGACATCGAAGCTGTGGCTGAGGACGAAGCGGCGTACCGATCGACGACGACGACCGTGATGAAAATCCCGGTCAAGCTCGTTCCGGCCGTCAGAGCACTATTGGCGAAACGCCGAGCAAGTTGATCGACGTGAGGCCTGACGTTCGCGATAACCCGCCGGACAACAGCAAGCGAAGCGCCCCTGTAGGACGGTCGGGTTGATCGCGGTGTTCGGCGATCCGAAGTCAAGCACTGGCGTCATCTCAGGGGCCACCCAGCATGTCGTCCTGCGGTCTCTTGTACCGAGGATCGATCTGCGCATTGCTTTGGGCACCGCCGCGTACGGCGGGCGTGTCGCTGGCTAAATATTTGTCCAGCAAGTCGCGCGGCAGATGTGGGTTCCTCGCCAGAGTCGACTGCGCCAGCCAATCACCTTTGTTGTCGATGGCACGCATCAAGTCTTCCGGCAGATTCGGGTTCGAAGCCAAGCCATACACGTCAGCCTCGCCGGTGTTGTAGATCTCGCGCAAGAGTTTCTGCGGCAGCATCGGGTTACTGGACAGCGCCCAGTTAACCGTGTCATAACGTCGCGGCACGCGAAGTGAGAGTAATACCGCCATAGGTGTTTTCGGGTTGGCCGCAACCCCGGTACGCACCTCGAAATCGGGATGATTCGCAAGGGCAGCCAATAGTTCGCGCGGCGTGCCAAGATTCTCACCGATTAAGTGTTGGACCCCAACATTGTCGTAGCCCTGCAACTGCGCGACCTCGGCCCCCGTCAGGATTGCGTGGCTGGTCAGCTTCTCAATCAGCCCTGCCTCGACGCCTTGAGCCTGCAGGAACTCGCGTGCGTTACGTTCGTACATCGGTGGTGCATTGAACGTGCAGCCTGTCAGCAGCAATGCGAGGCTGACCACGATGGCCTGTAAACTCGTCCTTGGCATTTTCTTGTGCCTCCGGAAGTTGCAAACGCCGAACATGGCATACTGAGACGGCGCGAAGGACGCGTGCGCGCCGCGGCTGATGCCTGGCGTAAGGCCTTCACAATCCGTGAATGCCGAATGACTTTGCTCGAGGACATCACAAGGCCGGCCCCGCCTACGCGGCCAGGCGCTCGAGCGCGCGGACGCCGGCGCGCATCGACGTCCACCAGATCGTCAGGGACAACGCGGCCGCCGTGATGAAGCATGTCGCGTTCAGCACCTGCCGGACCGCGGTGAGCGGTGTGCGGCGCACGTAGAAGAGAAGATACAGCGACGAGGGCCAGCCGAGCAGCGCGATGATCACCATGATGTACAGCACCGCCTGCATCATGAACGCGACCCCGCCGTACGAGCCCGCCACCTGGCTTGCGTCCGCGTCGAACCGCGGATAGCGGGCGCCCAGTCCGATCGCCAGACCCACCAGCGCAAAGCTCATGAAGACGATGGCGAGCGCGGCCATCACCTTCAGGAACGGATCGACGCCGAGGAACTCGTTGGCCACGACCGTCAGCCCCTCGGTCAACACCAGCACCGGCACGAGGCCGGTCCAGAACTTGGACCACAGAAAATCGCGAAGCGAGATCGGGGCCGTGCGCACGACCCAGAAGGCCGGGCCCTCCACGGACACGGCCGGAAAGACGAACCGCACCGCGACGGTCGCCATCACGAAGCCGGCCATCCCGAGGTTCACGAACCCATAGACGTTCTTGACGAAGGCGCTCATGGACGGAATGCGCTGCAGGTCGAGCACGCGGAAGTTGTAGAGATACACGAGCACCAGCGCGAGCAGCAGCAGAAGCTGCGACCACTGGCTGACGTCGCGCATGAAGATCTTGAGATCCTTGGTCAGCAGTTGTCGCCGCACGGTGGACAGGGGCAGCGCGCGAACCACGACGTCGAGCGTCTGCAACCGGGTGAAGCGCGCCTTGGAGGCCTCCTGCGACTTGCTGAAGCCGGTGAAGTACCACCGTTCGCTGGCGGCTCGAACGATCACGATCGACGCCAGCGCCGTCGTCCAGAGCGCGCCGGCGTGGAGCCAGTCGGGCCCGCCCTGCAGTGACGCGAAGAGCGTCTCCCCCGCCCAGAACGAGGGCAGGAGGGGCGTCACCGGCGACTGCAGCGTCGTGAAAAAGTCCGTGAGCTCGGGCAGCGATTCCACCTTCAGGAGCTGCTCCGGCTGGATGACGCGCAGCAGAATGACGAGGCTCGCCGCGAACAGGAGCCCCATGAGCATGAGGAGGTCGCGCGCGCGACGGGCCGGAAAGGTGTTGACCAGCAGCAGCGTCACCGCCGTGCCCGCCGCCACGGGAATCACCGCGAAGGGCGCCACGGTCAGGATGGCCATCGCGTAGAACGCGGGCCCCGCGCAACGCGCGTACCCCACGCCCATCAGCACCGGCGCGAGAAAGATCACGACCATCCACGAGGCCTGACCGAGGGTCCGCACGAAGCGGGCGTGGAAAAGCCGGCGCGTGGCCACGGGCGCCGCCAGCAGCAGGCGCAGATCCTCCGACAGGAAGAACGTCGACAACGCCGTGACCACTCCACTGAACGCGAGGAACGACAGAAAGGTGAGGAACAGCCACGACAAGCCGAGCCGGAGCAGGTAGTCGCCAAGCTCCGCGTACTCCCCCAGTTGACCGGTCAGCCAGGACGCGCCCTGGAAGAGGGCGACGCACACGGCGAGCGCAATCCCGCCGAACACCACCGCACGGGAACGATCGCCGCGCTCGCCGCGCCGTGCGCGGTTGCGGGCGGATAAGAGGTGGGGCCGCAGCAAATAGGTGAACGGCACCATCAGATGATCTCGTCGATCTCCTGAAGGGCACTGCCGCCGGTCAGCTTGAGGAACACCTCGGTGAGCTGATCGTCCCCGCCACCCGAGAGCGTCCGCAGCTGGGCGACCGTTCCCTGGGCGACGATGCGGCCTTTCAGGATGATGCTGATGCGGTCGCACATCTCCTGCGCCACTTCCAGCGTGTGCGTGCTCATCAGAATCGCCACGCCGCGCTCGCTCATCCGGCGGAACACGTCCTTGATGAGGCGCGCGCCGCGCGGATCCAGGCCGACCATCGGCTCGTCGACGACGACCGAGCGTGGGCGGTGGAGGAAGGCGGCGCTCATCACGAGGCGCTGCTTCATCCCATGCGAGAAGCTCTCCACCAGTTCGTCCTCCCACCGGCCGAGCTCGAACAGATCGAGCATCTCGCGCACGCGATCGCCGATACCGTTGCCGTCGATCCCGTAGAGTCCGGCGTGAAAGCGCAGGAACTCGGCGGCGGTGAGCTTCTCGTAGATGAAGGGCCGATCGGGAATAAAGCCGAGTGACGCCTTGGCCGCCTCGGCATCGGTCGCCAGATCGTGTCCGTTCACGAGGATGCGACCCGAGGTCGGCCTGAGCAGGCCGGCGATCATGCGGAGGGTGGTCGTCTTGCCCGCGCCGTTGGGTCCGAGGAACCCGTGAATCTCGCCGGACTTCACGTCGAGGCTGATGCCGTCGACGGCGGTGAACCGGCCGTAGTGCTTGACGAGATCGTGAAGGGCAATCATCGGCGCTGTGCCTGCGACGGCTGGGACGAGCATTGGCAGCGCGATTCGCCGCGCGGGGTCGGGATCGCCAACTCACCGAGATCCACCGGCTGCTTGCCAGGGAGGATCGTTGTCGCGTTGGGGGCGAGCTCCAGATCGAGCACGGTGATCTTCAGCCGGCCGATGAGCGGCAGAATCACGGTTTGCTTGTCGAGGCCGCCGCGCGCGAGGCGCACATGAGTGGCGTCGGCTGGAAACTGATTGAGCGTCGGATCGACCGGCAGCCACAACCCGCGCCCCCCGCCTTCGTCCACGTACGCTTCCGGCCACGCGTGGTAGTAGAACGCACCGTGCACGTACACGAGGCCGACCGCGATGCGCGAGGGAATCCCCAGCGCGCGCGCCATGGCGACGTACAGCGCCGTGTGCTCGTTGCAGTCGCCAACTTTGGTGCGCAGGACCTCGCGGGCTGAGGGCAAGCTCACCGTCGGCTTCTTGTCGAGCAGCCCGTTGACATAGCGCGTGAGACGCTCCGCGCGGGCGCGAGTGCCCGTGACGCCGCGGACGGCGATCTCGGCCTGGGCGACGATCTCTGGCGCGTCGCTCTCGATGAATGGCTCCGGTGCCAGGAAGCGCGAGGCGTCCGGATCGCCCGGTCCGGCTCGCAGGCCCTGCGCATCCTGAATCTCGACCAGGTTGCCGTTCACGCTCTGGCCGACGCCCTGGAGATCGGGACTGGACAGATCGGCGCCGTCCAGCCGCATCCGCAGACGCCGGACGTCGCGCGGCTCGTCGATGCGCGCCTTGGTCACGGGCACCACGGCCGCGGCTTTCAGCAAGTCGGTCTGCACTCGGCTCGACACCGCCATCGCCCTGGCATTCTCCGCCGACTCGCGCACGGTGATGAGCCCCAGGGGACTCTCCTCGCGCACGACCTCGCCGGTGTCGGTGACCCACGACGTCGTACGCAGGCCGGCAAACGCCATGTCGACGCGAAACGCCGGCACCGGGACGCCCGCCCCGCGCACCAGCTCGCGCTTCCCGACGTCCACGACGACCGGCGCGTTTCTGAGCGTGGCGGGATCGAAGACGGTCCACTCGTGCCGGGCCCCGGGCACGAGGCCGCCGTTCGCGAGACGCCGCGACAAATTCAGCGACAAGGCCGGCGGCTCGGCGAGCTCGCGCACTTCGGTCCGCGTGCCGCTCGACGAGGTCACGCCGAGCGTGAGGCGCCGGCCGGCCACCTGGCCGCTCACCGTGACTGGACCGGTGCCGGGATCCAGCGAGAACTCGAAGGAGCGGAGCGTGAAGCTCGCGTCCACGTGAGCGGTGGTGCGGATCGTGGCGGGGGTGGTCGCTCCGAGCAGCGACATCTGCAGCCGGCCGTCCTCTTCCAGGTCGAACCCGTCATCCTTCGGAACAGTCTGGCTGACCGTGAATCCGATCTTCTCGCCGCGGTAGTACACACCGCGCCACGCGGCGCTCGTTCCATACCGCGCGAGATCGGTGGCGAGGGTCGCCGACGAGGCCTGAAGGTACGAGCGGTGCACCAGGGCGACCATGACGGCGCCCCAGGCGAGCAAGAGGAGGATTGAAAACGGCCGTGTGACGGCCCTCGGTAAGGGTCTCAGAATTGCGCGCATGTCCCACCTTCTTTATCGGCGCCAGTGTCCGCGCCGCCCAGTTCACGTCTTGGGCGCCAAGATCCGCGCGCTCGCGCACCGCATCCTGCTAAAATTTCACGCCGAG
>JAHFUJ010000352.1 GCA_023265105.1 Acidobacteriota bacterium
CGTGTTGCCGCCGCCGTTGCGGTCGGAGTGGCCGAGCTGGGCCGTGCCCATCCCGTTGCTCGCCCAGTTGTTGCACGTGTGGTCCATGCCGTCAGTGTACCCGCGGCCGTCGGGCTGCGATCCCGTCAGCATGTCGTGCATATTTGGCATGTCGCCGACGCCGTTGACCAACCCGTTCTTCTCGGTCAGCGCCGACTGCTTGCCAAGATTGTTGCCGAGACGTGCGGCTTCGATCGTGTCGCCATGCAGGTCGGCGACGTTCTGAGCGATGCGCCCGCCTCGCGCGTTGTACCACGGACCCTGGCCAATCCGATCCCGCGCGCTGACCGCGCCGGCCCCTTGCGTGCTGAGGTAGGCGTGCCAGGTCACGCCGCCGCGTCCGGCCGCCGCGCCGAGCATCTGGCAGTACGCGTCAGCTCCGGCCAGGCCACCCAGATTGGCTCCATCGCCCTTACCCACGCTGGTGGCGAAGAAGGACATGGGTTGTGGCGGCGCGGCCGGCCCGCGCGCTCCCCCTTGTCCGCCCCCTTGTCCTGGCTGCTGCGCGCTCCCCAGGTACGAGCCCAGGAGCACGGACAGCGCAATCGCGGCAAAAACAAACTGCTTCTTACTCATCTCGGCTCTCCTCCTCGCTGTTGAGTTGACGATGACTGGCCCCCGTTTTCCGGTATCTTAGCCGACCGCCGCTCAGCCGTCTACATGCGGGTCCCCTGCCGAGCCTCGGGTCGTTGTCTTCTCACTTTGCCGCGGTCACCTGGTTCTTCAGCAGTAACGGGTTGACGTAGCCGCCAGGCAGCGCGCGGTCGGGGTCGGGCCGCACGCTGAGGTAGGTCACCTGGTCGGTGATCTGGCTCCATGCGTGAAGCACGCCGGGAGGAATGATGACGATGTCCCCCGGCTGCAGCCTGCGGCTGTAAGCGCCTTGACCTGCCGTGCCGTTGCCGCCAGGGCCGTTCAGAAGATTGTAATTCGCGCTCGGCTTCTTATCGACCATCGTGCCTCCCGTGGTCAGGATGCCGGATCCCGACTGGATGATGTAGACCTCGGAGGTCTGGTCGTGATACGGCCCGCTGATCGGATCGCCTGGCTTATCTTTCGTCGCCGCCCGATGGATGATGCCGACGGCGAGGTTGTATTTCCCCATGTCGACCACGCGAAGCTGCTGATCGACCGCCGGCGGTGCGTTCTTCAAGAGCGTGTCGATATCGGCCTTCGGGATGTCGAACGCAACTTGCGGCGGCGAGGGCGACTGCGAAAACGTGACGGTCTGCCAGACGGTGGACGCGCAGACGCCGACGAGCACACCAAGGATGACCTTTTTCATGGCCTTTCTCCTTTCAGAATGGCATGTGGACCAGGATTTCCATTCTAGACTCTTTCAGTCGCTGCACGCATACACACCAGGGTCAACAGCCTTTGTCGAAGACGATGCGCCAGACGCCGTCGGCGTCGCGCCGCCAGGTTGAGTTGAAGGTACCGACCCGTTGGCCCTGTGGATCGAACACGGGCCCGCTGGTCAGCGCGAGCGTGCCGGACTCGAGTACTTCGACGGTCTCCGGCCGCCAGGAAAACGGCGCCTGCGGGCCGTCGAAGTATCGTTTCCAGGCATCGGCGATTTCCTGCCGCCCGCGGGATGTTTGGGCCGCTCCGACAAACACCGCCTCCGGAGACAAGAAGGACATGAACGCCGCCAGGTTGCGATCGGCCATCGTTTTCGCAAAGGCCGCTTCCCGGCCGCGGACGTCCTCCTGAATCTTGGTGAGAGCAGTCTGTTGTCCCCGCGCCGTGGCGAGAGTCATCACGGCGAAAATCGCCGCAATCCCCGCACCCAACCGTGATGGATTCATGCTCGCATCCTCCTCCCGGGACTGCCCCACCGACGCGCGAGGTGTTCAGACGGCGCGCCACCTCGCGCCCGGCCGGCGCCGCGACGCTCGCCGAACCGACAATGGCTGACGAGTCACCGGGACGGCCATCCGCACATCGTCCGTCACACGTCCGGCCATGACGTTTCGGCCGAGCGGCGTCAGGCTGAGCGTGCGGTACTGGTCATCGGAGACTCGAATCAACCCGGCCGCGGACGCCGCGTCGATCCACCGCTCGATGGTCCGCGGATTCTCGTCCCGCAACAAACCGGTCGTGGACAACCGCGTCAATGGTTCCGGCAGATCGTCCACGTTGCCAACGAGCATGGCGGCAATTCTGCGCCGGCCGTACCGTTCGCCGGCCCGTGCGATACCTGAGAGGATCTTCCGGACGAGCAAACACCCAGCGTCGTCGAGCGGCACGCGGCGTTCGCAATTCCCGCACGCCCCGCACGGCTCTCGCGCCGCAGGGTCGCCGAAATAGCGCAGGATCGTCGCTCGCAGACAGCCGGCGCTGTCCGCGTACGCCACCATGCGTCGCAGCTTCTTGTGCTCGATCTCTTTCCGCCGGGCGACTTCGGCCGGATCGAGGGGGACCGACGGCCGGCCGGGCAGGTCCTCTCGGCCACGATCGATGAGAAACTCCCGCGTCTTCACGTCGGCGTAGTTCCAGAGCAGCGTCGCGATTGCTGGTCGGCCGTCTCTGCCGGCGCGGCCAATTTCCTGGTAATACGCCTCGAGTGAGCCTGGAATATCGAAGTGAATCACCGACTCGACGTCCGGCCGATCGATGCCCATGCCGAACGCGTTCGTCGCGCATACGACGCGCAGCGAGCCGGACGCAAACCCGTCCTGGACGCGCGTGCGTTCCGCGTCGGCGAGTCCGGCGTGGTAGGCCGCAGCGGCAAGACCGGCGGATTGCAGCGTTTCGGCGGCGGTCTCGGCGTTCCGCCGGGTCGCCGCGTACACGAGCGCTCGCCGATCGCCGACCAGTCCGGCGAGAAGCCGCTGCTTCTCCAGCTCGCCGGCGACGGGACGCACGCGCAGGTCGATGTTGGGACGGTCGAATCCGGCCACGACGACCTGTGGCTCCGCCAAGCCAAGAAGGTCGACGATGTCGTCGCGGACTTCGGGCGTGGCGGTGGCCGTGAACCCCGCGACAGGCGGTCGGCCTGGTTGACCGTCGCTGCGGCGACACTCTGCCGCGGCGGTCTTCAGACGCCGGTAGTCAGGTCTGAAGTCGTGCCCCCACTCCGACACGCAGTGCGCTTCGTCGACGACGAATCTCGCCACGGGCAGATCGCGGAGCACTCGAACGAAGTGATCCGACGCGAACCGCTCGGGCGCGACATACAGCAGGCGGATCTCGCCGCGGCGCGCTGAACTCAGCGTCTCTCGACGCGCGTCGCTCGCGATCATCGAGTGAATCGCAGCCGCGCGGATCCCGCGACGATTCAACTCGTCCACCTGGTCTTTCATCAATGAGATGAGCGGCGACACAACCAGCGTCGTGCCGGGGAGCAGGAGCGCGGGCAACTGGAAGCCGAGAGACTTGCCGGATCCGGTCGGCATCACGGCCAGCACATCGCGACCATCGAGCACGGCCCGGACGAGATCCTCCTGGCCGGGGCGAAAGGACGTGTGGCCAAAATGACCGTGGAGAGCGGCGGGCAGATCGACCACGGGCCTTCCGGCGACGATCGCCACGCGCTCTCCTTCCACGACTCTGTGGCCGGTTTCAAAACCCCACGTGGTTTCAGAACTCCACGTGGTGTCCGGCTTTAGCCGGACCAACAGAGGTCCGCCTGCCGCCTTCGCGCGTTGCGCTCCGGCGAGCCACGCCGAAGCCGGGCGACGGCGGGAAGGCGGACGCCACGGGTTTTGAAACCGGTTCTACGGTCTGGGCTGCGGGACGATCCGGAGATACGGCCGGGGCGCCTTCCAGCCCTGTGGGTAGGTCTTCTTCGCGTCGTCGTCCGACACGGAGGCGACGATGATCACATCCTCGCCCTGCTTCCAGTTGACCGGCGTCGCGACCTTGTACTTCGCCGTCAGCTGCAGCGAGTCGATCACCCGCAACACCTCGTCGAAATTTCGCCCGGTCGTCATCGGATAGACAATGACGAGCTTGATCTTTTTGTCGGGGCCGACGACGAAGACGTTGCGCACCGTCTGATTGTCTGCGGCAGTTCGTCCATCGTAGGTGCCCTCCAGGCTGGCCGGCAGCATGCCATACAGCTTGGAGATCTTCAGGTCCGTGTCGCCGATCATCGGATAGTTCGGCGCCTGCCCTTGCGTTTCCTTGATGTCGTTCGACCACCTCGTGTGGTTGTCCACTGGGTCGACGCTGAGCCCGATGATCTTGGTGTTCCGCTTGTCGAACTCGGGCTTGAGCTTGGCCATGTACCCGAGCTCGGTCGTGCACACCGGGGTGAAGTCCTTCGGATGCGAGAACAGCACGCCCCAGGAGTTGCCCAGCCACTCATGGAAACTGATACGCCCCTCGGTCGTTTCGGCCTCGAAATCGGGAGCCAGATCGCCAATCTGAAGAGCCATCGCACACCTCCTCGTCTGACTGCTTAGATCACACAACAGGAAACCAGATGAATATCACACGATGGGGAGGCTTGCAAGGAACCCTGTCGGCACACGAATCTAG
>JAHFUJ010000353.1 GCA_023265105.1 Acidobacteriota bacterium
AGAACTCGCGCTTTTCCGGAAACAAGAGGTTGAACCGCGTCAGGTTCACCTGCTGGTCGTCGGCTTCGACTTGCGCGAAGTCGGTGTTGTAGGTGAAGTCCGCGATCAGGCTTCGCGTCAGCCCATACTTGGCGTCGAAGCCGAAATCGCACTGACGGCGCAGTGACCCTGAGCCGGCCTTGCACCAATCGCGATTGTCCGAGGTCAGGGGCTGCGCATCCCGGTTGGTGGTGACCTGCGAAATCGCGTACGGCTTGAACTCGAGATTGCTGGACTTCGACGGAGGCTCGATGCCGACCAGGGCCGCCGCCAACGAGAGCCTGAAGACGCCGGCTTGGCCGCCCGACGCTGGGATGCGAGTGAGGTTCGTCGTCTCGTTCCTCCAGCGCTGGCTGCGGCGGACGTTGACGCCCCAAATCTGTCCGGGACCTTCCCTGTAGCGCAGCGACTTGAACGGAATGACCATCTCCGTCGTCCAGCCCTGGCTGAATCGGCTGCTTCTCGCGTCCCACACCGTGTTCCAGTCGAAGTTGGGCGACTCGTTGGTGACGAGCCCATCGCGCATGCCCCCGAGCGCGTTGGTTTGGAAGAAGAAGCCGCTTCGGTGATCGTAGAACGTGTCGAACGCGGTCGTCACGTTGTCATTTTGGAAGATGTTTTGGTTATCCCGCCGCATCTCGTTGGCAATGATCCGATCCGGCTGACTGTCCCAGCAGCGGATTCCGACGTAGATGTTCCGATCGTCGAAAAAGATCCAGACGTCGGTTTTGTCAGTGGCCGGCTGCCCCTCGCGCGGATCTGATTGAATGAAACCGTTGACCGGCAGGATCGTTTGGTAGACGTTCTCGTCGAGGCGGCCGTCGAGACGGAGCGGCTCTTCCAGACGGTTCGCGCGCACCGTCGCGTGTCCCGCATCGTCTCTCGTGATGACGGCCGGCGGGACCGGCGCCGGCGGCGCGTCGATGGCGAGGACAGGAGCGCCGGCCCGGAAGGCGTTCGCCGACTGCGCCTCGACGCGGCTTGTCGAGCCCAAACACAACAACAGCGCGGCCAGCGCGGTCGGATGCAGACAGATGAAATGCAACCACGAAAACAGGAAGTGCTTTCGTGTCTTCGTGGCCAACGTCGGTTTCACGGCTGGGTTGTTGAAACCGTTGCCGCCGCCGCGCGCTGTCACTGTGCCGATGGCCGCGGACCAGGCGTGAGCTTCAGCCGGTGCGCGGCCTTCTCGTCGACCGCCTGGCGGCCGTAGACCATGGGGAAGTACCGGTTCTCGGCCCAGAAGGGCAGCCAGTTGCCATAGAACGGGCTCTCCGGCTGGCCGGACGCGCCGGGTGTGTTGACGGTCAACGACCGATCCCAATCGCCGACGTCGAGAATCTGGCGATAGGTCGCGCCATCCGCCTCCACGTCTCCGGCGCCACCCGAGCGTTCGACAGTCGGCAGATCGAACTCCGAGGCCAACGAATGTCGGAACGCTTGCATATGCATGCGACCCCAACGCCACTGTTTCCAATCGGCGCCCTGGGTCTTCGTGAGCTGCTCGACGGCCTTCTGCAGGCCCGCTTCGACGAGCGGGAGGCGTTCGGCTGCCGGCGTCTTGTCATCAAGCGCCTTCCGATCCGCTACGCTGCGCCACGTCTGGTAGAGGGCGGCCTCCGCGCTGTCCTTCCTGAGATAGCTGTCCCAGTTGCTCAGCATTGTCCTTGCCTGCTCGACGTCCTGGCTCTTGGCCGCCCAGCCGCGGAACGCCGGCTTGTCGGCGGCGGCGCGCAGCGAGTAGGAGTCGTGCTGGAAACGCTGCTGATCCTCGATCGAGTATTTCTTGCCGGGCACGAGCAGCTGCCGGAGTCGCGTGATGCGCGAAAACTCGAGGTTGTTGGTCGTCTTGAACATCAACGGGGGCCAGTACCCCTTCGGATTGATGTTGTCGTTCGCCGTGGCAATGAACCCGCGAGGCGGGTTGAGCTCGCGCGGCAGATCTTTGCGGAACCCTTGCCACTCGTACTGGCCGGTGCCCGGCACCGGCAGCCGGCCGAGCCAGCCTTTGCGGATCGGCGTCAACGCCGAGGGCTGCCAGGCGATGTTGCCGTCGACATCGCCGCAGATCAAATTGTGCGACGGCGCCTTCCAGTACAGAGCGGCCTCGAGGAACTCGCGGCAGTTCTGCGCCTGCGCAATGCGGAGCGATCCCATGTAGAACGCCGTCCCCGGCTCGTTCAGCACCGATTTCAACGCGTACGCGCGGTGGTGCGCCTTGTCCTGGTAGAAGATGGGGCCGTGACGACTGAACTCCAACTCCACCATCCGCGACGCTTCCCCCTTGACCTTGATCTCTTCGCGCACCGTCCGCAGCGGCTCCCACGCGCCGTTGTACTTCACCTCGGCCGGATTGGCCGGGTTGGTCTCTTCGACGAAGACGTCCTGCTGATCGGTCCCCACGATCGTCAGGCCCCAGGCGAGGCGCTCGTTGTGGCCGAGCGCGACGCCGATGAAGGGAGGCTCGCCCGAACCGACCACGTTCCAGCCGGGCGCGTTCAGATGGATGTTGTAGCGCAGCGACGGATGCAGCACCTCGCGATGCGGATCGTTCATCACCATCGGCCGTCCCGTCGTCGTCATGGCGCCGCTGACCACCCAGTTGTTGCTTCCCGCCCCTTCAATGTGTTCGGGAACGAGCGACGCGGTCTGGCGCACGAACGGCCGATACTGCGGCAGGATGTCCGGGCGCGGCGGCGCCTTGGGCGCGATGCTCGTCAGGATGTCGTCACTGATGATCGACACGTCGAGGCCGTCTGGCGTCTTCAGATCGTCCCAGGGATCCGGCGCATTCCGCCGGTTGGCTTCCTCGACGCCCAATTGCGCGACGTTTCGGGCCAACCGGAGCTCCTGCACGGCGTCGCCGAAGCCGGCCCATCCGGGCACGGGCGGGATCCCGGACACCTCCCGCAGCACGACCGTCGCGGCCGTCCACGGGTCGGGCCGAATGCCTGTGAGCTTGAATTCAACCGGAAGATTGTCGGCGTTCTGGGTGATGAACGCGTTGATGCCGTTCGCGTACGCCGTGATGATCCGCTTTCCGTCTGGATGGTAGCTCTTCCATTCGCTGTCATCCGTCGGACCGCGATACTTGAGAAGACGCGCCGAGCGATCCGTCTCGACCGCTTTCGGGCCAAGAATTTCCGCCAGCCGCCCTTCGTTGGCGCGGCGCCACCACTCCATCTGCCAGAGCCGATCCTGCGCCGTCACGTAGCCTTGAGCGAAGAACAGATCGTCCACGTTCTGGGCGTAGATATGAGGCACGCCCCACGTATCGCGAATCACCTGGACGTCTTTCTGCAACCCGGGAACCCGGAGCTCTCCGTCGATCTGGGCCAGCGATTTTCTGGCGAGGTCCTTCAGCTCGGCGCTCTGTGACCGCAGGGTGTGACCGCCGGCGAGAACGGAGAGGCAGATCGTGGCGAGACCGAGGCGACGAGGCAGCCGGTGTGACATGCGTACCTCCAACTGTGTGAGTCTCAGTCTGGGTCAGAACAACGAGACTGTCAACCGTCGAGACTGTCAACCGTCGTTGACATCGAATGATGCTGGGTGTACCGTCGGGCGAGTCACAACCAAGAAAATCTCGGGATCGAAGCCGGTGACGCACCAGATGAAAAGTCGACTCGTCGATCTCACGATGGCGACGGGGACGCTGGTGGCCGTGTTCTCGCTCGCGCCGACACCGGCCGCTGGTCAGATCCGAGCGGCCAGGGCTCAGGAGTATTCTCCACCACGGACACCGGACGGCAAGCCCGACTTGCAGGGCGTGTGGCAGGTCCTCAACACGGCCGCGTGGGACATTCAGGACCATCAGGCGCGGATGGGAGTTCCTGCGGGGCAGGGGGTGGTCGAGGGCAATGACATCCCGTACCAGCCGTGGGCGTTGGCGAAAAAGAAGGAGAACTTCGAAAAGCGCATGACCGCCGACCCGGAAGCCAAGTGTTACCTGCCCGGTGTGCCACGCATCACGTATATGCCCTATCCGTTTCAGATCGTTCAAGCCCCCGAGCAGGTCGCGATCCTCTACGAGTACGTCCATGCCGTTCGCTACATCTTCACGAATGGAGCTCAGCATCCGGCGGGCCATATCGATTGGTGGTTGGGAGACTCGCGCGGCCGATGGGAGGGGGACACGCTGGTCGTCGACCTCATCCATTTCAACGACGAGACGTGGTTTGACCGGTCCGGGAATTTCCATAGCGACGCCTTGCATGTGGTCGAACGCTACACACCGACCGGCCCCGACCACATGACGTACGACGTCACGATCGAGGATCCGAAGGTGTTTACAAGACCCTGGAAGATGAGCATGCCCCTCTATCGTCGTCAGGAAAAAAATGTTCAAGTCTTGGAATACGAATGCTACGCCTTTGAGAATGAGTTTCACGCGTTGCCGTAACACGCGTCCCGAGGCGGCCGCTCAGGTTTCGAAAAGAGATTCGAGATGAGAAGATTTCCGCGGCGAGGCACTA
>JAHFUJ010000061.1:0-11321 GCA_023265105.1 Acidobacteriota bacterium
GTAAGTTCGAAGTGCGACTGGCGTACTTCGGACTTACTTTCCAACTTTGAACTTTGAACTTTGAACTTTCTACTTCCTGTAAGTCTTACTGAAGCCGTTGCGACATGGCCCAGGGCGATCGCGTTCCTGAAGCAGAACTTGAATTAGCCCGTGATGAACTATCTATTTCGCCGATAGCGCGTTGAGGCCTGCCAGAGCTACTCTTTCGTCCAACTCCCCACCGCCTCCGCCGCCGACGCCGATGGCCCCGATGATCTTCCCGTCTTTCCGAATGAGCATGCCGCCCTCGTTCGTGCTCACGTTGACCATCCGCCCCCAGATGCCGCCGGCAATGGCCGGGGTCGTGATCAACAGGGGAACAGGTTTGCCGGCCTTGATGGAATCCGACACCACTTTCGTCGACACTCCGAACAGCAGCGCGGCCCGAGCCTTGCCCTCCGCGCTGACCACCGCCACCTGCGTCGCCCCGTCCATACGCAGGAAAGCCACCAGATCACCATTCACCGCATCCACGATGGCGATAGCCCCGTGCGCTTTCTGGGCGATGGCTTGGGCCTCGGCCGCAGCCACCATCCTCTTCGCGGTAGCGGAATCAATGCCCATCGGCCTCGGGGCCGGTGGCTGACCGGCAGGCTGCCCCTGCGCCCACATGCGATGTGGCGCGACGGCTGCAATGATAACCAGCGACAGGATTGCCACAAGACTTCGCATCACGATCCCCTTTTCTGGAATGAGCAACGAGTGGAGAAGGAACGCGGGCTTCCCCGCCCGATCTATACGCGGAGCTCACTTGGGTTGACAATTTCCCGGCGGGACTGGAGCTTCGATCCGCGCACTTGTGTGGCCGGGAGGGGCCCCGCCGGAAATTGTCAACCCAAGTGACCTCCGGGGTTAATTCGTCGAATTCGCCTGTCCGACGGCCTTCAACACTTCCTGCATGGTCACCTTCCGGTCGTCCGGTGGCATGTGGATCGAGACGATCCTGTCGGCGTCGAGGTTCAAGCGCCTGATGTTTTCTACCAAACTCAGGGTATACGGACCGACGGGATTCGGTGTCGGCGAATTGGCCGGAACATTCGCGTTGTAGCCGTCCCCTTCCATCAGGATCTTTTCCTTCGGCAGGTAGGCAAAGATGATCCCGTCGTGATGCGCGGTGCCCTGCTGGCGATAGAGCTCGATCACGTGATTCCCGTCGGTCAGAACTTTCTTGTCGGTCATCGTCTCGAACCTGGCCGTCTTCTTCGCCGCCGAGAGGGTGTCCGGGTTGAGCGTGTGCGGCAGCGTGAACACCTTCTCGAGGAACGGCCTGTTGACTTCCTGCGTGATCACGGTCGCCCCCTCGGCCGCGAACGGCCGGAGACCGCTCGAATGATCGAAGTGGGTGTGAGTGTTCACCACGTACCGAATCGGCTTGTTCGGGATCAGCCTCTTCGCTTCCGCGATGACTGCGACACCGCGCTCTTCGCTCATCGGCGCTTCAATCACCACGATGTAATCCTTGAAGTCGACCGCGAGACTCGCATAGGCGGCCTTGAGCAGGTACACGCCGTCCGCAAGTTTTTCTGACGGCAGCGCGGCAGCCGGCGCCCCGCCACCGCCGCCTCCCGCAGGTCTGATATCTGCCGGAGCGTTGGGCTTGACATCGGTGATGGTCAGCTCGAGAGTCGGGTACCCACCCTGCTTCTGTTCGATCCCGGTCGGAAACTTGAGGTCACCAAAATCTCTGTAGAGAAAATAGTTCCACTCGACCGGCATGTCTCCCAGCATCGGATTGTCGACGAGCGTCTCGACCCGCTCGATCAGGTTCTGGTCGTTGATGTAGCCGTTGACCATCGCCTTGTTCTGGCCCCTGAACGACACGACGTTGTATTTCTTGTCGCCCACCATCTGGGGCCTGACCGTGGCGTTGTTGGCCTTCGCCGCCCTGAGGAATCCGTACGGCGTCATCCAGATGTCCAGCTGCTGGTCCCACGGCGTGTTGGCGTTGACGATGACGATCTGGTTCTGGGGCACTTCGCCACGCAGCGGCTGATTGCCGCCGCCGCGAAGGGGAATCTCCCCCTGCATCCGGATCCGCTCCACGCGCGACGCTGGAACGTCGAAGTCAATCGTGCGCGTGTAGGTCTTGTTGATGAATCTCGGCCAAGGCAGGTTCGGATTCGCGTTCTGCCCCAGCGCGAAATCCGCGCCGCTTCCCGAAAACTGGACCGTTTTCAGCGTGTCGGCGCCCATCGCTTTCGACGCCGCGCTGATGACGGTGGCGGCATCCTGCGCCGCCAGTCCCAGAGACATCAGTATCACGATCATGACGGCCATCACACTTTTCTTGAACATATTCGTCTCCCGTGAAGCTTCCATGAGTAGGATCTCGCTATTCATTGCCGCTCATTCGAACGAGTGGCACTCGTAATCCAGAACTTGGATGTTCTTTTCAAGACGACGGTAGATAGGCATGCTCATCTTCCAGGGTCTGGAAAAGACCTTCGGGTCCTCGACCGTCACCTCATAGTTGAGGTGGTCGCGATCGATGAATGAATAGCGCTCAACCAGGTGTAAGGCAGTACTGTGGTAGTTGCCAGCGTGGTCAAACCACGTCTCGTCATTGAAATAGGTCACGTCGACAACCAACGTATCCCCGTCCCACTGCGCGCGCGAGTCTCCCATCCACCACTCGATAGGCCCCGCCGGATGCTTGCTGTTGATGTACACATGACGCACCCAGTGGTCGTATTCGTAAAGAAACGCCATGTAGGTCGGGGTCTGAAGAATGTGAAAAGGGAAAGGCATATACGTGATCCGAGGCACGCCGGGCGCATAACACTTCGCGACCGAATCAGCCGTCAAACGATTCCTGTAGTTCTCGTTCTTTTTCGCCAGCGCCGAGGCGAGATATGGGATCTCCCCCTCCACGACACTCTGGCCCCCGGGGATCCCCTTTTCCGCGGGGTGATCCTGAAGGTTGGACGCCGCCGAGTTCATCACCTGCCAAATCCCTGAGAAGTCCGGCTTGCCGTCTGCCATGCGTGGCAGCGCTCCAGTCTGCGCTCCCGCACGTGTCTGAGCTGCCGCACCACCTGCCTGAGCAGACGCCGGGCTCGTCGTGAGCCATACGATGACCAACGCCAGCACGGCCGCAATCATCGCGCCTACAAAACGATTTCTCACGTCGCCCCCCTCTTCTTGACCGCGCCTCTTCGAATGCCGTGAACCACTTTCGCCGGCGCCCGACTCACCCGGTGATCCCCATGACCTGATTGACGAATGCGACCGTAGTCGACGCCAATATCGATGTCAAGTCTTGAACCCGTCCAGTGCTACCATTTCGTTGCGCGTACCTTCGCGAGGGGGCATGTATATGAAACGGAACGCAGCATTCACGGTCATAGGGTGCGCATTGCTTTGTGCCGCGTCGGTGCTCGCTCAAGGGCGCGGCAACCAGCCGCCGCCGCCCTATGTGGCACCGGCCTTTGACACCTACACCCCGAATATTCCGGGGGTCGTGGCAGCCGGAACCAGAGTCGAGCTCATCACGGACAAACTCAACGGAACCGAAGGCCCGGTCGGCATGCCCGATGGCAGCATCGTCTTTACGGAAGGGGGCGCGAGGCGACTCACGCGTATCGACAAGGACGGCAACCTCTCCACCTTCGTCGACAACATTCAGTCGAGCGGTCTCGGGTTCGACCAGAAGGGCCGGATGATCGCGAACAATAATGCAGAGGGCAAGCAAGGGATCTACGTGGTCTATCCCAAGGGTGCCGAGACGACGCTCGTCGACAGGAAGAGTCCGGGCTTCGAGGGCGCGAATGACCTGGTCGTCGACAAGAAGGGTGGCGTGTATTTCACCCAGCCCGGGCCAGGGACCATCGGGTACATCCTGCCAGACGGGAAAGGTATGACGTTGGTTGCTGAGAAGATCACGCGTCCCAACGGCATCATGCTGAGCCCTGACGAGAAGATCCTGTACGTAAACGACTCTCGAGGCGAATACATCCTCGCCTATGACGTGCAGCCTGACGGGTCGGTCACGAACCGGCGCAACTTCGCCAAATACGACCAGCTCAACCCATACTCCGAGTTCGGAGACACCGGGCCCGGCCTGCAATTCAGCGTCACCAGCTGCGCCGACGGGCTCGCGGTCGATACTGAAGGACGCCTGTATAACTCCGGGTGCAATGGCATCCAGGTCTACAGCCCGCAAGGTCGGCACCTCGGCACGATGCCCGCCGGCCGCGTTATCAACAATCTGGCGTTCGCCGGGCCGGACAAGAAGACGCTCTACCTCGTCGGTCGTGGTGCCGCGTGGAAGATCAGGATGCTTTCACAGGGATATAAAGGGCGCGCGAAGTAGGCAGGATCGTCAGTTGGTGGCTCCGACCCCCAAGCGGGGGCCGGAGTGTCACATTGGAACGCTTGCCAGAATCAGTGGCGGATGCGGCCGACCAGGTTGCCGAGATCGTGCTCCTCGCAGGGATTCTGTTCAGCGATGGTTGCGTTCTTGTTGGCATTCAGCCTCAACACGCGCTCGTTCATCACCCACGGCTCGACGAGCACTTCCGGATCGATCACTGTCGCCTGATAGTGGAGTGTGTTCCCATCGCGGCGGAACTTCTCAATCACGCGCATCTGGTCGCTGTGGAAGTAACCCCCCTGGCCGAGCCAGGTGAGGTCGTTGAAGCCAACGGCGTCGACGACCAACGTATCGCCTTCCCACTTGCCGACCGCGTGCCCGTAAAACAAAAGATCCTGAGCCTTGATCGGATCGTGCGGACGGCCGTCCGTCGGGATGATGCGGAAGTCGGTGGGCGAGGCGCCCTGCTGCACATACAGGAAGACCACCTCATTTGCCGTCTGCAGGATCTTCGTCGGCGCTCCCATGCGGGGCACGCCGGCCGGCTGACACTTGAAATACGGCGCCACCGTATTCGAATTGAAATCGAGCTCCTGCACCTTGGCCCAGTACTCGGGCTTGTATATCGGTCTGTTCGCATCAAACCGGTCGACAAACGTGCTGTCGTTCGACTGGTTCACGGGCGCGGTACAGATTTTCATGCCTGGATGACACCCGCGGGATTTATTGAGCACCACGAGATTGCCCTTTTCGTCCACCTGCGCTCCGCCATCCTCGCCGCCACCACCAGCGCCACCCCAGAATCCGCTCAGGTCGGGCTTTCCGTCCGGTGTGCGTGGTGTGGGTACCGGCGCGGTCTGGTTCTGCGGTGCGGCGCCTCGCGCCGGAGCCGCAGATTGGGCTTCGGCCGACCGGGTGAGCGTCAACCCAGCCACCACGGCTGCTGCCGTTATCAGGGTGTAACGAACAAATCGACACGTCATCGCTTCTTCCCCTCTCTTCTCACACCAGGATTTCCGCTCACGCGGATGCTTGTGTTCGCTCTATCGCCACTCTTGAATCACTTCTGGGGTGCCGCGGGTCCGGCGTTCCGCACACTTGGCGGTACAGGCACCACAATATACATATTCGCGGTCTGCGTTCTGGTCACCGTGAGGTCGAGCACGGTCAGCGGGCCCCGCTTCTCAATGATGCGGCCAGGGAAAAAGGCATCCAGCTGTTCCTCGGGATCGTTGTAGTCAGCGTAGTTCGAGTAGCTGAACTCCGTCACGACATCGCCCTGCCGCACCTCGACCCGTTCGGCACAATTCCTGGTGCACAGACCGTTGATCGGGCCGCCAAGGAGCGTTGCTTTCGCTATCGCTCCGGACACACCCGGGATCGGAAAAATGACGGTGGTTTTTCCAGCTTCGACGCCGATCTTCGTATTCTCACCGCCCATCACGGCCGCCTTCACCGCGCCTTGGGGGCCGCTCCAGAGGCGGATCGCCCGCTCGTTGTACGCGTCCTTGGCGGGGGTTGCGTTACCTGTGCCGGGAACGAGTCCCGCACCGGGTCCTCCAACTTCATTCCATGCGTACTGGCCGCTTATGACCAGAATCTCCTGATGGGTCTGGCCGTTCGGAAGGGTGCAGGCAACATCGACCCGCATCCCTGACACCTGGTAGTTAATCGTGGCGTGGTACTTGGTCAGCCTGCATGGCTGGCCGTTGACGTTGATCGTTCCTGTGCCGACGTAATCGAGGGTGCCAATCGAGTCATTTTCCTGGACGCCACGGAGCATGCCCATGTGGTTGGCCCAAAAATAGAGAACGGACTTGAGGTCTCCTCCCGGCGTCATGGTCTCTTTCGCCGCTGATCTCGGCACCGTCGCCTGCGCACTCAATGGAATCTGTACACCGCCGGTAAGCCCTATCAGAGTCGCAGCGGCCGCCATGGTAAACGCTTTCGTACACATACTGATCGTCTCTCCCGCAAAGAGGTTGAGTAGGGCTTCTACCGACGCTGGCAGAAACGATGAATCGGCTGCGACATGCCATTGATGCCGCAGCCGAGAACTCTTTGCCAGCTATCGCGAATCGACAACCCGGATTCGCCGCTCAGAGATCGTTGGGGTTATCAGGATTCTCGTGATACAGCAGGATGACCCGACCATCCGGAAATTTGAAATCGACCACCCGGCCGCTGTGTGACCCATTGCGCGCCGGGGCGGCGCTGACCTTGTACGTGTCCCCGACCTTGAAGGCCCGAGCCAGGCCGGCCTGCCGGATGGGACCGGCGCCGGCGGCTGACACTTCCCACTTGTCGATCGTGCCGTCCGGCTTCTTGACATCGAAGAACCACCGCGTGTGCGGATTGATGAGCGCGAACCGCGTGAGAACGCCGGTGAATTCGACGCGTTTGGTCGTGTCAAATTCAGCCTGCAACGCATGATGGGCCAGTGCCGGCATGGCCCCGAGGAGCAACGCGATGGCGAGGCCGTAGGTTCGAAGTCGCATGATCGAGAGCCTCCTCTATCAACAGAGCCGCCTAATACGCGGCTTTATTATCCGGATCACCCGCACCCAGGAAGAAATTCCGACCGTCAGCAAACTTGACGGTCTTGCCGTTCGCTGTCGGCGAGCCATTCTTGGCGCGATATCCCTCGATGACCAGTTCGCTGCCAATCGGAAAATCAGTCAGGCGAAGCCCGCGTCTGATGAGCGCATTCGGTCCGCCTGCTTCGATTGCCCAGTTCACGACCTTGCCATCCGGGCCCTTCACATCGACGTGCAGCCACCCGTGCGGATTCGTCCACTCCATCTTGGTGAGGGTGCCTCGCAACGAAATCGGCTGGTTCTCGTCAAATTCTGCCGCAAATGAATGGTGTGCCGCCAACGGCACCGACGCCCACAACAACGCGACACCCACAACCGCCGTTGATAGCCTTCTCATCGACGACCTCCATATCATGTTCAAGTTAAATCGCTTTCGCATGCGACACACGTCACGTACAACAGCATTCAACGCTCGAGCGATAATCCCACTGCCTTGTTCCCTTCGTGACAGGCAAACTCCAACAGCTCAAAGTCCTTGTCCTTCACGCGCCTGAGCGGCATGGCCAGCTTCCACGGCTGGGTAAACACCGTGGGGTCGATGATGGTCGCCTCGTAGATGAGCGTGTCCGCATCGACCGGTATGAAGCGCTGCACCTGGCGGACGTTCTCAGTGTAGAAGTCCCCGTTCTGGTCCAGCCAGTTGCGGCCGGCAGCAACCTTGCGGGCGATCAGGTTGGTTGTTTCTACGACGAGCGTACTGCCTTCCCAGTGGCCACGCGAGTCCCCCATCCACAGTTTCAGGTCCGGGCCCAGATGCGGGCGTCCATCCACCGGGACGACCTCGGAGGCATGGTTCTGTTCCTGGAGAACCACCACATGGGTCGGCGTTTGCACAATCTGCAGTGGAAACGGCGGGTAGGTCTGCGGTACCGCGCCCCTGAGAAAACACTGGGTATTGGGATTCAGATATTCCAGTGACGGAGGATCCGCGCGGTGCTTACGAAGGTCGTCCCGCTTGGCAGCCGCCCAGGGCAGATATGGAATTTTCCCGTCGGCCGGATCGACAATCGCAGTCGTCTCCGCCCGCATGTCATACGTCTCCCCATGGGTCTCGAGGTCAAAATTCTGGCGGCCATGCGCCCAGTAACCCTGGAGGTCCGGCTGACCGAACGGAGTACTGGGCGGAGAGTAGGTCTTCGCTTTTTCAATCGCGCAGCGGTAAAACGGCACGGGCTCTCCCGGACACCCACCGGCCGGTGGTACCGTCGGAGCCTGGCCTTGCCCACGCTGCGCCGCGACGGGAGACGCCACCAGCAGCAGCCAGACGGCCCCCGAGACAGTCAGTGTGCGGACAATTCGATGGGCCACGCGAACACCTCTTGATTGATAGCCAGGCGCTGTGGGTACACCCCGCGGTCAGAACGCAAGGCGGAACCCCAACTGCACCGTACGAGCACTATACGCGATCTGGTTGACGCGGTTAGGCGTTCCGTAAGCCGGGCTGCTTTCGGCCAAGGTATAGGCCCCATAGTTCTTGTGGTTGAACACGTTGAACACGTCCAACATACCCTCGAGCCGCACGCTGGACCGGAGCGCGAACGTTCGCGAAACCCGCGTGTCTACCCGATGCAGCGGATTCCCCACGAAGCTATTGCGCGGGGCGATTGTGTTATCGGCGCGAAGGCGGCTCAATCCCGCCACCCCGAGGTTGCGCCGGTCGCCGCCGGCGGTCGTGGCAAAGCGACCGCCCGACCCGTAGAAGTACAGGCCGCTTACCGAGAACCCGTGGCCGGCGTCCCAGATGCCGTTCACCACCGCCCGGTTTCGCTCGTCGCTCGTCGCCAGCGAGTATTCTCCGCCGAGATCCACCGCGACCGGGAACGTGACCTGCTTGAACACGCACGTTGACTGCTGGCGGAGCTCCGCGATTGGGGCGGTCGCCGGGAGATTCGACGTGCAAACGGGGTTATAGGGTAGCGGGTCACCATCCTTCAGATAGGCGAACGTGTAGGTGGCCGACAGCTGGTAGTGGTTGCTCATCCGCTTCGTGAAGGCCGTCTCGAGCCCGCGATAATTGGACCGCCCGTTCGAGCTCTCCATGATGATCGTGCCCCACCCGGGAATCGGCCGTCGGCTGACGTCCGTGAACGGATAGTTGAGCCCGGTAGCCGGGTTGTAACTGACGTTGACGTTCGGATAGGCGGCCCGCTCCTGGTGCCCCGAATTCATATTGAGATCGGCGGTGACCGCCATCGTGGCCCCAATCTGCCGCTGAAAACCGATCGACGACATCACGCTGTAGGGAACGACGGTATTCGGATCCGCGATCCCCATGGACACCGTTTGTGACAGATTGGAAGCCGTCAGGTTCTCGAAGTTCGGCGTGGGACCATTGAACGGGTTGGTTGCAAAATCGGGCCGGCCATCGTTGGTGATCTGCGCCGCAAAAATCTTGGACGATGAGATCGTCGCGGACGAAATATTGTCGATGATCGTGCCGTAGTACTTGCCGACGCCGCCGCGGATCACCGTGCGGCCGTTCGTGCTCCACGCAAAGCCCACCCGCGGGCCCCAGTTATTCCTGTCATCGGGCCGATTGGCCCGCAAAATCGGCGGGATCGCCAAACTGTTCGCGACCATTTCTGTTTCGAGGTCATACCGCAGGCCGAGATTCAGCGTGAGCGACGGGACAATCTGCCAGTCGTCCTGCACCCACGTAGCCATCGATTTCCGCCGGTTGAGCTTGCCTCGGAAATTCCCGATGCCGACCGAGTAGTTCCGAATCAGCGGATTCAGCGCGTTGAGATTCCAGGTTGAGACGTCGTTCCACACCGGAAACAGATCCTCGATGTTGGCCGGCGGCCGCGAGTTGGCGAGGTCGTAGATGCCCATGCAGGGCCGGCAATTCTTGCGGGTAATGGGAAGCTTGATGAATTCACCACCGGCCTTCACGTCGTGACGGCCGTGCGCGTTGACCGAGTAGGTGAAGTCATCCCGAATCGAATAGGCTTCCTGCATCAGGGTCTGCGGCCAATTGGTATTGCTCACCCCGATCGAAAACCCATTGAAATTGAGCCGGGGCGTCCCGTAAGTAATGCCGGCCGTGCGCGCCGGATGCTGCGGCCAGTTCACAAGAGAACCGACATCCCAGAAGACCGAGGCATACCCGCCCTTCACTTCGTTCAGTGCCCGATTGCTCAGGGCCTTTGAGAACGTCGCGTAGAGCGAATCGGCGTGTTGCCGCCTCCAGCCCTGTGCCGACGGGTGAGACGTACTGCTGCTCGCAAACGTGTTGGGCTCATACCGGGTCCAGATGTTGCCGCGCAGCATCAAGTGCGTTTGCGGTCCCATCTGATAATCGAATCGCAGGCCGCCGTTATAGTCGGTATTGGTACCCGCCTGTTCCATGTTGAACCGAGGGTACGGGGTCGTGAAGGTGACGACGTTCGGCTCGCGCTCGCGGTCGTAGAAACCGAAGAAATGAAGACGATTCTTGACAATCGGCCCGCCGAGCGTCGCGGCCCCTTGCGTGTTCGAGTAATCGACGCGGCGACCGAGAACATAGTCGTCGGCGTTGAGCTTGTCGGTGCGGAAGCGGCCCGACACCGCGCCAGCGAGGACGTTGGTTCCCGATTTGGTCACCGCGTTGACGAGCACGCCATTCGACCGGCCCTGCGAGGCGTCCCAACGGCTCGCGACGAACTGGAACTCCTGCACCGCCTCAATGCTGTATTTGGCTTGAGTGGTACCACCGCCGGGCCCGTTGTTGGTGACCTGCTGCCCGTCCATGTTGAGCTGAAAGTCGGCGCGGAACCGCGCGACGGGAATGGAGGAGTCGTTGGCCCGGTTCCCTGGCGCCAGGACCGCCAGATCCTGCCAGTTCCCGCCGTTGGTCGGCAGCGATTTCATCTGCAGCGGATCGATGTTGCCCGCCAGCGTCGAGTTCGTCGCCTCGATGAGCGGCGCTTCCCCGGTCACCGTCACCGATTCCTGCACGCCCGCCGCCCTCATCTGGATATTTATCGTGAGCGTCTGCCCCAGCAGCAGTTCCAAGTTCCGCGTGACGCTGGCAAAGCCCGGCAACTCCACCGTGAGGCTATAATCACCGACGCGCACCGGGATACGGTACACACCACGCTCATCGGTGACTCCGAGAAAGGTATTTCCCGTCGCGGTATGCAGCGCGGTCAGCGTCACCCCCGGCAATACGCCGCCCGTCGAATCGGTGACCGTGCCGTTGACCACCGAGTCCTGCGCGTACCCGATCGCGGGCCACACCAGGATGGCGGTCGCGATCAACATCGACCGCAGTGTGGAGAACGCTCTCAGATTCATCATCGCCGCACTCCTTCATTCGGTTCGATCAATGCCACCGTCCCGCGGTGACGAGGCTATGATTTGCGCACGATTGGCACGTTCTCTTTCGCTGTTTC
>JAHFUJ010000061.1:11421-19019 GCA_023265105.1 Acidobacteriota bacterium
GTGTCGCGTCCGGCGGCGTGAGGTACAGGGATCTCATTAGAGTGTCGCGGCGGGTCCGAGCTTGATGAAGGGCAGCATGCGGCCTGCCCACAACACGCCAAACCACGAAATCAGCGACAGGGCCGCGACCGCCTTGAGCGCGAACGGCGTGTCGTCGCCCGCCGGAATCGAGGCGGCCCGCCCCGCGTACACCGTCTCGAAGATCAGCGCGTTGAGGCCGGCGATGAGCAGCAACGTCACCTTCAGCCACCACGTGTAGTTGCCGAAGTACTGCGCCGGCTGCGAGATCACGAAAATCAGACCGGTCAGAAGGTTGAGCGTGAAGCCGACGAGTGCCAGCGGCATGAGCTCCTTCACGACGCCGATCGGCACCCGCTTCATGAAGCCGAGCAGCCGCAGGTCGAACATGCCGGCCACGCCGATCAGCAGCGCGAGCCCCGCAAAGTGAAGCGTTTCGCAGACCGGCCAGAGCCAGGCGACCTGGTGCTGCAAGGCGAGCGATATCGGCGTCTTATGGAGCCAGCTCGCGAATCCCAGGAACATGAAAACTTCAGACTTCGACCTTCGAACTTCGACCTTCGAACTTCGAACTTCGAACTTCGAACTTCTCAGCTATCCGCGCTCATGCGTGACGATGTGGACCGCGTCACGCTCCTCGCACGGCAGATCCTCGATGAACGTCGCTTTCGGATCGGGGTTGAGCCGCAGCGTGCGCGCCGGCATCTCGAACGGCTCCAGCAGCACGTCGGGATCGGAGACCGTCGCCGTCCACGTCACCGTGTTGCCGCTGCGCGTGTATTTCTCGACGACGTGCATGTTGTTGCTGTGCAGCCATCCCGGCCAGCCGAGCCATCCTTCGTCGTTGAATCCGACGATGTCGATGACCAGCGTGTCGCCTTCCCACTTGCCGACGGCATCGCCGTACCACGTGGTGTCCTGCGACTTGATCGGGTCATGCGGGCGGCCGTCAATCGGGATGATGCGGAACAAGTTGGCCTGCTGATACAGCATGATCAGCTCGGTCGCCGTCTGGACCATCTTTGCGGGCGGGCCCATCCGCGGCACGCCGGCCGGCTTGCAGTGGAACGCCGGATCCTCCTGGATGCCCTCGCGATCGAGGTGCTGCACGCGCTCCCAGTACTCGGGCTTGTACATCGGCTGGTGCGCGGGGCGCTGATTCATCCCCGCGTCACGCTCGGCGTTGACGCCGGGATGGCACTCGCCGGCGTCGATCTGTGACTGGGCGCAGAGACGCGCGCGCGTCAGCTGCACGATGTTGCCCTTCTCGTCCGGCTTGACCCCTCCCTGACCGCCGCCACCGCCGCCACCGCCGTTCCACATGCCGCTGAGGTCGGGATGACCGTCGGCGGTGCGCGGCGTCGGAACGTTCGGCTGCTGCGCCCCCGCCCTCGGCGCTGCGGGCGCCGCCGGGGTATCGCCGTACTGCGCCGCATGAACCGACGCGAACGACACGGCGGCGGCAATCACGAGCGCCGCGCCGAAATGGATCGACCGATACGTCATGTGAATCTCCTTCAAACGCCGGGTCCGAAAGGACCCGGCCTCCACTTATCCCCGTTCGTGCGTGACGATGTGGACGGCGTCGCGCTCCTCGCAGGGCAGATCCTCCTGGAACGTCGCCTTCGCGTTCGGGTTCAACCGGATCGTGCGCGGGTTCATCACGAACGGCTGCGTCAACACGTCGGGGTCATCCACCGTGGCCTGCCACGTCAGCGTGTTGCCAGTGCGCGTGTACTTCTCCACCACATGCATGTTGTTGCTGTGCAGCCACCCCGGCCAGCCGAGCCAGCTCTCGTCGTTGAAACCGACGATGTCGATGACCAGCGTGTCGCCTTCCCATTTGCCGACCGCATCGCCGTACCAGGTCGTGTCCTGCGATTTGATCGGATCATGCGGGCGCCCGTCGATCGGGACGATGCGGAACAGGTTGTTCTGCTGATACAGCATGATCAGCTCGGTGGCCGTCTGGACCAGCTTCGCGGGAGGTCCCATGCGCGGCACGCCGGCCGGCTTGCAGTGGAAGGCCGGATCTTCCTGGATGCCGTTGCGATCGAGATACTGCACGCGCTCCCAGTACTCGGCCTTGTACATCGGCATGTTCGCGCCGGCGCGCTGCTCCACGCCCGAGTCGCGCTCGAAGTTCACCGCCTGCGCGCATTCGCCGATGTCTCGCTGTTGCTGCGAGCAGGGACGCTGCTTGAACACGACGGTGAGATTCCCCTTCTCGTCCGGTTTGTCCCCGCCGCCGCCGCCTCCTCCTCCCCACATGCCGCTGAGGTCGGGATGACCGTCGGCGGTGCGCGGCGTCGGAATGTTCTGCTGCTGCGCGCCCGCGGCCTGTGGCGCGGGTGCCGGCGCGGCGTCGTACTGCGGCGCAGCGTGAATGGTAACCAGAGAAATCGCCATAGCGCTGGCGACCGCGATGCCGAATCGAACGAGTTTCTGGCGCATGCGTGATGACCCTCGCTGAAGACCCTGAGTCGAGAAAGTACTGCTGAACGGTGGGTAAAGCAAGGGGGTCGAGGGGAATTCAGGGGACTCTGGGACCGGGGGGACCAAAAGATCAAGGATATGCATAGTCCCCCCTAGTCCCCTCCGTTCAGAGTCCTGCGCCGACGCCTGCGCCGAGGAACGGCAGCATGCGGCCCGCCCACAGCACGCCGAGCCACGCCACCAGCGAGACGCCCGCGATAACCTTCAGCGCGATCGGCGTGTCCTCGCCCGCGGGAATCGCCGCCGCGCGCCGCCCGTACGCGGTTTCGAAAATCATCGCGTTGAGCGCCGCGACGATCAGAAACGTCACCTTCGCCCACCACGTCGGGTTGCCGAAGTACTGCGCCGGCTCGGAGATGATGAAGATGATCCCGGTGAGAAGGTTGAGCGTGAAGCCGGCGAGCGCCCACGGCATGAACTCTTTCACGACGCTGATCGGCACCCGCTTCATGAAGCCGAGCAGCCGCAGGTCGAACATCCCCGCGACGCCGAGCAGCAGCGCCAACCCGGTAAAGTGCAGGGTCTCGCACGCCGGCCACAGCCACGCGACCTGGTGCTGGAGTGCGAGGGAAATCGGCGTCTTATGAAGCCAGCTGGCAAATCCCAGAAACATGGATGACTCCTACTTGATGTACGCCATGAGACGGCCGGACGTGATCGCTACAAACCACAGGGCGAGCGAGGCGACCGCGAGCATCTTGGCCTGTGGCGGCACCATCTCCGTCACCTTGCCACCGCCGAACACCACCCGCCTGAGGCGGCTGGTGACGATGAGCGCCACCGCGATGCTTGCCATCTTGACCCAGAAGATCCATTTCAGCCCCTTCTCATCGGCTTCCGAGATGAACAGCGCGATTCCCGTCGCCGCATTGATCGCAAAGCCGATCCACATGATGCGGAATGCGCCGCGCAGCGCCTCGATCGGCATGCGCGCGCCAAAGCCAAGCAGCCTCATGTCGAGTACCCAGGCCGGGCCGACCACCATCGCGAGACCGACCGTGTGCAGCATGAGAATCGTCGGGTACGCCAGGAGCGTCGGCGCCGACGACACCCACACGCCGAAGTCGCTTTCCTGGAGCCTGATCAGGAACTCTTCCATCGCTGTCCTTTACGTAATGGGTGAGAAGTGCGGCCAAATAGTATCCCGTGAGCAGTCGGGTCTGAAACGCGGAGGGAGGCGAAAACTACGAAGGCCGCGAAGGTCACGAAGCTTGAATTCTTCGTGGTCTTCGCGACCTTCGTGGTTGATGTTTGAGTCGTGTCCCAGCGGGGATTAGAGATCGTTCGGGTTGTTCGGATCCTCGTGATACATCGTCACGGTCCGCCCGTCGGGGAACGTGAAGGTCACGACGCGGCCGGTATTCGAGCCGTCACGCGCGGGTGCGTAGGTCACCTTGAGCGTCTGGCCAGAGGCAAACAGGCGGGTCATGCCGTTCGCACGCAGCGCCCCGGGGCCCGCGCCCGTGATTTCCCACTTCGCGACGGTTCCGTCGGCCTTCTTCACCTCGAAGAACCAGCGGCAATGCGGGTTGATCAGGGCGAACTTCGTGAGCGTTCCCGTGAACTCTCCACGCTTCGCGGTGTCGAATTCCGCCTGCAGCGCATGATGCGCCACGACCGGCTTTGCCGCCAGGCACAGGGCGACAATGGCCAGCAGACCGAACATCTTTTTCATAATCATCTCTCCCCAGACGTGTTTACCAGACCTAGTTGCTTCTCGCGCCGGCGGGTGCCGCAGTTTTGACGTTTTCCGGCACCGGCATGATGACATACGGATTATAGGTGTTCGTGTTCGTCAGCGTCAGATCCAGGACCGTCGTGCCCCCCTGGGTCTGGACGATGCGCTTGGGCAGGTAGACGTCCGCCTTTGCGTCATCATTCCAGTCACCGTATTGGGAATACGTCACGTTGGTGACCGTGGTTCCCTGCCGCGCCTCGACCTTGTCCGGCTCCATGTACTTGTTGAGCGTCGCAGTAATCGTGGCGCCGGCCGCCGGGAACGTCAACGTCGTGACGCCGCCCGTGGTGGCGACCTTCGCCAGGGCCTCGTTCGCCTTGGCCGCCTTGGCGAAGCCGATCGGAGTCAGAACGATCTGCAACTGGCGCTCGGCCAGCGCGGCGGGCATCGGCGTCGCTTTGCCGCCCGGCGTCTCCTCGTTCCAGGCGTACTTATCGGAGACGACCTCGATGGTGCGCTGGCCGTCGTGCGTGTAGTCGAAGCGCATGCCGGACATGTTGTAGTTGAGACTGATCTTCCAGTTCGTCAACGTCACCGGCCTGCCACCGATGACTCGCGTCCCCTGAGTGCCCCAGAGCTCGAGGCGATTGACCGCGTCGTTGCGGTTCATGCCGCGGAGCATCCCGAAGTTGTCCTGCATGGTCTCGATGACTTTCTTCGCATCGAGCGCGCCCTGCGGGGCAGTGGTCGAGGGCGCCTGGCGCGGCGGCGCCGCACCCGGCTGCCCACCGCCGCGGCCTCCCTGCGGAGCCTGTGCAAAGGTGGTCAGCACGGCACACGCGACGAAGGCCACGATGGCTGATGCCCTGATTTTCATTCACGCCTCCTGCGTTGAGCCCGACCTGCAGTCCTCGACCCACGCCGAATTTAATGGTGTAGCCGGAGAACTATCGCCCAGATCCGGTCCATTTCGCAAGGGTCTTGCTGGGCCGCGCAGAGCGGCCGGGTATTTGAGTCGAGGTGGTGCGGGCGCGCAGTATACTCCCGACACCCTCGTCCCCTCTGGAGGCGTCTGCAATGTCCGCACAGTCGAAAGCCGCTGACCAGCCCTTGTATGCGCGCCTGTGGTTCCAGGTCGTCGTCGGCATCGTCGCCGGCGTGGCTCTCGGCTACGTGTACCCCGCGAGGGGCGCCGCGATGAAGCCGCTCGGCGACGCGTTCATCAAGCTGATCCGGATGATGATCGCGCCGATCATTTTCGGCACCGTCGTCGTCGGCATCGCGAAGATGGGAGACATGAAGCAGGTCGGCCGCATCGGCCTGCGCGCGCTGATCTACTTCGAGGTCGTCTCGACGGTTGCGCTGGTCATCGGCATGGTGTTCGTGAACGTCATGCGGCCCGGCGCCGGAATCAACGCGAACGCGGCGCAGCTCGATCCGGCGGCGGTTGCCGCCTATACCTCGACCGCGTCCCACCTGACAGTCACCGACTTCGTGATGAACATCATCCCGACGACGATCGTCAACGCGTTCGCGACGGGCGACATTCTGCAGGTGCTGTTCTTCTCGGTGCTCTTCGGCGTCGCAGTGCTGCACATGGGCAGCGTAGGCAAACAGCTCGTCGGCCTCATCGATCAGTTCACGCATGGCTTGTTCGGGATGGTCGGCATCATCATGTACGTGTCGGCCATCGGCGCGTTCGGCGCGATGGCGTACACGATCGGGCAGTTCGGGATCAAGACCCTCCTGTCGCTCGGCGAGCTGATGCTCGTGATGGTCGGGGCGTGTCTCTTTTTCATCTTCGTGATTCTCGGCGCCATCGCGCGGTGGTCCGGCGTCAGCCTGCTCAAGTATCTGAAGTACATCAAGGAAGAACTGTTGATCGTCGCGGGCACCTCGTCCTCGGAGACCGTGCTGCCACGGATGATGGCCAAACTCGAACACGCGGGCTGCGCGAAGCCGGTGGTCGGACTGGTGATTCCGACCGGCTACTCGTTCAACCTCGATGGCACCTCGATCTACATGTCGATGGCGGCGATCTTCATCGCGCAGGCGACGAACACGCCGCTGACGTTCGGACAGCAGATCGGCATCCTCGCGGTGCTCCTCCTGACGTCGAAGGGCGCGGCGGGCGTCACCGGCAGCGGCTTCATCACGCTGGCGGCGACCCTCTCGTCCATCCCTGCGCTGCCGGTCGCAGGCCTGGCGCTGCTGATCGGAATCGATCGCTTCATGTCGGGAGCGCGCTCGCTGACGAACCTGATCGGCAACGGGCTGGCCACCATCGTCGTCGCGAAGTGGGACGGCCAGCTCGACATGCGGCGGCTCAAGCGCGTCTTCGACGGCGAGACGGTCGCCGAGGCGGAGGCGCCCGAAGAAATGCTCCTCGCGGATCACGCGAGGTACGGAAGTTAGAAGTTCGAAGGGCGAAGGTCGAAGTAACTTCGAACTTCGAACTTCGAACTTCGAACTTTGAAGGAGGGTTGCCATGTTACGCGTCCGGTCGTTGTCCAAGTGGCGGTTCCTGCTGGCGCTCGCTGCAGTTGCCAGCCTGGTGCAGGTCGTCGCGTACGGGCAGGCGGCGCGCCTGCATCCGCACCGCATTGCCGTCTTCGGCTCCTCTGTCGCGAACGGCCGCGGCGATGAATTTGCCCGCGACGGATATACGGGCCTGCTGCGCGCGATGATGGCGGCGCGCGGATGGGAAGTGCTGAATCAATCGCGCGGCGGCGACAACACGAAGACGCTGATGACGCGGTTCGCGCCGGAAGGCGCACCCGATCCAAAGGTGCGCTACCTGATGACGGTCAACCCGAGCTACGTGGTGATCGGTCTCTCTTTCGGCAATGAAAATCTCCAGGAATCCAAGACAAAGGTAGAGAAGGACGCGGTGTATGACGGGTATCTGAAAGGCATCAAGGCCGTCGTCGACCGCGCGCGGCAGAACAACGTCATCCCGGTGGTGATGCTCTGCTACACCCGCGACCTCTACACGCCGCAGGATTACGAGTACGTCCGCCGCGCGAACATCGAGCAGGCCACGTGGGACGTGCCGACGGTGAACGTCCTTGGCGCCATTGACGACGGCAACGGGCACTGGGCCCTGGGGTGGGACGACAAGCATCCGCAGGCATCAGGCCACCGCGAATTCCTGTACTCCTTCGTCCCGTCGCTGTTCGAGGCGCTCGAGAAGGGCAAGCCGACGCCGGTGAAGCCAAACGCCGGCGGCTTTGCGCGCGTCTCGGCCGGCGCGGCGCCGCTCACCTTCGCGCCGCCGGAGACCATGCACCCGTTCGCCATCAGCATGATGGTCCGCGCGCAGGACGGCGGGACGCTGACGGCGATCAGCGGCTCGACGCTGCTGACCCGCGCCGAGACGCGCCCGAACGAGGGGCAGCCGTTCACG
>JAHFUJ010000354.1 GCA_023265105.1 Acidobacteriota bacterium
CTGGATCGTCAATCCGTTCGAGGACGGCGGCGTGGTCATCGCGATTGAGATCACGCTGGGGGCGGCGATCGCCGGTCCGTTCGACATCGAGCAACGCGCGCTCGAGACGATGATCGGGCGCGTCCTCGCGCGGTCCTCAGCCACGAGCGTGCATTGATCGTTCGCTGCAGTTCGTCGTGTCCGCCTTCAGAGCGTGTGAAAAAATGCGACGTTTTACCGCAGAGGGCGCAGAGCTCGCCGAGAGTTCTCAGGATTGTCTTCTCCGCGGGCTCTGCGGCTCGGCGGTTAGCGGTTTTCTTCACAGGCTCTTTGGGCGGACCGCCCGCAAATTGACGCCAAGCGGTGTGCGAAGTAGCGTTTAGGCACCTCAGGCCGGGGTGGCGGAACTGGCAGACGCACAGGACTTAAAATCCTGGGTCCCGCAAGGGGCGTGTGGGTTCGAGACCCGCCCCCGGCACCAACGATCAATAGATACGGCCATTCTTCTTGCGCGAACTCGGTGCGACAATCCGTGCTTGCTGGCCCCGCCTGTGTAGTTCCAACACTCGGATCGGCCCCAGCCGCTTGAGGGATCGATCATATGTTCGCCAGCCTGGACGCTGAAGAGGCGCTTGGCGGAACATTTCAAAACTTCACGCGCACGCCGGCGTTGATGTTTCGTCCGTCCAACGGCCCCCACGCGTCGGCGGTCCAACGCCCATCGATGCCGCGCGTCGGCCGTACAAGTGGATTCCATCGGGTTTGCCGGACATCGGTCAGATTTTCGCCGTTGATGAACAGCAGCGCACGCCCGATCTGACGAGTCGCCAGGAGGCCGAACACGCTGTACGGTTGGCTTTCGTCGCGGTAGGGATTGGCTTCCAACCGCTGTGCGCCGGTGAAGTACCACTCGGCGCCGACGCGCCAGACGCCCGCCCATTCCCATGCACCGTCCAAGCCGACGCTGTGGCGCGGTGTCAACGGCACATCGACACGGCCTTCATTCGTCGTTTCGCGCGAGCGGACAAACGCGTAGCTCGCCACGAACGAAAAGTCCTCGGTCTTCCAGACCGCGAGTCCTTCGAGCCCGGTGCTCGTCGTCGGTTCTGGAAGATTCGTGAGGACAAACCGATCAGCCCGCTCGACCTCGACGGGATCCGTGACGCTCGAATGAAACAGCGTCAGCGTCGTCGAGAGCGGGCCCGTTGCGCGCGTCACGTCGAACGACGCGCTCCGGCCGCGCTCAGGCTTGAGCGGACCGATGACGCTCAACCGCGAAAGGCCCGCCGTTTCCGTCTCCTCTGTGATGGGGGTCGGCGCAAAGAATCCTGTGCCGAGCGACAGACGGCTTGACCACGATCCGTGACGCAGGAGACCGGCAACGCGGGGACTGACGAACGTGCCGAACTCGCTATGGCGATCGGCGCGTGCGCTCGCCGAGATCGCGAGCCAGCGGGTGAGGTCCACATCGTCCTGGACGAATACACCTGGGACCGTGAAGGTAAACGCAAACTCCGGCGTGTCAATCGGCTGGAAACTGTCGCGCTCCACGGCGATGCCTGCAACGAGGGTGTGTTTCGAGATGGCCCGCCGGACGGTCAGCTCGGCGAAACCGGTGTCGTGATCATCGCGTTCGGTGACCTCTCCGAACGTGTGATCTTGGTGCTGCGCCGACCATGACCCGCGGGCGCTCCACAGGACGCCGGTCGGTGACGTCGTCTGAAAGGCCACGCCGACATCGGAGCGCTGTGTCTTGAGAGCCTCGACGTACTGGCCCGCCGCGGGCAAGACCACTCCCGGCATCGTGCCGCCAATCCGGTCTTCCCAGGTGAGGCCCGCCGTCGCGAAGAGGGTGCTCCCGGTGTGCGTATCCCAATACAACCGCGGACGTACGACGCCGCGCGTGTACTTCGGGAGATCGGCCCAGCCATCGTCATTCACGTCGATTCGCTGCTGCCCGTTGGCGCTCCCGAGCAGGGTGAATCCCCACTGATCCGACACCGGCGTGGAGTACCAGAACCCCGCATCGGTCGCCCCACGCGATGATCGGTTGAGCAGAAGCTGGCCTTCGGGTGTCGCGCCAGGGCGCTTTGAGACGAGGTTGACGACGCCGCTCATCGCGCCGGCTCCGTACAAGGAGGACGCGACGCCTTTGATCACCTCGACGCGACCCAGGTCAAGTGGGGGAATCTGCATCAAGCCAAGGGACACCTGCTCGCCAAACAGCGGCAGGCCGTCGGAGAGGAATCGCGTATAGCGCCCGCGCATCCCCTGGATCCGAACGCTCGCCGCACCGAGCGACGGCGAGGTCGCCTGCACGCGCATGCCGCCCATTTCGTTCAGCATCATCACGACGTCGCCCGGCGTCATCATGAGCTTTTCGTCGATCTCTTCGTGGTCCAGCACCTCGACGCGCAGCGGCTGATCCTCGAGTCCCCGATCCGTTCGCGTCGCGGACACGGTGACGTGCTCTTCCACGGAGGCGCCGCGTGTGAGCTCGATAACCACCGGCTGCTGCTGGTTGGCTTGCACATCGACGGACGCAGAAGTCGGCGCGAAGCCTTCTTTGACGACGACCATCTCGACGTGACCAGGTGCGATGGTGATGACCGAGAGACCCTGGGCATCGGTCTTGTACGTCACGCCGTTGACGACGATGTCGGCATCGCGGATCGGACCGGTGTCGCTCGAGACTTCGACTCGCAATGTCGCATCTTGCGCGGCCGCGTTCACCGCACTTGCCCAAAAGATCATCCCGACCAGAAAGAAACGCATGCGGCTCTCCACACGCCAGGGGGCGAACATCCCGACGGTTTTGAACGCCTGCGTTGCCACACAACGTCCGCCGCCGGGCGCCAAGGAAGGGTTCGCTCGGGAGATCTAGATTCGGAGTGTTGTAGGCGGACTGCCGGTGAGAAGCGGCGTCGACACGCGCGTTCCGCGACACGCGTCGCCTAGACGTACGTCGAGGACCTGGAAGGCGCTGCATAAGAAGCGGGTGCGCGCGAGTCGCGTGCAGGCTATCGCCAGCGCGACGCCGACGCACAGCACGACGGCCACGATGCCCGCTTCATCGTTCGCATCCTGAAACGTCTGATCCCATCGACCGGACACCTCGAGAAGCTGGACGCCAATGCAGAGCGCCAGAAGCACACCGACGAGTGATCTTGTGGCGACCGAGGTCACAGTCTTCACGCTCGGTGCATTGGCGTTCCCAGGGACATCGTATTCATATTAAAGCCGTGCCCGCGAGAACTGAAGGCATAACCACCGTTGACGGTTTGGTCGATACGGGTGTCCAGCTTGGAAGTGGACGACCCCTAAGGAATGCGCCTCCAGCGCGGCCAAGTCGCGGCCGCTGCTGGGACATGCCCAGTGCCTGTACCCGATGGGGAATGGTCGCACGTAGATCTCGTTCGTCGGCGACCGCCGGCACAAGCGGGTACTGGGCGAATGCCTAATCGACTAAAATAGGCCACAAAACGCCCATTCACGCCATTTCGTACCGCCACGAAGTATTTCGTTGGGCGGCCTAGAATCCTCGGTCCCGCAAGGGGCGTGTGGGGTTCGAGACCCGCCCCCGGCACCACGTAACTGTCTTGGCTGCAACGGTTTGCTTACCGGAATGAGGCAGGCCCTTCCTCACGCGACCCTGGAGTCCGCCCGTGTCAGCCTAGAGAGGCACGGCGCCCCGATCCGCCCGCCCAGCCGAGGCGTCTGGGGCGACTTTGCGCTTGAATCGCCAGGCAGGCCGGTGTAAATTGTCCAGTCACACATCGAAAACTAGGAATGTCCATTTTCCGCAGTTCCCATTTTTGAGGAGGCTTCAATGAGGCGATGTTTAGGGTTCTGTTTGGTTGTGCTGGTTCTGTTCTCTGCACGGCCGCTCTTCGCGCAGGGGTTTCAGGTCCCGGAGCGCGCGAAGGCCTACGCGACGGCACCCGATATTCCCTATGACTCGGTGGCCAACTTCCTGAAGATGCCCCCGAACATCTACCTTGGGGAAAGCGTCGGCGTGGCGCGAAATTCCAAGAACGAAGTGTTTGTGTTCAACCGGAACGGCGAGTCGTCGCGCCTCTTCAAGTTCGACGCCACCGGGAACTTCGTGCGCGAGATCGGCAAGGGCCTGTACGGCTTCGCGTTCGCGCACACCGTGCGGGTCGACAAGGACGACACCATCTGGGCCGTCGACGAGGGGACGAACATGGTCGTCCGGTTCGACGCCAACGGCAAAGTGATCATGTTGATGGGCCGGCGGCCGGAATCGCACGGTCTGCTGCCCTCACCGGCGCGTGGCACGCCGCCGCCGATGGCGCCCTATCCACCGTATGCGTTCAGCCGTCCCACCGACATCACCTGGGATCCGCAAGGCAACATCTATGTCGCTGATGGATATGGCTTCTCGCGGGTCGCGAAGTACGACAAGAGCGGCACGTTCGTCAAGTCGGTGGGGACGAGAGGAAACCAGCCCTATCAGTTCAACACCC
>JAHFUJ010000355.1 GCA_023265105.1 Acidobacteriota bacterium
GACCGTGGGAGGTCCGCCTCAAGGCGGACACTACGCCTGGCGAAATCGTACGTCGTGTCCGGCTTCAGCCGGACCGTGGGAGGTCCGCCTCAAGGCGGACACTACGCCTGGCGAAATAGTACGCAGTGTCCGGCTTCAGCCGGACGGTGGGAGGTCCGCCTCAAGGCGGACACTACGCCTGGCGAAATCGTACGTAGTGTCCGGCTTTAGCCGGACCGTGGGAGGTCCGCCTCAAGGCGGACACTACGCCTGACGAAATAGTACGTAATGACTTGTAATGACTCAAAAAATTGTGGCGATTTAGGCAGGGGGCGAGCCGATTTCGACGCGGCCGCCGCGCGCGCGAAACACGGCAATCAGGTGCTCGAAATCTCGTAGGAGGTCACCGGCCAGCCACTGGCTGTCGACGACTCGCAGCACTTCCACCTCACGCAGCTCGCGATCCAGTTCCTCGAGCACGTGCTGCGGTGTCCGCTCGGGAAATCGCGCCGGCGGCTCGCCGCCCCACGGCGAGGCCTCCGCACAGTCGGCCGGCTCGTTCGGCTGCCCGCCGGTCACCTGCGTGTCGAGACACCGCATGTAGAGCCGCTCGCACGACAGCTCGACCACCCGGCCTCGGGGCTCCGTCTTGAGCAGAAGAAACTCGCGACGGTTCATGATCGCCTACGCTCGACCCGCCAACTCCAGGAGCGTCCGCCTGACGACACCTTTCGTCAGCGGAATCTTGTAGGCATTTTTTTCGAGCGGGCGCGCGTCGGCCACCGCCACGTCGGAAGCTTTCGCGGCCAGATCCGGCGTGATCCGCTGCCCGGCTAGCAGGCGCTCCACCTCCGGCAGCCGCCAGGGAATCGGCGCGACACCGCCAAGGACGATCCGCGCGCTCCGGCACTCGTCGCGGTCCATCTCGAGCACGATGGCCGCGCTCACCACGGCGTGCGTCCACGCCTCGCGATCCAGGATCTTGTGATACGTGCTCCGCGTTCCGGGACGCGCCGCAGGGATCTGGACGGATGCCAGCACGTCCTCGGGACCGAGGATGTTTTCGCGGGCGGCATTGTCACGGGGCAGCACGAAAAAATCGGCTGCCTGTACGAGGCGCTCGCCCGACGGCCCGACGATGCGGAACTTGGCGTCGAGCGCCACGAGCGCCGGCGCCGTGTCTGACGGATGGACGATGTAGCTCGGGCCGCCGCCGAAGATCGCATGGAACTGGTTTTCTCCGGTCACGGAAAAGCAGGTCCGCCCTCCATTCTTGAAGCACGGAAATCCATTCCGGAAATACCAGCACCACGGACGCTGGCAGACGTTGCCCGCCAGCGTGCCGACGTTCCTGATCTGCGGTGTCGCGACGCCATCTGCCGCTTCCGCCAGCACGGCGTACCTGCCTCGAACGGTCGGATGCTTGCTGAGCGCGTCGAGTGTGATCAACCCGCCGATGTCCATTCCGCCGGCTGACGTGGTCACGCGATCGAGGCCCTTGACCGTCTTCAGGCTGACCAGCACGTCGGGCGCGACGGTGCGCTCCTTCATGAGCGCGAGCAGGTCGCTGCCGCCGCCGGCGAACGACGCCGCTTGCCCCTCGCGATGGGCCTGTTCGGCGAGCGTCACGGCCTGCTTGAGATCCCGAGCGTTGGCGTGGGCAAAGGCTTTCATGCGAGCGCTCCAAGAATTTTGTCGCGGGTAATCGGCAGATCCTTCATGCGGCGGCCGAGCGCGTTGAACACCGCATTGGCGATCGCGGCCGGCGACAGGATCTTGCCGGCTTCGCCGATGCTCTTTGCGCCATACGGCCCGTATCCGTCGTCGTTCTCGATGAACATGACCTCAATCTCGGGCGCGTCGCGATGGGTCGGAATGCGGTCCCAGTAATAACCGGCGGTCAGCGGCTGACCGGTCCGGCGGTCGTAGACGAGATCTTCGTGCAGCGCCATGCCGATGCCCATGACGGCGGCGCCTTGGACCTGGCTCGTCGCCGTCAGCGGGTTGATCAGCCGGCCACTGTCGTGCACGGCCACGTACTTCGAGACGCGCGCATGGCCGAGCTCGACATCGACTTCGACTTCAACGAAATGCGCGGCGAAGGCGTTGCGCGTCTTCCCACCGTCGACTGTCGGATTCGGCGACGCAGACGCCGTAAGAACGTCGGGCCCCTTCGGCATGCCTTTTTCCACGATCTGCTTTTTCAGAGCGCGCACCGCTTCGATGACCGCATACCCGGTCATGATCGTCGTCCGGCTGCCGGATTCGCCGACAGAGTACGGACAGCGGTCCGTATCGCCCCAGACCACTTCAACCTGCGACAGGGGCACGCCCAGCTCCTCCGCAGCAATCAGGCCCATCGTCGTTTTCGCGCCGGCGCCGACGTCGGTGACACCGACGAACACCGTGTAGTGCCCCTTGCCATCGATCTGCACGACCGCATTGCTGCGCCCGAGCCCGGCGCGAAATGCCATGAACGACATGCCGGCGCCGTGCTTGATGGGACCGGGATCCGACCCGGGCTGCGGACGCCAGCGTTTCTTCCAGTCGAAGGCCTCGGCGCCCCGGCGGATGCACTCTTCGAGACTGTAGTTTGTAAACGACGCCTCCGCGGTCGGACGGATCATGTTCTTCAGCACGAAGTCGACAGGGTCCATCTTCATCTTGTACGCGACGTCGTCCATCATCGACTGGATGCCGAAGAACCCCTGCGGATATTCCGGTCCGCGGAAATTCCCCGAGACGGTCTTGTTCGTGTACACCGGATGGATGACGGTCTCGACGTTCGGCGATCGATACAGCTCGACGCCTGCCATCGCGCCCGAATTTTTTCGATACGGACCCATGCCGCTGTAGCCGCGCAACTGGATCGCCGTGAGCGTGCCGTCGTTCTTGACGCCGACCTTGTAGTACTGGATCGTCGGCCAGCGCCCATGCATGCCGATGAAGTCTTCCTTGCGCGACATCTCCAGCTTCACCGGCGCCCCCGCTTCTTTCGCGAGCATCGCCGCGATCAGATCGGCGTCCTGATTCTGATTCTTGTTGCCGAAATTGCCGCCCATGTATCGACAGATGACGCGGACCCGCTCGTCGGGTATGCCCAAATCACGGGCGATGTCGTGGTGGCAATTCGCGATGCCGCCGGTCGGCGTGTACACCGTCAGCTTGTCGCCTTCCCAGAACGCAACCGCCGCGCGCGGCTCCATCTGCGCGTTGTGGACGAACGCCGTGCTGTAGCGATCCTCGAAGACGCGATCGGCCGCGCGGAACCCCTCTTCGACGTCGCCGCGTTTCACACCCGTGGGTTGCGCTTCGTTGCGATTGTTCAGGCAGAGATTGCCCTCGGGCCAGATCTGAACGGCGCCGGGCTTCAGCGCCTCCTCGGGATCGAGCACGAATCCGAGGACCTCGTAATCCACGGCGATAAGGTGCAGGGCCTCCTCGGCCACATGGCGATCGACGGCAGCGACGGCCGCGACCGGCTCGCCGACGAACCGCACCGGATTGTTGAACGCGTAGCGTCGCTGCTTCGTGATCTTCTTCATTTCATCGTTGTATTGCACGCCGCCGGCGATCGAGCCCGCGCCCCACACGACGGTGCAGTTCTCGTAGGTCAGCACCGCTTTCACGCCGGCAAGCGCCTTCGCTTTCGAGACATCGATCGATCGGATGCGCGCATGCGGATGCGGGCTTCGCAGCACGCTCGCGTACAGCATGCCCGGTATGTGCACGTCGCGGGTGTACGTCGCCTTGCCAGAGACCCGCTCGGCCGCGTCGATCCGCGGCGTCGGATGACCGACCGTCTTCAGTGGCGTCAGCGACGATGTGCCAGGCGTCGGTGATTGCTGCCTCATCGCCCACCTCCACTTCCTGAGCGGCCGGTCGACGGACGGGGCGCTGCCGCGCCGGCGGCGACCACCGCTTCCACGTACCGGTTGTAGTTCGCGCAGCGGCACAAATTCCCGGTCATCGCCGCGCGCGCCTCTTCAGCGGTCGGATGCGGCGTGGCCCGCAACAGCGCGGTGGCGGCCATCAGTTGACCCGACGTGCAGTATCCACACTGTGGAGCGTCGTGCTCGATGAACGCGCGCTGCAGGGAACTGAGCTGACCACGCGACGCGAGCCCTTCGACGGTCTCAACCGATCGGCCGTCCATCCACACGGCGAGATTGCTGCACGAGTACACGGGCTTGCCGTCCAGCAGCACCGTGCACGCGCCGCACTCGCCACGATCGCACCCGATCTTCGTGCCGGTGAGGCCCAGGTGATCGCGCAGCAGCTCCGCCAGCGTCCAGCGATCTTCCACGTCGACGCGCCGCGCGGTACCGTTGAGGGTGAAGCGGATCACCGTGCGTGGAACCCCTGCCGGCCGAGCGGCAGGCGTCCGCGCGGCAACTTCACTAGGCGCCTGGCCGTTCAAGACCGGCACGGCGGTCGTGAC
>JAHFUJ010000356.1 GCA_023265105.1 Acidobacteriota bacterium
ACCGTCACCAGGCTCATTCAATTCCAAGACGTTGACGTTCACGACGGTCGGCGTCTACGCGCAAAACGACTTCAAGGTCTCTGACCGCCTGACGCTGAATCTGGGTCTGCGGTACGAACCGCAGACCCGATACAAGGAGAAGTTCGGGCGCGAATCAGCGATCCGAAACATCCTGACCGACCCGGAGGCCACGCTTGGTCCGTTGTTCAAGAACAACACGCTGGACAATGTCAGCCCGCGCCTGGGATTTGCGTGGGACGTACGAGGGAACGGCAGGACCGCCGTGAGAGGCGCGGCCGCGCGTCTCTACGACTTGGGCAACATGGCGACGCCGCTTGTGCAGGCAGTCGCCGGGACCCCTCCGTTCTCGTCGCTCAGCCGCGTCAACAACGCGCCCTTCACGGTACCCTTCGAATTGCCAGCCGAAGGGACACCGCAAGCGCTTCGCATCATCGATTACAACCTGGCCGCGCCCAATATGTGGCACTACAACGTCGCCGTCGAGCGGGAGTTGATCGCCAACATGGCGCTGACGGTGGCCTACGCGGGCTCACGCGGCGTCAATCTCATCAGGACAGCGGAAGGCAATCCCAGAAAGCCCTCGCAGACATTGGCGGACGGTCGTCCGTTCTGGACTGGACAGGAACCGCGCGTGAGTCCGTACTGGAACACCATCGAGCTCAAGGTCGCTGACTCGAAGTCCCAGTACAACTCGCTCCAACTGAGGTTGAATCAGAGGCTGAGTCGAGGCCTCCAGTTTCAAAACTCATTGACATGGGCCAGCGCGAGAGACGATTACGCGGCCTTCTCCAACACTGACACGGGCGGGGCCGAGGGCCAGGCCGGGGACAATCCTTTCGACCGAGATCGCGATTGGGCGCCCACGCCAAACGACGTCAGGCTCAACTACCGGTTCAGTCTGGTGTATCGCCTGCCCGATGCATTCACGCCGGGATCGGTCGCCGGGGCTCTTCTCAACTCGTGGCAGGTCGCGACGATCCTGCAGGCCACGTCAGGGCAGCCGTTCACGCCCGGACTAACCACCAACCGCTCCCGGAGTGGGGTACTGGGGGGGCAGGCCGGGATCGACCGGCCGGATCTCATACCCGGGGTTCGGCCCGCAGACGTCACGAGGGGTGTCTCGCGAGGGTGCGGAAACATCAAGGCCGGAACGCCTGTGGGGACGGCGGACTTGTGGTTCGACCCGTGCGCCTTCACGATTCCACAGGTGGGCACGTTGGGGAATGCACCAAGAAATGCCTTTCGACTTCCCGGCTACTCGCGGGTCGATTTGTCATTCATGAAGACAATTCCCCTCGCCGGATCGGTGCGCACTGAACTCCGCGTAGATGTGTTCAATGCCTTGAATCGGGTGAATCTCGGACTTCCGGGCCGGACTGTGTACGGCGCTCTGGCCAACGTCGAAAATCCGCTGGTGACTGCGGGGTCGATTACAGACGCCGACGCGGCACGGCAGGCACAACTGTCTGTGAGGCTGAGCTTCTGAAGACGTAGGGCAGTCCACTCCTTCAGGGTTTAGGGCGGAGCAGGTCCGAAGGGCTGAGGGAGCGCGTGCCGACGAAGTGACGGGCACCCGCCATTCCCGTCGGAGCCGTGGCCTCATAGGAGTCCCTATAAGTCGCCAAGGGCGGACGAATACTCCGCCCGCCCCCGGCCGCTGCCTGACGCTCACGCGCTAGGTTCGATTCCGAGATGGTCGTTCACGGCATACCGCAGCCGCTGCTTGCATCCGAGGTAGCGCTCGGTGGTCTGTACAGAGACATGACCCAGGAGGAACTGGATCTGGTCAAGTTCGCCACCGGCAAGATGACAGAGACGCGCACAGGTGCGCCGCAGGTCGTGCGGAGCGAGCTTCTCGATGCCGGCACGGCCGGCCGCCGCTCGCACGACATCCCAGAGGACCCTGGGTGACATCCCGTCGCCCCAGACTCGGCCTGCCTTGTTGATCGCGCGGAAGATGCGGCCCTCGTGGATGCATGCCGCGGCCGTCCAGGCATCGATAGCGGACTTGACCCACACGGGGATCGGCACAATCCGAACGTGACCGCCCTTGCCGACAAGGTCGGCAACGACTCAATGCTCTTCACGCTGCTGCACCGCTTCCATGCTTACACGATCAGGAGAAGTGGCGATGGCGAAGCGATCCGACTTATCAGCGCGCGGCGGGCGAGCCGCCGCGAACGTGCGGCGTACGCGCCGAAAGATTGACTTCTCTGACATTTCGGAGTCGTCGGTGGAGCAGCTGAAGGTCATGCGGCGCGTGGGTCGGCCTCCCCTTGGAGATGAACCTCGCCAGCTCATCGCGATTCGTGTTGATCCGGGTGTGCTCGATCAGTTCCGCAAGGAAGCGCGCCGCCGACGCGTAGGCTACCAGACCCTCATCAACGAGGTCTTGGCGGCACACGTCCGGAAGGATGTCGCGTAATCAGCCATGACCTGGTTCTCAGGCACGCGATCACGTATCGCACGACCTGTCCGCTGATCTCCGGCGTGATCACTGAGCTGGCGTTACCGTACGTGTCCGTCGCGAGCGCTGGGGATGAGTACTTCCAGGTGTCGTTCGATGGGTGTCCGGAGGGGACTGACGGCGATACTCCGTACTTTCTGCTTCAGCGCCAGTTCGAATCTCCTGACGGGGGAAGTGTCTACGTGGAGTGCCACCAACGCGAGCTGTGTGGGCACGTCCGGGTAAGCCGTGCCGTGTTGAGTGCCGGTCTCCTGCGACTCGAACTCGCGACCCGACCCCCGCATGTGGTCGCGATCAGATTCAAGGCCGACGACCGGCGCTTTCACCAACTGACAGCCATGCTCAAGACGATCCTGGGTGTCCGTCGCCTCAAGCTGGCGTCGGGCGAGAGTCACTGCGGAGATTGAACCCCTTCGAGACAAGGACCGCCAGATCGGCGTTGATCAGGACGTATCCGAGGCGGCGGTTCCGAAGGCGGCGTCAGCGTCGCGGCCGGCGCCGCTTATTTCACCGGCACACGCGCCTTCAGCTCTTCTTGCCAGTGTTGCACGACCACGATTTGTCGGGACTCAACGCCTGCGGCGCTTCCATCGCCTCGACTGGCATGAATACAAGGGCGCATTTGCCGTCCGAGTCGAGATTGGAGTTCGACCCGTTGTTGTAGGTCGGCACCAAAGTCTTCTGCGGCGGGCGTCCGCCCGGGCCCTGTCGTATTGGACACCGCCGCCTAAGCAGGCCGATGCGCCTTGAGGAAGGAATGAATTTGGCGCACCGCCAGAGGGATTCGCTCCTTGGGTTCTTTCCAAGGGAACATGCTCACTTCGGCCTTTGGCGCGAGCATCGCGCACTCCATGGCGACGGCGTATGGGTGCGCGGGGACGTCGTCCGGCAGGACCAGGATTGGGTTTTGGCAACTACGCACGAAATCGCGTGTCACGGTGAAGACGAAGTCGGGGTTGGTTTCGAACATCTTGGTCACAAATTGGTCGGCCGTCTGCATCGTGATCTCGGGCCGCTTAGCAATCAGCGCCGGACCCCAGCTCTTCCAAAATGTGCCTGGGTACTTAGGGTCGCGCATCTCCGGACGCCAGCCCACGGGCTGCGCCAGCACGGCTGCGGGAATACGATCGGGTGCGCGCTTCAAGAGACTCCAGATGAAGGGGCCGCCAATGCAGAAACCCATCACCATGAACTTGTCGATCCCCATATGATCCATCAGGCCGAGTTGGTCGTCGGCATAGGATTCCCACGGCCGGTCGACCTCTACAGGGCCGGTGGACTGGCCGCTGGGGGCGTTGCGCAGGTCTGCCGTGATGCAGCGATACTGTCCCTTGAACTCCTCGATTGCATTAAAGGGCGAGTTGCCGGTGAAGAAGGAAATGGTCGAGTTCAACCCTCCGCCCGGAAGCAGTAACAGCGGGAAGCCGGAACCGGCCTCCTCATAGTAGATGCGAACAGGGCCCCTTTCATAGAACTTGCCAGTTCCTCCTTTGCCCGATTGCTGAGCAAATATGCGCGGCACGGCGGTCGTTGCCGCTGCCGCAGCTCCCGCTGCCAGTATGGTGCGTCTAGTCAAACCCATAATCGGCGTCCTCCTCGATAATTGATCTTAATCGCGGGTACGGCGGCTCGAAGCCCCAGCGTGCCACGCGGATGACGTCCCGATCGAACCGCTCGCGGAACTGCGGGTCGGCGGCGAGCGATTCAGGAAGGATCTTGATCTCGACCGTGCGATCCAGACGAGTGTCGCGGGCTTTGTAGACTTCGCCCATGCCGCCTACGCCTAGGGCGGACAGAATCTCGTACGGGCCGAGGCGCGTGCCGGGGAGTAGTGTCAAACGAGCCGTATTCTAAACGATCAGGGCCGGCACCGCCAATTAGTAGTAATGTGTAGTCGCGAAGGGACTTT
>JAHFUJ010000062.1 GCA_023265105.1 Acidobacteriota bacterium
ATGTTGCTGGCCACGTTGTGAGACTCCTTATTCACTTTGAGCGGGGAATGTCCCTGAAGGCTTCGACTTTCAATCAGTCCGCGGCCCGTGATTATCCGTCCGCGCGCAAAGTGTGTCAATCATCAGGCGCCGACATCAGCAGGCACCGACAACACGCCGAGCGGGCTGATCCGACACGCGGTCCGGCGGCTCGGGGAGCGCCGCGTCGATGATCGCCCGAGTGGGATGCCGTCACTTCGCGGTGGGAGTCCGCTTAGCTCAAGGTCGTAAAGACGATTGGGGATGCTGGTGCGCTCGGTGGACGAGGGGGGCGCCGCTGCAAGACCACCCCTCGGTCTCCCAGCCGCTGAAAATACCACCTTGACCGGATACCGAGGCCTGCCTGGCTCTGTCACAGTCGGATTGATTCGAGGAGGACCAGGCCGATGAGTGTCAGTGAAGGTTGGGCCGATCGGCGCCGTGCGCACGAAGAGGACTACTTCCGCAAGCGTGACCAAGAGCTGATCGAGAAGATGCGGCTGCGTGCGCAGGAAGAAGCGGCGCGCGACCGTCTCGCAGAACGGGCGGGCGTCTTCGATGAAGACCTCTTGCAGAAACTGGAGAGGCTCGGGTACTCGGCGGAGACGGTGTCGCTGCTGCACGTGATGCCGCTTCTCGATGTCGCCTGGGCCGACGGGCAGGTGTCGCATGCTGAGCGCGACGTGATCATCGCCGCGGCGCGTTCACGTGGCGTCGAATCCGGGTCACCAGCCGACGTTCAGCTAGCGGAATGGCTGGTGAACCCGCCATTGGACGTGCTTCGCGACGGTAGCCTCCACGTCCTCGGGGCCATGCTGCGGATGCGTCCCTCCGAGGAGCGTACGGCGGCCGAATGCGATCTGTTTTCGTCTTGCACGGCCGTCGCATTTGCCTCTGGCGGCCTGTTCGGATTCCGCAAGATCTCCGACCAGGAGCAGCAAGTGCTGGATCGGATCGTCGACGAGCTAACGTGCAACAGTGACGCGTCGTCCACCGGTGATCCGCCGGGGCTGTAGAGCGCCTCGGATTCCCGAAGGAGGGTCGATGACACGACGCTCACGCAAAGTGCTCGTCGTAACCGTCGCGCTACTGGTGCTGCTCGTGCCGGCCGCCATCGAGTTCTACACCGACTGGTTGTGGTTCGGCGAGACGGGCTATCAGAGCGTCTTCTTCCGGATCCTCGCGTCTCGTGCCGCGCTAGGGGCGGTGGCGATGACGCTCGCGTTCGGCATGCTGCTGCTCAACCTGCGAGTGCCCATGCGGCGTTTCTTGCCGCGGCAGCTCGTGTTCACCACGCGCGAAGGACCGATCGCCATCGCCTTCAATCCTGGCGTTGCACGAACGGCCAGCGTCCTCGTCGCCGGTGTGGTCGCGCTGCTGCTCGGGCTGTACGCGTCGAGCCAGTGGTTCGAGTGGCTGCTGTTTCTCCACGCACAGCCGTTCGGCGCAGCAGACCCCGTGCTCGGAAGAGACGCCAGCTTTTACGTGTTTCAGCTCCCGTTCCTGGACGCGCTCAGCGGGTTCCTGCTGGTGTTGGTGTTGCTCTCGGGCATCGGTGCTGCCGGGGCGTACGTCCTTACGGGCGCGCTGACGGTCAATCTGAGTCAGGGCGTCGGGATCAGCGGTCTGGCGAAACAACACTTGGCCGCGGTGGTCGCCCTATTGCTGGTCGTGCTCGCGTTCAGCGCATATCTCGATGTGCCGCGCATCCTCAACACACCAGCCGGCATCATTCACGGTGCGGCGAATGTCGACGTGGCGGTTCGGATGCCGGCGCTGCGGGTGCTGATGGTCGCCGCCGTGGCGGGAGCGGTTCTGGCGCTCTATCAGGCGGTAGCCGTTGCATGGTGGCCGATCATCACGGCCGCCACCTTGTACATCGTCGTCGCGGCCGGAGGAGCGATGGCGGCTGCGCTGATGCAGCGCTTCATTATCGCGCCGAACGAGCTCGCGCGAGAGACACCGTTCATCGAGCACAACATCGCAGCGACCCGCGAGGCGTTCGCGTTAGACGGAGTTGAGGAACGCGCACTGTCCGGCGATGCGCTGCTCACGCGGGCCGACATCGAAGCCAACGATGCCACCCTGGGGAACGTCCGGCTCTGGGATCATCAACCGCTGTTGCAGACGTTCGGGCAGATCCAGGAAATCCGCACCTACTACGATTTTGTGTCCGTGCATAACGACCGGTACTCGATTGATGGCAAGTACCGCCAGATTATGCTGTCGGCGCGTGAGCTGAACTCCGAGAGCCTGCCGAACCGTAACTGGATCAACGAGCGTTTGACGTTTACCCACGGTTATGGCGTGACGCTCGGGCCTGTCAACCAGGTCACGCCCGAAGGCCTGCCGGTCCTGTTCATCAAGGATCTGCCGCCGAAGTCTTCGGTCAATCTTCCCGTGAAGGAACCGGCCATCTATTTCGGGCAGTTGTCGAACGATCATGTGTTCGTCAGGACGAACGCCCGCGAGTTCCACTATCCGCAAGGTGAGGACAACGTGTACACAACGTACGAAGGGTCTGGTGGTGTCCCCATCTCGAATGCCTTCCGACGGTTGTTGTTCAGCGCCCGGTTCAAGTCATTCAAGGTGCTGCTGAGCGACGATATCACGAACGAGAGCCGCGTGATGTTCCACCGGCGGGTGTTGGATCGCGTCCGGCGAATCGCGCCGTTCCTGCAGTACGAAACGGACCCGTACCTCATCATCTCGAACGGCCGCCTGTTCTGGCTGCAGGATGCCTATACCACAAGCACACGCTATCCGTATGCGACGCCCGCGGCGAACGGAACGAACTACATTCGAAACTCGGTCAAGGTGACCGTTGACGCGTATCACGGGACAACGATCTTCTACGTCATCGATGACACCGACCCGATCGTGGGGACGCTGAGAACAATCTTCCCCGATCTGTTCCGGCCGTTGGCTGAGATGCCGGAGGACATGCGGACGCGGCTGCGCTACCCGGAAGGCATCTTCAAGCTGCAAGCCACGATGTACTCTACGTACCACATGACAAACCCGGCGGTCTTTTACAACAAGGAAGACCAGTGGGACATCCCGTCCATCGACACCGAGCCCCGCCCGCGGCCGATGCAGCCGTACTACACGATTATGAAGCTGCCGGGCGAAGGAGGGGCTGAATTCATTCAGATGCTGCCCTTCACCCCGGTCCGCAAGGACAACTTGGCATCTTGGATGGTCGCTCGGAGCGACGGCGAGCACTACGGTCGGATGATCGTGTTCCAGTTTCCCAAGCAGAAGGTCGTGTTCGGACCGCGGCAAATCGTCGCGCGCATCAATCAGGACCAGGCGATCGCGCCACAGATCACTCTCTGGAATCAACAGGGATCGGAAGTGCTGCAGGGCACGCTGCTCGTGATTCCGATCGAGGAGTCGCTGATCTACATCCGGCCGCTCTACCTCCGCTCGGCCGGCGGACGCATCCCGGAGCTGAAGCGCGTCATTGTGGCGCACCAGAATCAGATTGTGATGGAAGAGACGCTGGACCGGGCGCTGGATCGTCTGTTCCCCGACGGCGGCAGCGATCCGAGGGCTCAGCGCGCGGCGCCGATCGACGTCCACGAACTCACCGATCGGCAAGCGCCGGAGTTCGAGTCACTCATGACCCGGGCCCTCGAGCACTACCGGAACGCCATGCAGGCGCAACGCGACGGGAACTGGGCCCTCTATGGCGAGCAGATCCGACGGTTGGGAGAGGTGCTTGACCGGATGCGCAACAAGCCGTAAGCCGAAGTCGTGGTCTTTGGCGCGCTCAGCCTCGAAAAATACCGTCCGTGCCCGATACGTACCGCAAACGGTGTCTCCGACATAAGGGTCCTCAGGGTTGATCCGATGGTGACCGCGGACCGACAATTCAAGCGTCTCAGGATTCCGCACGGCGATAGCGGCCATCCGGCGTACGCGTGAGAAACTGCGCGTCCAACAACGTGCGCAAAAGCCTCTGACATGTCGTCGTGTCCAATCCCCACAGGCGGCCGGCCTGCGCATCGGTCAGGCGAAGTCCAGGCATCTCGAGGTACTCGCCACGAGCGCGTTGGATCAGGTCCTCGATGGACGGGTGCGCCACATTTCGCATGAGAAACCTCGTGGTCATCGACGTTCAGGCGTGGCGAGCGCCGCTCCCCTCGAGCTGGCGGCCGGCGCGAGCATCGTCGCGACCGCGATTCGCGATTTGCGATACTCGACCCGCGCGTCAGGTTTCAACGGTTGCGGGCACTCGCCACGTTACCAAAGTGTCGCCTTGGCCGACGCCCGCCGGTATCGGGCCCGCAGGGTATTCGGTGGCCGCCGAGGCGGTAGCGTATCTCAAGCGTCGAGGTCAGCCCGACGTGCGTTGTCACCGTGCGGGCGCGCCGCTCCCCTCAGCAGACGCACACTTTGTCGCCCTTCGTCTTTGCAATGATCGCCATGGCCGGATGTTCGCCGAGCACGAACGGATCCTCGATGTACCGCGCAACCCTGAAGTCCTCGCGCAGCTGGGTGTGCACGATCTGGCGCGGCAGTCCAGTCGCGCGCACCATGTTGGGCATCTCCTGAACGTCGACTTCGAAGAGCCCCTCGGTCGTCGCCAGCACCGAACGGGCACGATTGAACTCCACGGAGTTGATCTGCTTCACGCTCTCTGGGAGTTCTTCGAACCTGGTCATCGTGCCCCACAGGTCGAAGTGGAACACGCGGTTGTGCACCGTGACGAGGAACACGCCATCGGAATTCGGCACGCGCGCCAACGAATCGATGTTGCCGAGCGTGTTGACACTCTCCATGGGTTCCACGTCGAGCGCCACGTCTTCGCGTTCAATCAGGTCAGGCGTGAGCTTGCCGATCACCAGTTCCCGCTGTGCGGTCAGCCCGAGCAGACGATCGCCGACGACGATGATGTTGTCGATGTGGGTGCGCACCTGCCGCAGGTTGACGTCGTTCGCGAGATAGAACGCGTTTCGTTGCACGTCAACAATGACATCCCAGTGCGCGTGGCTGCCGGCGATGTCCAGGTACCACCTCGAACGGGTTTCCTCCGTCAACGTTGCGTCGATGCCGCGAAGCACGTTGAAGAAGCCAGGTTCGCCGCACATCGTCGAGACATCGTCCTCCTTCCCGACCAGGCGGACGTGGAAGAGGTTGAGACCGATGGCGTTGATTTCGCGGAAGTACACATCCGCGTCCCGCTTCAGGCCTTCGATCCAGTTGATTTGCCTGGCCAGAGGCTGCGTGAAGATCGTCTGGCAGATGAACTGGCCATCGTGGTAGCAGAGGAGCAGAGCCCGGGCAACCTCCTTGCCCTCCGGCGGCGTCCACTCGAGAGGCAACGGCCTGGTTTGCAATGTGAGCTGGTTCGTCTGATTCACGGTCCACCTCGCTGTGTTGCTGTGTTGATTCGGACAGCGCCGGCTGTCAGTCGTCGATCCTCACGTGTCTCGCATTGGCGTGGCCAGGTCGCGCTGCCCCGCATGTAAAGGCGCGTGCCACGATCGAACCTGCGATTATCCGAACCATCGCTTGATGGCGACGTCCCACAACAGGTAGATCGCCGACCCGATCATGGTCAGGAGTAGCAGGCCGACCACGTTCATTCCGGTCCGTGAGAAGAAGTCCATTTCCAGCCCCCCTCTTTCCATCGGCCTCTGCAGCCGTCATTCCTTCAGTGGCCAAGCCATGCGGTGCAGGCTCGGGGGTCGCCGAAGAACTCTCGGCGACCTGGTGAATTGGGCACGTCACTCGCTTACGGTGGCCGGTCATCGGAACGCGGGTCGGTTCGATTCCCCCCTCCGCTCGTCGGGTGGTTCTGCGCGCGTCGTGTCAGCAGACCTCCGACAAACTCGAAGATCGCCTCGCTCCATCCCTGCCGACCTGGCCGTCTTGTCACATGTGCTGTCGGTAACTTCGAGAACGCACGCGCTGCCACCCCCGTGCGCCGGCTCTGGACGATGATGGCGACGTCGACGTGCCGCAGCCATGCCACGTCGTCCTCGCTATCGCCGAGACCGATCATGACGTGGTCGCCCCACGCCTGCTTCCAGATCGCCCTCAACGTCCGCAGACTCTCGGCGCGATCCGGTGTCGCGGTGACGAGGTGATGTGTGCCGGTTCGCCAGCACCGCAGGCCTCGCCGATGAAGGGCCTTGAACAAACGGCTCCGCATCGCGTCTTTCTCATCGACGATTCGGAACAGCTCGGTGTACTCGCGCAACTTGGCGAGCTGTGCTTCCACCAGCGGGACCCCGAGTTCCCTGGCCACGTCTTCGATCGACAACTCAGCGAAGCCGACGACCTCCACCTCCATCTCGCGGCAGGTCAGCCTCAACGCATCGACGACTTCGTGGTACCGCCTACCGAATTCGATGACCTCGCAGCCCACGGCCGGCCGCGCCCGCTCCGGGACAAATGGAAAGGAGGCGTGCGGCAGGAAGAGAGCGGCTCCGTTTTCGCTGATGAACGGCGTGAGCATCTGCAGTGTCTGGTGGAGCCGTTCAATTTCCGCGCGAGTCTTGCTCGAATTGATGACGAGCGGAATCCCACGCGCCGCCAAGAAATCCAGGGCCGCCCGCTCGTCGGGCAATGAACGCGTCCCGGGCTCGAGCAAGGTCCCATCGACATCCGTGACGACGACGATTCGTTGAGCCATGCCGGCAGCGGGTTCCGCAAATCGTTGCCGCCACCAGACGTGTGTGTTGCGGGCGGGCATGGTGTCTCCTTGATGACCGCGTGCTATGTCCCACTGTACGAAGCCCGGACGCCTGGCGGTGTCCGGTCGAGACGGTATTCTTCGCGCCGCAACACGGGAGCTGATGGAACGCCATGAGGACGGGGTTAAGATGAATCAATGTTTCGCCCACACCCGACCATCAAGTCCGCGTTACTGGCTGGCTTCGTGGTGATCTTTGCGGTGTGGCTGGCATCGACCTACTACTTCACCGCGCGGCTCGCGGAATCCCAAACGCGCAGTGCGGCCATTCACGCTCGATTCGTGCGCGGTCAGGAGCTGCTCTTTACGGTCCGGAGCCAGGTGCTGCTCGGCTCCATCTATGTTCGCGATGCATTGATTGAGGTCAACGAACCATCCGCAGCGGCAGCGGTTGCCCGCGATCAACTGCGCAACTTGCAGGCGCAAGTGAGTCAGGAACTGGAGCAGTATGAATCGGTCGACTCGGCCGTCGCCAGCGCGACTTGGGCGCGGCTCGAGGACGAACTTCGTGATTACTGGGAGACGGCGGTGCGACTGGCCGCTCCGGAATCTGCCGACCGGGTGGCGACCGCCCAAACACTGCTTCACACGCAGGTGATTCCGAAGCGGGATGTCATTGTCCAGGTGTCTGACGAGATCCGTCAGATCATGGCAAACGCGTTCACCCAGGAGCAAAACGAACTCAGCAACGCGAACGAACAGGTGCGCCGGCGCTTGTGGGAGACGACGGCCGTTGCCGTCGTCTTCGGGTTTGGAGTCGCGATTTTGGCGACCTGGTACGTCGGACGACTCGAGGCCACGATTCACGAAGATCACGCCGAGGTTGAACGCAACAGACAAGAACTCCAGCGCCTGTCGGGAAGGCTTGTGCGCGCACAGGAGGACGAGCGCCGAACGATCGCGCGCGAACTCCACGACGAGATCGGACAGGCGTTGACGGCCGTCGACGTCGAGCTCGCGGTCGCCGAGCGCGCGGTTGGCATCGACGGACGGGCCGCCGCAGCACTCAACGAAGCGAGAACGGTCACGCAACGCGCGCTCGGCAGCGTTCGTGATCTGTCGCAATTGTTGCGGCCGGCCATGCTCGATGACTTCGGCCTGCCCGACACGCTCAAGTGGTATCTTCGGAAGTTCTCGGATCGCACAGCCGTCCGAACAGAGCTCATTGAAGATCGCCTGACCGAACGGCTCCCCATCGATGTCGAAGTGTGCGTCTACCGGACCGTCCAAGAGGCCCTGAGCAACGTGTCGCGACACGCACAAGCGACCGCGTGCCGTGTCTTTGTCCAGCGCCTCTCGTCATCGCTGATCGTGACGGTCGAAGACGATGGCCGAGGACTCCAGCCCGAGGGAGACGCAGGTGGCGCCCGCCGCGACGGGCTCGGATTGGTCGGTATTCGCGAGCGCGTGGTGGATCTGGGAGGCACCTTTCGGATCGAAGGCAGGAGCGGCACAGGAACTCGCCTCACCATTGAGCTCCCCCTTGCGACCGTCGAGCGCGCGTGAGATGGCCACCGTACGGATCCTCCTCGCCGACGATCACACGCTGGTTCGCGAGGGGCTGCGGAAGATTCTCGAGGCACACGTCGGCTGGGAGGTGATTGGCGAAGCCGCCGACGGCCGCGAGGCCGTGCGCCAGGCGCTCGAGCTCAAGCCGGACCTCGTGATCCTCGACCTCGCCATGCCGCAACTGAGCGGCGTGGACGCCACGCAGCAGATCGTCCGGCGGCTTCCTTCAGTGCGCGTGCTTGTCCTGAGCATGCACGCAGACGAAGTGTACGTCACACGGGCCGTTAAAGCCGGCGCGCACGGATACCTACTGAAAGACTCCGCCGGCACGGATCTGTTCCGCGCGGTGACCGCGTTGACGCAGAACAAATCCTTCTTTAGCCCTGCGGTCTCTCGGGTCGTGCTCGACGACTACGTGCGTCAGCTTGCGGAACGGGGCATCACAGATCGCTATGACACCCTGTCGGAACGCGAACGCGAGGTGTTCCAGCTCATCGCCGAGGGGCGCGTGAACAAGGAAATCGCCGAACTTCTTCATATCAGCCCAAGCACGGTCGAAACGCACCGCGCGCGCATCATGGAAAAGCTCGATGTTCACAGCGCGGTCGAAATCGTTCTGTACGCTGTGCGTAAAGGCATCATCTCATGATGCTGCGACCGCGTCGGGCATGAGTATTCCGTTGGTGTGTTGGCGACTATTGTAACAAGAGACGCGGAGCCGCCCAGCCGTTCGACCGGCGGGCAACTCCTCATTGTGAAATAGCCTAGACTGCCTCACGTTCCGAAGGGTTCTCTGGGCGCCTGCGTGCCGCCGCTCCGCTTCGCGGGCGGGAACTGCAGCGGCGGTCGCCCACACTTCGTTCTGAGTCGATTGACCGGATAAAGGACAAGCCGCTTCCTCGCGATCCACAGCTCCAGCGCCCGCTTACCTGGGAAGTCTGAAAGAGACACGCCCGTCAAGATCAGCAGGAGTCCGGGCCCAGGCACCAAGGGCAGCGACATTAGAATGCCAGCGACGATGAGGACAGCCCCTAGAGTGTTCTTCATCACTCGTCGCAACACGTGAATCGTGGCACGCCAGCCGTCCGCTGTTCGGTCGGGCGTCGGTCGGACGAAGTAGTCTGCGGGCATCGTGACGGCGAAGAGCGCCGCGACGATGACGCCCAACACGAACAGCAGGACTGAGAACCCGGTCAGAAACCAGACGTGTTGTGTGAGCCAGTCGAGCATCCGTGTTTTTCAGACAGCCAAACGCGACGGTCAGCTTGACGCCCGCGATCCCTTGGCGCCATGGGCGCCGGCGTCTTGATGGTTGGTGTGCCCTTCCATTCCGGCGGGGCGCCGCCCGGCGATCAGCGATGCCACCACGCCGACGGCCAGAATCAACAGGACGATGACCAACAAATAGACATTGATGTTCGGCCCGAAGGTCGTTTTGAGCCAGCCGTGGGCGAGCATCTTGCCGCCGACGATTCCCAGCACCACGGCCAGCGACACTTTGAGATATCTGAACATCTGCATCGCGCCCGCCAAGGTAAAGTAGAGCGCCCGGAGCCCCAGGATCGCGAATATGTTGCTGGTGAACACGAGGAAGGGATCGGCGGTAATGGCGAAGATCGCCGGGATCGAGTCCACGGCGAAGATCAGGTCCGTGAACTCGATCATGATGAGAGCCAGTGCCAACGGCGTGAGCATCAGCGTGCCAGGCTTGGCCGCTTTCACGGAGCGGTCTATGGCCGCGATTTCTGACCCGGGCACCTCGGGCTCATCTGCCTGTTTCGATCCGGCCCGGACCAAGAAGTGTTGGCCATGGAACTGTTCGGTGACCGGGAAGAACCGCCGCGTGAGTTTGACGACGATGTTCGCATTGAGATCCGTGTGGTCCGTCTTGAGAACCAGCATCTTGACGGCCGTCGCAATCAAGAAGGCGCCGAAGACGTACAAGATCCATGCGAAACGGGCGATCAGTTCGGCGCCGACGCCGATCATCACACCGCGAAGGACGATCGCTCCCAAGATGCCCCAGAACAGGACCCGGTGCTGATAGATGGCAGAAACGGCGAAGAAGCCGAAGAGCATCGCGATGACGAAGATGTTGTCGACGCTCAATGACTTTTCGACCACATAGCCGGTGACGTACTTCATCGCGGCGGATGCGCCATCGTTCACTGTGCCTTTCGGAAACTCGTTTGTCCGTTCCACCGAGTCGGGCGTCATGCCCAGGCCGAGCCAGTGACTCTCGTAGCCGAAATAGATGAAGACCCCGAACGTCAGGGCCAGCGCGATCCAGACTCCGCTCCAGGCCAGTGATTCTCGTACGCCAACCACGTGCACCTTGCGGTGGAAAACGCCGAGGTCGATGGCCAGCATGAGCACGACGGCCAGAATGAACCCGGCCCAGATTAAGAACAAGGCGACTCCATAGTGATCGGACTTGCACCTCCACAGCTGGACCAGACGGAGCGGAAGTCAAATACGATGAACTGGTCGCGTGTAATTGCGAAAACATCAAGGATGGAGCCAGCTCGCTCGGCTCGTTGATCAGTAGCCATCGCTGAATGCGACTGACGCGAATGTCGTCCGAAGCAGTCGAAGACCAACTCTGCTGCGAACGAACGGCTCAGCGACTTCGTGAGCGAACAGAGCAACGGCCATGCCCCGCCGGCCGCCCAACCAGCGGACCCGGACACTCATCACATGGGCCGGCCGTGCTGTTGATACACCAACGAGAACGCCTTGAGGGCAGCCAGCCACGCGGCAAGCACCAGCCCATGACGGACGTCGTTCAGATTTCCCCACCGCATCGCCGTTGCCACCGATTCTAAAGAATCTGCCGCGCGCATCAAGCCGACCATGGTCAGGATGAAATATTAGAAGGTGAGCGCGCGATCCGCAAGCGAGGTCACTGCAGCGTCCAACTGACCCACGACCGGCTGAGCCAGGCCATTGATATTGCGCATCACAAGAGCTAGCCTGTTGATAGCATGACCATTACATTGAATCTTCCCGAGGATATCGCGCAGCACTTGGCATCCCGCGGAGAAGATCCCGGACGAACGGCCCTTGAGGCGCTGGCTCTCGAGGGGTATCGTTCGCGAATGCTGTCTGAAGAGCAGATCCGGCGCATGCTGGGGTTCGAAACGCGGATGGAAGTGCACGGGTTCTTCAGGAAGCACGACGTGTATCTGAACTATACGAGCAGGGATCTTCAGGACGATCTCGCCAAGCCGCTTAGCCGGGGATGATCGTCATTGCGGATGCCACTCCGCTCAACTACCTCGTGCTCATTGGACACTCGGACATCCTCCCAAGACTATTCGATCACACAGCAACAACAACACAGCAACAACAGAATCGGTCGCGACAGATCGCTCGCGGCGGACGTCACGGGAGTCCGCCTGTCCGTTGACATCAAGGTGTACTAAGATTATTCTCCGGTCACGTTTGCAAATCTTGGGGAGGAATGAAGGAGCAGGAGGGCCCGAACATGAAGACCAGGAGGCTGAGTGAGCGCGAGGGGGACAGTTCGGACAAGGGGCTATCGAGACGGCAATGGCTGACCGGCGTGACCGCGGTGGCAGCCGCTGCGGTTGTTCCGGCGACGGAGGCCGTCGGCCAGACCGGCGCAAGCCGACCCCATCGGATCGACACGCATCACCATTACACCGGAGACTGGACGGCGAGCCGCGCGATCGAGGGCATGGATCAAAACGGGATCGCCACCGCGATCCTGTCGCGTCCGGGCATTCCCGTTTCTGATTCGGAAAAAGCGCGGAAGCTCGCCCGCGACACCAACGACCACGGAGCGCAGCTCGTCCGCGACTACCCAGGCCGGTTCGGCCTCTTCGCGTCGCTGCCGTTGTTCGACGTCGAGGGCAGCCTGCGCGAAATCGCGTATGCCTTCGATGTACTCAAGGCGGACGGGGCATGTCTCGTGACCAGCTATGGCAACGTCGGCGGCACGGGCACCAAGTGGGCCGGCGATCCTGCCTTTGCGCCGGTCTTCGACGAGCTCAACCGCCGTAAGGCCGTCGTGTTCATCCATCCGACGACCCCGATGTACTTCAACGACGACTTCAGGCTCCAAAGCGGATCCACGCGCGGGGTGTCTGGCGTCAACGAAACGGCGCTCGAAAATCAGTTCGACACCGCGCGGGGCGTGGTCAGCCTGATCATCAACGGCACGGTGATGCGGTGCCCGGATATCCGGTTCATCTTCTGTCATGGCGGGGGTGCGCTGCTGTCCCTCCATGAACGGTTGAATCATCTCCTTGGCGAAGATCGTCCCGCGAGAACTGACGGGAGTTACCATTCCCGTTACATACCAAACGGGTTCGACGCGGAGATCCGGAAGTTGTATTTCGACTTGGTGCGCGTCGCGAATCGGGCCAATCTCGCGCTGCTGACCGAGCTCCTGCCGCCGGAGCGGCTGCTCTTCGGGTCGGATTATCCGCCGGTCCCGATTTCCGAGACCGCGAGTCAGCTGTCAAGTCTCCACCTGGACGGTAAACTTCTTCGTGGGATCGAGCGTGACAACGCGCTGGCGCTGTTCCCGCGGTTCAAGGCCTAGGCAGGCCGTGGTGAAAGTCGAGATGGCCTGCGAGGCACAGAGGAATTTGGCCACAGAGGCTCAGAGGCACGGAGAAACCCTAATGATTCTCTGTGTCTCGGTGTCTCCGTGGCCCATTCTCGGTGCCTCGCAGCCCGTGGAACGACTTCTGCCACGGGCTAGAGGTGTTCCATGACGAAGGTCCCGATGTCTGCCGCGTTGATCATCGCTTGCACGCTGAGTGTCGCGAGCGCGCAAGCGCCGATCGAAAGCTCGGTCGTCAAACTGGATCCGGGGCTGGACGCGGTCGTATCCACCGACGCCAAGGTGGAGGTGCTGAGGGATGATCTCGGATCCACAGAGGGACCGGTTTGGATACGAGAGCGGAAATCCGGATACCTGTTGTTCAGCGATCAGGTCGGAAATACCATCTATAAGTGGACGCCTGAGAGCAAGGCGTCCGTCCTCTTGGAACACTCTGGCTTCACCGGCACTGATCCTTCGCGCTTGGGTCGTTTGATCGGATCGAACGGGCTGACATTGGACCGGCAAGGTCGATTGATTATTTGTGCGCAAGGAGACCGGTTGCTGGTGCGGTTGGAAAAGGACGGTACGCGCATCACCTTGGCCGATCGCTACGAAGGAAAGCTCCTCAACGGTCCGAATGACGTTGTGATGAAATCGGATGGGGCATTTTATTTTACAGATCGAGGAAGCGGACTTCGAAGCCCGATGGACAGGGAGTTGCCGTTCCGCGCGGTGTTTCGCTTGAAAGATGGCAAGCTCCAAGTGATGACGAAGGATGACCCGCAAGGTGTCATTCCGAACGGCATCGCTTTTTCGCGAGACGAAAAACACTTGTACCTGACGAATGAAACGGAAATCAAGATCTTTGACGTACAACCCGACGGCAGCGTGGCCAACGGTCGTTTATTTATTGACCTGAGCGCGGCGAAAGGCCCGGGAACCGCCGATGGTATGAAGGTTGACCGGAAGGGGAACATTTACGCCACGGTTCCGGGCGGCATATGGATCGTGTCGGCGGCCGGTAGACACCTGGGCTCGATCGTCACCCCCACCCGACCCACAAACGTCGAGTTTGGCGACGCCGACGGCAAGGGCCTTTACATCACGAGCGGCAAAAGCCTATGGCGAATTCAGCTGAACAGTCCGGGCAGATAGATTCCGCGTAGGAATCTACCTGCGTTTACTTTTTTTCCTCTTTCTCCTTGGCCGCGGCTTTTATCACGCCAAGGTCCTCGGGATCGAGACACAGCGCTTCATGAATGACGGCATCAGGGGCCGCCCGCTTGATGAGGTACTTGGGCGTCGTCCACGGTCCGGTCAGCACCTTGGGATCGTCGACGGTCGCTTGGTATTCGAGCGTGTCGGCGTCGGCGAGGCGCCAGCGTTCCACCTCATGCAAGGCGTCGGATGAAATCGATCCCCCGCCCAAGTCCCCTGGCGGCCTGTTTCCAAGGTTTCCGCCCAGCCAGATCTTGCCATTGAAGCCCGTGACGTCGACGACCAGCGTATCTCCCTCCCAGTGGCCGACCGAGTCTCCAAAGTACGAAGGCTTGATCGTTTTGGGATGTGTACCGCCATCGGTGGGGATGATGCGGAAGGCGCTGTAGATGTACTCAACGAGGATGTCGGTCTCCTTCGGCGCCTGAACAATTTGAAGCAGAAAGTAAAACGCGTTTCGGGGTGCAGCAAGTGAGACGAGACCGATGTAGCGTGGGAACCCATACGGCCCGCAATGGAGCCTCGGATCCTCCAAATACGGCAACGCGTTCGACTTCTCCAGCGCCCAGGGCTGGTACGCACGGGCAAGCCCCGCGACACCGGACCCTCGCTCCTCGGCAGTGGGGGTCTGTGCTGCGGGGAGAGGCCCCCCCCACACTCCCGTCAGGTCCGGCTTCCCGTCCCACGACGTGCGCGGCACAGGCTTGGCGGTGGCGGGTGTCGTCGTGACCTGACCTCCACCTCTCTGCTGGGCGGCAGCCGCCGGGATAGACGCCGCGGGGGCGAAGAACACGAGCCCCAGCAGGGCCGCCCCGGCCACCGCCACGGCGGTACCAAGAGACTTCTCCATGTTGAACCCCTCTGTCCTCCCGCTCACTATTTCACCAGATTACCGTTGACGTCGCGATCGTTGGCATCACATACCGTGGTGTTACCGGAGGCTGGGACACAGAACGATTCACCGTCCGGAAAGGCGACGATGCTCACCTCGGCCCAGTTTGGGACGCTCTTGGCGGCAAAGCCCGTCAGGGTGACCTCCGCCCCCGGCTTCAAACGATTCGGCCTCAACCCCTTCCGGTACAGCACGCTCGGCGGATAGCTCTCAAAGGTCCACTTGACGGCTTTGCCGCTCTCGTCCTTTACTTCGACATACATTAAGGTGTGCGGGTTTTCCCAATGGACCTCGGTGACCACTGCCTTCACCGTGACCGGCTTGTTACGATCGAACGTTGCCGCGAACGAGTGATGCGCCGACACGGGCATCGTCGCGATAAGCAACCCCAGACTCAACATCAGACCGCGGAAACATTCTTGCGTCATTGTCAACTCCCTGCTCCTCGGAAAATCGCCAGCTCGTGCGCCCGCCTTGGTTCATGGCCGGCCTTCCCTGCCGACATACGCGCGCCTACTTCTGCCCGGCGGGCTGATAATCGATGCCTTCAGGGATGCAATGCCCTTCGTCTTCGAGCTTGCGAACGGGCGCGCGCTTGAGGACGATCTTTGGCGTCGTCCAAGGTCCGGTCAACACCTTGGGATCCTCGACAGTCGACTGGTATTCGAGCGTATTCGCGTCCAGCAGACGCCAGCGTTCCACCTGATGCATGGCGTCGGACGTGATCCAGCCCCCTGTGAGCGTTGACGTCGGATGATCCTGGGCTCCGGCCAGCCAGATTCGGCCGTTAAATGTCGTGACGTCGACAACCAGCGTATCTCCCTCCCAACGGCCCACCGAGTCTCCCTGGTACGAGGGGAAGAGGTCTTCGGTATGCATCCTCCCATCTGTTGGGATATAGCGATAGATATGGGGGCGGTTGTCGAAGACAACCATCGCTCCAACGGCCCCAAGGATTTGAATTGGGAAGGGCGTCGCCATCCTGCGCGGATACCCATACACAACACAACGGTGAACCGGGTCATCCTTGTCGGCCAGTGTCTTCATTATTTCCTTGGCCGACGGCCGGTACAGCCGTTCAGCCTCCGCAAGACCATAGGCCCGCGCGTCCAACTTGGCACCCTGCCACACGCCCGTCAGGTCCGGTTTCCCGTCCCACGACGTGCGCGGCACCGGCGTGGCCGGCGTCGTTGAGGCCTGACCCGCGCCTCTTTGCTGCGCAGCAGCGGGGAGGGACGCGGTGGGCGCGAACAACGCCAGCCCCGCCAGGACGGCACCGATCAGTACGGCGGCGCCAAGAGACTTCTTCATGTTAAGCGGCTTCTCCTTGCCAAGTAAAACCCTCACACATTACATCATTACACTTCTTAGAATCCACAGGCTCATCTGCCTCTTGTTGCACGGGATGCGATTCAGGCGCGCTCATCCTCAAGTGTCACGCTTGACACAGGAAAGCCGATGCACAGTCGTTGAAGACGTGGACGCTTCGAGGGGAGAAATTAGGCGTCGCGCGCGTTCACTTCTTTTCCTCTTTGGCGGCTCTGGCTGCGTCCGTCATAACGGCAAGATCCTCGGGGTCGAGACACAGCGCTTCATGGAGCATGGCGCCAGGAGCCGCGCGCCCGATGAGGTACTTCGGCGTCGTCCACGGTCCGGTCAGCACTTTGGGATCCTCAACGGTCGCCTGGTATTCGAGAGTGTCTGCGTCGACGAGCCTCCAGCGTTCTACTTCATGCAACGCGTCGGATGTAAGCCACCCGCCTCCGCCGGCGTTTGCGAAATTTTGGGGGCTCTGCAACCAGATTTTGCCATTGAAGCCCGTGACGTCGACGACCAGCGTATCGCCCTCCCAGCGGCCCACCGAGTCTCCAAAGTACGTGGGGACGATCGCCTTGGGATGTGGACTGCCATCGGTCGGGATAATGCGGAAGCCGCTGTAGGTGTACTCGACGAGGACGAGCGTCTCTTTCGGGGCCTGAACGATTTGAAGCAGAAAGTAGAACGGCAGTCTGGTTGCCCCGGATGCTTGGAGGCCGGGGATACCGATATAGCGTGGAAACCCGTACGGTCCGCAATGGAGTCTCGGGTCGTCCAAGTACGACAAGGCCTTCGATATTTCTGACGCCCGCGGCTGATACAGACGCGCAAGCTCCGCAAGACCAGACCCTCCCTCCGCAGGTGCAGGTCTGGCGGGTCGCGTCTCTTGACCTCCAGGAACAGGCCCTCCCCAGACTCCCGTCAAGTCCGGTTTCCCGTCCCACGGCGTGCGGGGTATCGGTTTGGTGGTCGCGGGTGTCGTCGCGGCCTGACCTGCGCCTCTCTGCTGGGCAGCAGCCCGGACGGACGCGGCGTGAGCGAGGAACGCGAACCCCAGCAGCGCCCCACCGACGACCACCGCGGCGGTGCCAAGAGACTTCTCCATGGTGAACCTCCGATGCGCCCGTTACTTCAGTTCGGGGGCCTGATAATCGATGCCTTCCGGGATACAATGCCCTTCGCCGATCTTGCGAATGGGCGCGCGCTTGAGAGCGATCTTCGGCGTCGTCCACGGCCCGGTCAGCACCTTGGGATCCTCGACCCTCGCCTGGTACTCGAGCGTGTCCGCGTCCAGCAAGCGCCAGCGTTCCACCACATGCAACGCGTCGGACGTAATCCAACCCCCCGTGCTGGTGGGTGTGGGATGATCTTGGGCGCCGGCAAGCCAGACTCGACCATTAAGGGCCGTGATGTCGACGACCAGCGTATCTCCCTCCCAGCGGCCTACCGAGTCGCCGAGGTACGACGGGAAGATGTCCTCGGTATGCGGCCTTCCATCGGTTGGGATGTATCGATAGATATGGGGATGGTCGGTGAGCACGAGCGTCGCTCCCACAGCCCGGACGATTTGAAACGGGAAGGCCGTCGCCATGCTGCGCGGAGAGCCGTACGGGATGCAATGGTTGACCGGGTCGTCCTTCCCCGACAAGGCCTTCATCTTCTCTTTCGCCGACGGCTGGTACAGACGTTCAAGCTCCGCAAGACCATAGGCCCGTGCGTCTAACCTGGCACCCTGCCACACGCCAGTCAGGTCCGGTTTTCCGTCCCACGACGTGCGGGGCACCGGCTTGGCGGACGCCGTCGTTGGCTGACCTGCACCTCTCTGCTGGGCAGCGGCCGGGATGGATGCGATGGATAAGAACAACACCAATCCCACGATAACCGCGCTGACCATCCCGGCGGTGCCAAGACACCTCATCATGTCAGACGACTCCTCGTGGAATTATTGCGGCGCCAGGCCGAGTTCCCCGTGATATGAGGGGCGCAGAGACAGCTGTCAGTGAAAAAAGACTTCTGCGCCGTCGGGCCCTCCTGCTGGAACGCCCACCTTGTGAGTTCCGCCAATATTTGGTGAAGATAATATTCTAGTTCCGGTATCGTGTCCCCAAGAAAATCCTACAGAAGCCACCCGGCGAGTCTTGACAGGGACAATGACTTGTCCATAGCATGGGGCGCTTCTGGTTTCAGTCGCGCCAGACGTGGAGGTGCGATGTTACGCGTGGCAGGGCCTGTCGTACCGCTC
>JAHFUJ010000357.1:0-1651 GCA_023265105.1 Acidobacteriota bacterium
GCCGTCAAGCCTGGGCAATCGCGCCACGCCGCCGACCCACACCATGTTCGGACCGTTGATCTGCGGGCGAAGACATGAACCCAGCCGCTGAGCTCCGCGGCGTCGGGCGTCGTCATCAGGACGATCGCCACCGCCGCCGCCAGGCCGGCGCCGGCAGCGAGACCGATGGCTACCGGGGCGGAGCGATTGTGCCAGCACCAGCCACTGCCCGAGCCAAGAGACAGATCGCGCTTGTCGGCCCGGCCGGTGTGTGAGCGCCGGCGCGATGGACCTGGAGGGTCGCGCCGGCCCGCGACTCATGACGCCGCGATGCAGTAGAGATAGCGATTGCCGCGCAAGTAGAGCTCGTGGTCCACCAGTGCCGGCGAGGCGTCGAACCCATCGTCCAGCGAATTGGTCGCCAGCACTTCGAAGCGCGACCCGTGGCGGATGACGAGCGTCGTCCCGTCGCGGCTGGTGATGTACACCCGTCCTTGCGCGGCGACGGGTGAGGAGTAGACCTCCGCCAGTCCGGTGAGGCGCTGAAGCTGATAGTGCGGCCTGCCGCTCCTGGCGTCGAAGACGGACAGGATTCCCGCGTTGCTCTTGAGGAGATACAGGACGCCGTCGTACAACAGCGGCGACGGCACGTAGGGCGTATCGCGGTCGAGCGTCCACGCAATCGCCTTGGAGCCGGCGATATTACCTTTGGCGTCGGCCAGACGAATCGCGAGGAGCGTGCTGCTGCGGAACCCGGCCGTGACGAAGACCATTCCATCCTCGGCGACCGGCGAGGGAATCGGGTTCATGCCGAGACCGCCGTGCTCCCACACGAGCCGCCCGGTCTCGAGGTCGTAGCTCCTCACCCGCTTGTCTCCGGTCGTGACTACCTCGGCGCGGCCGTCGTGCTCCACCACGAGCGGCGTGCCCCATGAATCGACGTCCTGCCGCTCGGCGCGCCAGATTTCCTGGCCGGTGGAAGCGTTGAGCGCAACGATGAACGAGGTGCCTTGATGGTCCCACACCACCACGAGGTGGTTGCCGTATAGAACGGGCGTGCTTCCGGACTCGCCAACCTCCGCAAACATGTTCTTGTCGCCGAACTGCTTCTGCCAGAGCAGTGTGCCGTCCATGTCGTAGGTGTACAGACCGCTCGATTCGAAGAACGCGAAGACGCGCCGGCCATCGGTGACGGCCGAGCTCGACGCCCACGTCCCGTCTCTCATCGACGGCGCGCGTGGACGCTCCTCGCGGGCGGTTCGCTCCCACACCACGCGTCCGGTGCGCCGGTCGATCGCCAGGATCGTGAAGCGGTGGACGTCGCGCGGACGGTCCTGGCCTCTGGGATCATGCGAGGTCGCACCTGAGGCGCCGATCGGGATCGCGGTCACGACAAACAGCCGCTCGCCCCACACGACCGGTGACGCCGAACCTCGTCCAGGGATTTCGGTTTTCCAGCGAATGTTCTTCGTCTCGCTCCATTCAACGGGGGGATCGGCGCTTCTGGAGAGGCCACTTGCATACGGGCCGCGCCACTGGGGCCAGAATCGTTCCGCCACCGGATCGGCTGCCAGCAACGCGGAAGACAGCCGTGCGGCGCCCATGAGGGCGGTCAGCCCCGCTGCACAGAGTCTCGTCAGCGTCATTGTTGGCCGCGTGCCCTCACGTCCCT
>JAHFUJ010000357.1:1751-4378 GCA_023265105.1 Acidobacteriota bacterium
AGCCTGGCCCAGCTGCTAATCCTTCGCCGCGACGTCCCGCGTCGCCAGCAGCCACTTGCCCTTGACGCGCTCCATCGCGTCGAGGCTCTGGCCGGCGGCGACAAGCCGCGGCGGCATGTCGCGACCCATCGCGCCGGAGACCGTCAGGTAATAGGCGTGATACCGGGCGTGGTCCTTGTCCACGAACTCGATCCAGTGGTTCAACTCCATGTGATACAGCGGCGCCCGCGCCGGCTCGCCGGCGGCCGGCTGCCGGACGACGAGCTTCGAGAGCGCCTCGCGGCCCTTCGTCGCGTTCGCGCCCGCTCCGAACTGCCCGTCCACTGTGTAGGTCGAGGCGTAGGTCGCGCCGTCGCCCTTGTCGAGCGCTCGCGTGTACTTCCACATCAGCGCCTCGATCTCGTTGCGGTCCCGTGTTTCGCGGACCGTGGTGTCCTCGCCGAGCAGCGCGACCGACGCGCCCAGGGAAAGCGTCGTGGCCAGCACCGCCGTCAGCACGCAGGCTCTTAGCACCTTCATCGGAGAGCTCCTTTTAGGTTCCGGGCCGATCCGGCAGCGTGCCCACCGGCTCCAGTGACGCGGATCATCGTGCCTTCGAATACGTCTGTCAAGGCAGCGGCAGGAGGGTGTTGATCCACATGCCGCCGCCCCAGCGCGTGCCCCGCTGACCGATGGCGTCCGCTTGCCGTCGCGTCGACATCGGCATTGAACCGCTTGCGCACAGAAGGCGGATGGCTTCGAGGTTATGATTCCGGGGCGTCCTGTCGAGTCGCGAGGAGCGAGATGAAAACGGCGATAAGGCTCGAGAGCCGGCGGTGGTTTCTTCGATCGGCGGGACGTGTCCTGCTGACGCTCGGCTCGGTTGCCCGGCGAGTCGAACCGGTCGCCGCTCAGTTGTTTGATATTTTCGACAAGAGCATACGGGACCTCCAGGCGGCTATGACCGCCCGTCAGCTCACGTCGGTTCAGCTCGTTCAATTCTATCTGGACCGCATCGCCGCATACGACCAGGCCGGTCCCGGCTTGAACGCCGTCTTGTATGTCAATCCCAATGCCTTGGCGAATGCGCGCGCTCTCGACGCTGAACGAAGGAGGCGCGGCCCTCGCGGCCCGCTGCACGGCATCCCGGTGCTCTTGAAAGACAACTTCGACACGATGGACATGCCGACGACCGGCGGCGCGCTGGCGCTGTCAGGCATCGTGCCCAAGGCCGACGCCTTGCAAGTCAAGAAGCTACGGCAGGCGGGAGTGGTGATCCTCGGCAAGGTCAACCTTCACGAGCTCGCGCTTGGTCTCACCACGATCAGCTCGCTCGGCGGCCAAACACTGGACCCGTACGACCTGACACGGGCGCCCGGGGGATCGAGCGGTGGCTCCGGCGTCGCCGTCGCCGCCAACTTCGCGACGTTCGCCATGGGGACCGACACGAGCGGTTCCATTCGAATACCCAGCTCTCACAACTGCATCGTCGGCCTGAGACCATCTGCGGGTCTGTCGAGTCGAGCGGGCATCATTCCGTTCGGTCACACGCAGGATTCCGGGGGACCGATGGCGCGGACGGTCGCGGACCTCGCGACCATCCTTGACGCAACAGTGGGGTACGACCCGGCCGATCCGGTGACCGCAGCCAGCCGGGGGCACATCCCGCGCACCTACACCTCTTCTCTGAAGGGCGATGCCCTCAAACGCGCACGAATCGGCGTGCTCGGCCAGTTCTTCGGCGACGCACCTGAAGACCAGGAAGTTGGCGGCATTGTTCGGCGCGCCATCGAGGACATGAAGGCCGCGGGCGCGACTGCCGTGGACGTGGCGGTTCCTGACCTTACAGCGCAGCTGATGGCTTCGAACCTCCTGGTCCAGGAGCTCAAGTTCTATCTCGGTGCGTACCTCGAGAACGCGCCGGGTTCTCCCGTCAAGTCGGTCGAGGAGCTCCTGGCGTCTGGCCTGCATTCCGCGCAGCTGCAGGGATTCCTCGAAGGTGCCAACGCGGTGGCGGACGACTACTTGAGCAGTGGGGACTATCGCAACAGACTGGCGGCGCGTGACGCTCTGGGTCACGCCATCGTCAAGACGATGGACGGGAACCGCCTTGACGCCATTGTCTATCCCACCACCCGCCGAATCGCACCGCGGATCGGAGGGAATCAGATCGGCAGCAACGCTGGACTTTCGGCTCAGACCGGCTTCCCGGCGATCACGGTGCCAGCCGGCTTCACGCCGAGTGGCTTTCCAGTCGGCATTGAGCTGTTGGGACGGCAATTTGCGGAACCAACCCTGATCGGGTTGGCCTACGCGTATGAGCAGTCGACGCGACATCGCCGTCCACCGTCCACGACCCCGCCGCTTGGTGCGGCGCCGACGCGGAGCACGAACGAAGCGCCCGGATTCAGTCCGGAGCCAGATGCGTTGACCTTCGAAGCGACCGCAAAGGGAACCGATTCCGATGTGCCCGTCCCATTCGATGTCATCGGCCGATTCACGTTCAATAACCGGACGCGCCAGCTTGGCTATGACGTTCGCACCTCCGGAGCGTCACCTGACGAAATCGGTGGGATGTATCTCCACCGCCGCGCCAGCCGGATGAACGGCGGCGTCGCCTACATCTTGTCGAAGGTATCCCGCTCGCC
>JAHFUJ010000358.1 GCA_023265105.1 Acidobacteriota bacterium
GGCATACCAGCGGATGTTGTGCCGCCGGCGCATTTGATCTTCGAAGAACCCCGCCAGCAGCAGGCACTGCGCGCCCGCCGTTTCCATCATCAGGCTGTCGTGCAGCAGGGTCGTGTCGGACACAAAATGGTCGAAGACCACGCTGAGATTCGCGGGAGCCGGAAAATCGACGTCGGCCTGTGTGGATACCTGAGCGTAGTGCGCCAGCAGGCTGGCATTGTAGAGCAGTTCCTGTCGATCGACGGTGGGCTCGGAGACGTCCCGAAGGCCCAGGAAGAAGAACTCCAGCGCCTGCCGATGATCGGCCGCGAGCAGTTCCCGCAGTGGGTCCATGATACCTCCGCGTGACCGTCTGTTCGGTCATGAAGGGACGGCCAGCTACAAAGATGATAGCAACTCACGTGCCATGCTCACACGAATTCGCTCGTCGCCCGCTTCGCCGACCGCCTACTGATTCACCACGGGGTACGCCGACCGACTATTGGAGTGCCGCCCCCTAAATTGTTATTCAACCTGATTGTCGGCCCGGAGCGGAACATTAGGCTTCCGGTGCCGCTGAACCCCGGCGCTCGCCTCGGCCGGTACGAAGTCCTTTGCGCCCTCGGGGCCGGCGGCGAGGTCTACCGCGCGCGATACCAAGCTCGGGCGCCATGTCGCCCTCAAGATCCTGCCCGGCGGGTTCGTGCACGATCCTGATCGCGTCGCACGCTTCCGGCGTGAGGCCCAGCTCCTCGCCACACCGAGGTCAGGTGTTCGCCTCCGTCGAGCTACACTGAAGCGACATGCAACTTCGAACTGCCCGTCTGTGTCTCGACTGCGAAGAGATTCACGACGCCCAGCAGTGCCCCGTGTGTGCGTCAGAATCGTTCGCGTACATCTCTCGCTGGGTGCCCGTTCCCGAACGCCGGACGGGATCACGGTCGGCAGCACCTCCAGAAGCGGCGGCGGTGTACCGGCAACTGCTCGTTGCTGATGCGGTCCGCCCGAGAGCCGTGCGCCTCCTGAAACGCGGGGCAGTGGGGCTCGCGGCCATCAGCGTGGCCCGATGGCTGTGGCGGCAACGCAACCAGCCGAAAAACGCAAGCCCACCAGCGGATCCAAAATCTAGCGGGAATCCGGACCTCGAAACGCGAGCAAGTCGCTCAGAGCCATGATGCTGTTTGTGCTGGTCGCTTGTAATGCCACGGTACGTCGGCTGTTGTGTGTCGCCGCGGACGCGCGGCTTAGGCCTGGAAGGAAGCGAGAAGGAAATGGCCGAATCGGACTGGTACAAACCGGGTACATCGATAAGAGATCAAACTGGCAACATGGGTGATACTCAGTACGCTGGGCGACCAACGGAGGTTGGTGACGCCCTGGCTGGAGACGGCCCCCATGGAGCAACGCATCACCGAAGGATCGATCTCAGCAAGGAGCCGCGGGTGACAGCTCCGGTCTGGGTTCGAAGCACTTGCTGAAGCGGATGCGACCGTTCGTGACGGTAAAACTCCCTTCGTCGCAGGCGGTGAGCGTCATCCGGTGCCTGGTCCGTTCGTCGAAGTTCGTGGCGACGGAGGGCCTTGCGCCTGGCGTCATCGATCGACAGCCCGCGAAGGAGCCGCGACAGACCGTCTCAAGGCCTCGTGAGAGCGTGCCCCGTTGCATCACCGGTCGACCCACTCGGCGAAGCGGGGAGGTATTTCGTCCCACACGATCATCGCCCGCAGTACGCGGTCATCACGGAGGAGTTGACGCGCGCCGGCGCGCGCTTCCTCCAAGGTGGCGTACCGCACGGACGCCAACGACGAATCGATCGTGCCTTGCCGCATGATTCCGTGCAGCTTATACATGCGCCGCCTGCAACCTGCAACACAGCGTCACCGGTTCGTAAAAATACGCCCGGTACTGAGCTCACACCACGGTCAGGCGTCATCGGTGAATACTTCCAATGTGATCGGCTCGGTCACAAGCCATCCCTCCTTCACATTGCGCGTGACGGCTGCCACGTCATGAACCAACCGACCATCCGACTTCGCCTCCGGAATCGTGAGGAGGACGCGAGCAAGGGCCTGATCCCTTCCACGAGCGTTGATGAGGGCTGAAGCGGAACACTCACAGTGTTAGACGGCGGTGCTCAGAAAAGCATTCTCTTCGCACAATGGCCAACTCGGCGCTGTCGGTCAGCAACATCAGCCTGTTCAGAGAGAGGGGGACAGCACGAACTATGATGATCGATGACTCCACAGTGAGAGGCCACGATGTCTACGTTAGCTTCGCCTCGGTCGACGCGCGGTGAAAATGGAGCGGGTCTCGCAGGTTTTGCAGTTCCCGGTAATAGTAGAGGGGGGTCGGCCGTTCTCGTGTGAATGTCAGCTTCTTGAGAAACTCGATTTCTTTCGCGGTCGCATCGCCCCTCAGAGAGGGATCCTGGAGAAAGGCCTGGAGCCCCGGCTCTTCGTCGACCGGTGGGGTGGGCTCCAGCTCCACGAACCCAAATTTCTTCGGGTGCCCGGGCGCGAGGCGGCGGTTCAGGACGATCTCCATCCCGAACGTCGCGAGGTCGATGTCCCACGATTCGATCAGCGGATCCAGAAATGTGACGCAGTTTTCGACCGAGACATTGAAGATATCCGTCTCCAGGAACTCAAGCACAATGACTCGCATCTGCTCATAGCTTCGGTCGGTCAGTCGAGCGACCAGGCGGAGCCAGTTTTCATCGTCCAGTTCCTCGTTCGTCACTCGCTTGACCACGTCCAGCAGCTTCTGGGTGACGAGGCGTTCAAGGGCCCCGAAGGGCTCCTTGTCGAACATCGCCCGGATGGGGTGTTCTTTGCTGGGTTCGCATTTGCGGAGAATCAACTCGCGCACTTCCTTAAACAAGGGGGCGGGCGGATCCGCCAGTTTTCTCTTCAAGGCTTCCGTGCGGTGGACGTCCGCCAGCGTGGCCAGCTTTCCGGCGGGGAGCCGCAAAAACGTCTCCATCCTGTCGTAAATATCGGTTCGCTCAGACGCCGGGGGCGGTTTCTTCCCGGTCAGCAATTGGGAAATGTAGGATTCGGTCACTTGGGCGGCCGCCGCCAGAGCCCTCTGCTCGGTCCCCAATTCTCTAAGCCGCTGCCGGATGAGGAGCGAGAAATCCACGGGATTCTCCTGGTTTAACTCAGATTGATTAATTAACTCGCGTGCTATGAAAATAATGCCATATTTAACTTGACATGTAAAGTAAATTCACTTAAATTGGTTAACGAGATTGCGGATTACTCCCCACTCTTCAGACCATCTGAACTAAATCAGGTTATCTGGCCCCCCTCTCTTAGGCACGCCAACCAAGGAGGTTGACATGTATGCTCGCAGTGTTTCCTTCCATCTCAAGCCCGGTCGGTCCGCCGAGTTCACCCAGACCCTCGAGAAGGACGTCATTCCCGTGCTTCGGAAGCAGAAGGGCTTCCAAGACGAAATCGCGTTCGTCGCCCCGGGCGGAGCGGACGCGGTCGGCATCAGCGTGTGGGATCTGAAAGAGAACGCGGAGACGTATGCCCGCGGCGCGTATCCCGGTGTGCTCAAGGCGCTGCAGCAGGTGGTGGAGGGCACGCCTCAAGTGCAGACGTACGAGGTGTCCAACTCGACGTTCCACAAGATCGCCGCCCGCGCGACGGCCTGAAGCCGACGCGGCCGACCTGTCGGCATCCCGGTTCCGTGTGATGGGTGGGGAAGTCCCGCGTAACAGTCCATTATCAGCAGAGGAGAATCATCATGACTATCGTTCGTTGGAATTCGTCGCGTGACCTGGCGGCACACCAAGAGCGGATGAGCCGGATGCTCGAGGGCTTCTACGGCCGTCCTCAGGAAGACCTTACCCGCGGCGCGTGGGTGCCGGCGGTCGACATTTACAGCAACGGCCAGCACGAGCTGGTGCTGAAAGCCGAGCTGCCCGACATGAAGGAGGAGGAGATCGACCTGACGGTTGAAGACAATATGCTCACGCTGCGTGGCGAGAAGAAACTCGACACGGAAGTCACCGAGGAGCAGTTCCATCGCATCGAGCGCAGTTATGGCCCGTTCGCGCGGACGTTCACGCTGCCGCCGACGGTCGACGCGGGCAAGGTGAGCGCCGAGTACAAGGCCGGCGTGCTGACGGTCCGGCTGCCGCTGCGTGAGGAAGCCAAGCCCAAGCAGATCAAGGTCCAAGTAGCCGCGTAAGTCAGTGCAGCAAGGCGGGGTCGAGGACCCACGCCTCGTTTGCGCCGGGATCGCAGGTTCGAGTCGTCAAGATCCTTAAGATCCCGGCTCGCGCGACGGCCTAAAGTCGACACGTCGGTTCGTCCGGTGGGGGGACCACGGCCGCCCTCGCTCGTCGTCGTCCGGACACCACAAAGAAAGAGG
>JAHFUJ010000063.1:0-11049 GCA_023265105.1 Acidobacteriota bacterium
GTCCACCGCGATACCTTCCCCTGCGCCCCCTTCGTACTTGCCATTCTCATGACCGGGAATGAAGGCCAGGACCTTGTCTTCCTTGGTGTTCCCAATCCGGACGCCCGTCTTCCAGCCCGGATGGCGCGTGTCGTTGGATTCCGAGTCGATCGCATACAGCGCATCGTTCCTGTCGATGGCCAGGCCGCTCACCCGGCCGAACTGCTTCCATTGATCGAGGAACTTGCCGTCCTGGTCGCCCTCCCTTGAGAGGAAGAATCCGATCTAGCGTGACGCGGGCCAGACGGTTCCCTGATTCTCCTTCGTGACCGCCGCCAGTCCCCTGTACACGAACTTCTGAACACGCTTTCCTTCGTAGGTCTCGGTCGTGTACAGGTTGCCTTTCGAGTCAATCGCAATGCTGTGCACGCCGTAGAACTGGCCCGGCTGACGGCCGCCGTCGCCAAACGTCGTCAGCTCCTGCAGCGTCTGACGATCGATCACCTTCACCTTCTCGTTCACGCCGTCCGCCATGAAGATGTACTTCTGCTGCGCGTCCTTCGAGAATGCGATGTCCCAGACGGACCCGGCGTTCTTCGTGTCCTTCTCGTAAAACGCTTCCCTGACAAACTTGCCCTCGGGCGTAAACACCTGGAGCCGATCTCCCACGCGGTCGCACACGTACAGCAACCGATCGACTGACAGATCGGCGCAGTGCACCGGATTGCGGAACTGCTGCGCGGGTGGCGCGGCCGGGTCGTACGCAGGGAGCGGTGTGTCGTCGGGCTTGTTGCCGTATGCGCCCCACCACCGCTTCATCTTGCCGCTGTCGGCATCGAGCACGGCGACGCGCTTGTTCAAGTAGCCGTCCGATATGTAGGCTTCGTTTTCTTTCTGGTCGACGAAAATCTTCGCGACGCGTCCGAAACTCACCTCGTCGTTGCTGCCACCGACAAATCCCGCCTGGTCCCCCTCGTTGGTTCCAGCGGCTGCGCCGGCCTTGCGGCGCGCGCCCTTCTTCCCGACCTGCATCAGGAACTTGCCGTCCTTGGTGAACTTCAGGATGTGAGAGTCGGGCCCGCCGTTGCCGCCGACCCAGACGTTGCCCTTGTAGTCGATGAAGATCCCGTGGTTGCTGTCGGGCCATTCGTAGCCTTGTCCGGGTCCACCCCAGTGCCGCAGGAGGTTCCCGGCCTGATCGAACTCGAGCACCGGCGGCGCGCCCGCGCAGCACTCACCGGTTTTCAGCTCGAGCGGCTTCTCGTTGTTGCCGAGCGTGGCCGAGCTGCGATGGATGATCCAGATGTGGTCGTCCGCATCCACCCAGACGCCGATCGCTGAGCCGAGTATCCAATGGTTCGGGAGCGGTTTCGGCCACAACGGGTCCACCTCGAACTTCGGTGCTTGCACGCCACTCCTTCCCTGAGCGGCGGCGATTTTCTCGAACACCGCCTGGCCGATTCCGAGCGTGACCATGAGCGCCACCACGCTCGCACCAACAAAGAGGTCCCGCTTGCGATTGAAATGCGTCATCGTCGTCCTCACTGCGCAGTGCGCCGCAACTTCGCGTTGATGAAATGGCCTGCCGCCTTGCCAGGTTACCGATTCTGAAATGGAGCCGGTCGGGCGAACCTCGCCGCGTCGATCGCGACGTTGGGCTGTACGCCGGTCAGCACCATCGTGTTCTGTCCATTCGTCCAGGTCACGACGGTCTTGAAGGGCATCTTGACCCCGGCCACGTCGCGGTAGTCAGAGTAGTCCATCTGCGTAGGCACGGTGCCAATCAGCGTTTTGGTCCACCGCACGACCCGCACCAGCAGTCCGGATGCGTCGAAGTAAAAGTTCACGGGCGTCTGTCCTGCGTTGGTGCCCTGAAGCACTTGAACGCGACGATCGTCGATCGTCGTGGACCCGACCTGCCACCGGCTGAACCCCTGCCTGATGCCTGCCGGGAAAGACGTCATCGCATCGACGCGGACGCCTTCGAGGTTCCCTCCAGTCAACGCCATCAGCGGCGCCGGTCGCCAGTGTTCGGAGGCCCAGGCGCCGCCTCCGTCGTACGTCTTCACGTTGGTTCCCTCCAGCGTGCGGACGATCTCGGCCCGTTGATTCGGAGCCTTGGCAACGATCTCCAACGCCGCCTCATTCCCACTCGTGTTGAATCCCTCGTACGTGCCGCGCGCGGTGTAGCTGGTGAGGCTGGCGAGACGCTGCGCGCCACCGAGCGCCTGGAGGTACTTGTCAAAAATCTGATCGGCGGTGAATCGCGTGTCCGCCGCAATCCGCATGGAATTGGGATCGTCGGTGACGATCCCGTACTGCAGCGCGAGGTCCGGGATCGATTCGGGCGCGTTCTGCGCGTGATGGCAGGTGAAGCACGTGACCATCTGCCGCCCGCCGAAGTTCGCCTCGTTGATGCCGTTCATCATCACAATCATCTGCCGCGCCCGCCGAATGAGCGGCGTCTCGATCGCGAACGCCGCTCGATCGCTCTTGATGTCTTCTGAATGGCACGCGACACAGTCGAAGCCGAGTGAGGCCGCAAACATCCCCATCGCGTCCATGAACTCGTCTGCAGGAATCCCCTTGAGTACCTGCACGTTCCTGAAGAGGGTCTCCGACATTTGCACGCCTTGGGCTGGCCCGGCCTGACCCGCCTTCGCCGGGGCTTCGGCGCGTACACCTGCGACTGACACGAGACTCACGAGGAACACGATTGCCGTTCCCACGATGGCGCCGGCGATCGTGCGCCTCCCGCCGAACGTCATGTCATCTCCCTTAGCCAGAATCTATCCCCGTCTCAGTTGGACGCGGGCGCGCCAGGCTTCTGCCCCCTGAAGATCTCCTGCTTCGGCGCACTGACCTTGACGAGCGAATCCAGCGCGCCTCTCGATTCCACGACCTTGCCCGCGTGCCCGGTGAAGGTCACCTTCTCACCGGCCAGCAGGTCGTTCTTGTTCCACCCCTGCCGCTGGATAGCGTTCGGGCTGGTCAGTTCCAGGTTGTAGGTGATCACCTTCCCGGTCGTCGCATCCGTGACGTCGATGTATACGTGCATGTGCGGATTGGTCCACTCGACCTTCGACACGGCGCCCGTCCCCGTGATCACCTTGTTGCTGTCGTACTCCGTGTCGAACCCGTGGTGGGCCGCGACCGGCGCCGTCAGGCAGACCAGGCCAAAACCGGCCAGCAGGACCCCGAGCTGCGTTTTCATCGCGATATTCTCCTTACTTCTTGTCATTGTTCTGTGCGGGACCGCCGGCGATGCCAATCTGACTCGCATCGCCCTTGTTCAAGTAGCCGCCAGCGATGCCAATCTGATTGTTCTCCGCGCAAATGTACTCCATCAGGTCAACGCTCGGCTTCGCGACCCTGGCCACGAACCTCATCCCACGACCGTTCCTGAGACGACAAGAATTTTCTTCACGTGAATCCTCCTCAAACCCGGCAAGTACTATCGTGTCGGCGCGGGAGGGTTTCCCGTCCTGGCGGGCGCAGGAGCCTTCATTTCAAACTCGACGTCGGCAGGTCCCTCTTCGTTCTGGGGCAACAACAACGTCAGGTGCCGCTCGGGCACGCCGCTCTCGTTGACATTGGTATGCACCACGCCGGGCGCGAGAATCACGATGTCGTTCTTTGAGGCCTTCAGCCTGTCCGCGCCGTACAAAATCGTCGTCGTGCCTTCCACCATGAAGTAGACCTGCTCGAACCTGTGGACGTGCGTCGCCGGCCCGCCGCCGCCTGGGAGTGTGCTGTCGATGCGCACGGTGTTCGGGCTGCCCTTTGCGCGGTTCGTGAAAACCTGACCATTGAGCCCGGTCTTCAGATCCTTGGCCGCAGGTACCGTAATCTGACGGATGTATTGCGCGGCATTCTCAATCTTCCTGGGCTGCGCCGGTTTCAGCATTGACATGAGGTCCCTGGACGGCGCAGGTGCGATCACCTCCAGATGCGCCTCGGGCTCCGCATCCGCGTTCCAGACCGTGTGTGGCGTATTCGGGGGGATGACGACCCCGGTCATCGGTCCGGCGACGAACGTATCGGTGCCGATCTGAGCGGTCATCTTGCCTGAGAGCACAACATAGTAGTGATCCACAGGAAGGGTGAACAGCGCCGGTCCGTGCGCCCCGGGCGACATGCGCGTGTAAATGAGGAAAGCGTTGTCCGATCCGTTGGTGGGCCCGCCCAGGATCTCGCTGGAAGCCTCCTTGCCCAGCGGCTGTGACAGATCCGCCGTACGAATGGGGCCCCGCGTCTCGTTCAGGCGAACCGCCCACCGAAGCTTGGCCGGGCCCGTCTGGGCAGAAGCCGAGATCGCCAGGGCTGCCAACACAAGAACGAACAATCCCGCAACGAAAGCCTTCATTCGAGCCTCCAATTTCCGCGAATCAGCCTGTTTCTTGAGCGCGAGATGGCGGAACCCTCTTTATCACAAATGTCAGTGATTTCGATCCAGCAGGACGATCAGAAGCCCACCAACGATGCGCCCAATCCCTACCACAGCACTGACAAGTGGGGTAAGCTCCCGGCGGGACGAACATGGGGAGCGCTCAACGCCGTCGGAATCGATCGCGACCGCGAGTCGGTCTGGGTTGCGGACCGATGCGGATCGAACCCGGAGACGCCGCCAGGACGGCATCGTGATCGCCTTTATTCCTGACCCGCGCGAGATGATGGGAACCAGCGCGGCGGAGGGCGTGGCCGCCGACGCGAAGGGTAACGTCTACGGCGGAGAAGTCGGCCCACAACAAGTGGCGCGACACGCCAGGCAGTAGGCAGTAGGCAGCGGGCAGTAGGCAGCAAGTAAGGAGCCACGTCGCGGCCTCTCGGAAGGACGCAAGGCCCGGATGGTCCGGGCCTTAAATTTTTTTCATCACGTTCGATTCACAACTGCGAGAGGGAGTTGCCCATGATCAGGACCAGATTGCTCGGGGCCGTCGCATTGACACTGTGCGCCGTCGCAGTGTTCGCGCAAGCCGGTGGTGGCGCTCAGGGGGCCGCCGCGCGTGTGGTACGACACCAGGCGCCGACTGATCGGGCCCTCGACTTGCCCAACGCGACGCTGCAGGCCGAGTTTGCAGACATGGCGGCGCAAAAGCTCATCACCACGCGTCTCGTCGAAGGCGGGACCTACAGCCTGAACACGCGTCATATCGTCGGCTCCGAACCCGCTCTGATCCACAAGAGCATCATCGAATTTTATTTCGTGCGGGAAGGAACGGCGACCCTGGTCACAGGGGGCACGATCGCCGAGGGGACCATTCGTGGCGGCGTCGAGCGCGTCGTCAGAGCTGGAGACGTCGTGTTCATTCCGCCGGGTGTGCCGCACGGCATTCGCGACACCACGGGCATTTCGTATCTGAACATCCATTTCGGCGGCACCGACTGATCACACTGTGAACGGCGTGAGCAGAATCGACGCGATGACATTGGCAGGGAGGCTGTGATGAAGAACTTCACGTGGAGCCCGCGGGCACTGGGATTGATGGCCGTGTTGGTGTTCACGGTCCTGGGACTCGCTACGCTGGGCGCAGGGCAAGGGGGCGGCGGTGGACGAGGTGCGGCTCCAGCTCAGGGCGGGGCCGCGGGGCGAGCGGGGGGCGGGGGCGGCCGGGCCGGCGCTCCAGCGAACCCGGACGACTGGAGGGTCGATGCCACGAGAGGTCCGGTCGATCTCGGACTGACCGACCTGTCGCTCATCGGCGCCATCGACGTCCACCAGCACCTTGATCCCGATGCGCCCGGGGCCGGCGGGCAGGTCCGCGCGCTCGACGGGTTCGAGGCGGCGATCATGGCCAAGCAGCGTGGCATGCGCGGCATCGTCTTCAAGACGCACCAGGATCCGACGTCCGCCGCTGTGGCCTATCTCGTGCGCAAGCACGCGGTGCCGGGTTTCGAGATGTTCGGCCGCATGGCCTCGAACTACTCGACGGGTGGGATCAACGTCGCGGCGGTGGAGCACTTCTCCCAGATCAAAGGGGGATGGGGACGCATCGTTGAGATGCCGACGCGAGACTCGATCACGGGTGCGCGCGACATGTCGCCGGCATCTCTTACCCAGAATCGGCCCTGGATGCTCTTGATGCCGCCGGGCACGCCGCCGTACATCGCCACGTCAAAGGACGGGCAGCTGACACCTGAAGTCAAGTATCTCATCGGGGTCATGGCCAAGGTTCGAACGGTGGACAGCAACGGCCACCTCGTGCTCGCCACCGGTCATGCGACTCCCGAGGAACACTTACTGCTCGCCACCGAAGCCCGCAAGCAGGGTCTGCAGGTCCTGCTCACACATCCGGGCGATATTCCGCAGTTGCCGGAAGTGACGAAGCTGGGGGCCTTCATCGAGTTGAACGCGTCGGGCATCTACAAGACCGACGCTGGATCCAAGGCGGCTGCGGATCTCGTCCGCAAGGTCGGGGCCGAACACATCATCGTCGGGACTGACTGCGGCCAGACGGTCAACGTGTACCCCACCGACTGCCTGGTGTTGGCGGCGAGAGGAATGCGCGCGCACGGCGTCACTCAGCGTGAGCTCGACATGATGTACAAAGCGAATCCAGCGAAGCTCCTGGGGCTGCCGCCTCTCGAAGAGCTCGGGCCCACGGCCACCATCACCGCGAATCGCCCGTAGGCGAAGGAGGAATGGCCATGTCGTTCTCCGCGTGTATGCGATTCGCGTCAGCCTCCGCGATTGTCGCTCTCATGGTTCTGTCTCGCACGAGTGTCAGTTCACAGGCCGATGTGCGCCCCGTCAACGACCTCCCCAATCCGTATGAAACAGTTCGGAACTGGGGGACGATGCCCGAAGGACGGATGTGGGGATCCACGGCCGGCATCGACGTCGACCCGGACGGAAAGAGCATCTGGGCCATCGATCGATGCGGCGCAAATACCTGCGCCGGCTCGAACCTGCCCATCGTGCTGAAGTTCGATTCGTCCGGCAGATTGCTCAAGAGCTTTGGCGCCGGGATCTTCGTGTTCCCGCACGGCATGCATGTGGATCGCGACGGGAACGTGTGGGTGACCGATGGGCGGACTGCCACGCCGGAGGAACTGGCGAAATTTCCGGATGCCAAGGGGAAGGGGCATACCGTCGTCAAGTTCAGTCCGGAGGGGAAGGTTCTGCTGACGCTCGGCACGCCGGGCGTGGCCGGCAATCCACCCAACTCCTTGAACGAGCCCACTGATGTGGTCACTGCTCCCAACGGGGACATCTTTGTGGGGGACGGCCACAGCGGGCAGAACGCGGGCGCCACACCGGACACGGTAGCCCGCATCGTGAAATTCGATCGGAACGGCAAGTTCATCAAGACGTGGGGAAAGTGGGGATCGGCGCCGGGCGAATTCAAGACGCCGCACGCGCTCGTGTTCGATGCTCGCGGCCGGCTCTTCGTTGGGGACCGCGCCAACCATCGAATCCAGATCTTCGATCAGGACGGCACGTTCCTCACTGAGTGGAAGCAGTTCAGCCGTGTGAGCGGAATGTACATCAGAAACGACACGCTGTACTCGATCGACTCGGAGTCGACTGCGATGAACCATCCCGGCTGGCGCAAGGGCGTTCGGATCGGGAGCGTCAGAGACGGCAAGGTCATGTTCTCCATTCCGCCTCACATGACGAACACGCCGGAAGGGGCCGCCGGAGAAGGCATTGCCGTTGACGCCGCAGGCGACATCTATGCGGCGGAAAACACATTGCGCGGGTTGACGAAGTACATCAAGCGCCTCGGGACAAATTGAGGCCGACGCTGTTGAAGCGAGGTGTAGTCATGGGAAACGCACGGCGACTCGGACTGCTGGTCGCGTTGGTTCTCGGAATGGTGGTTGCGTTTGCGCTCGTGAAATCACCGGGCGCCGGAGGGACAGTCTTCGCGCAGGTCCTCCCGAATCCGTATCGGATCGTTGAGGGCTGGGCCCAGCTTCCGGACGGAAGAAAGATGGGAGCCGTGGGCAAGGTGGGGATCGCCCCCGACGGGACGCACATCTGGGCCGTCGTGCGCTGTGAGCCACTGTACGATCAGGCCCGGTTCGGCGACGAATGTCGCGATTCGAAAACGGATTCGATCCTCGAGTTCGGCCCGGACGGCAAGGTTGTGAAGAGCTTCGGCGGCGGCATGTTCATCTGGCCGCACGGACTCGCGATCGACAAGGACGGCAACGTCTGGGTCACCGACGCGGTCGCCGCCAACCGAACGCCGAAGGGCGACAAACGCGGACAGCAGGTCGTCAAGTTCAGCCCGGAAGGCAAGGTGCTGATGACCCTGGGCACGCCAGGGGAACCCGGCAACGATCCCACTCACTTCAACTCGCCCAGTGATGTCGCGGTGGCTGCCAACGGGGACATCTTCGTTGCCGATGGTCATGGCGACAACAACAACCGCGTCGTGAAGTTTTCGAAGGACGGGAAGTTCATCAAGACCTGGGGAAAGACCGGCTGGGCGCCCGGCGAGTTCCACACCCTGCACGCCATCGCGATCGATTCCCAGGGCCGCGTGTTCGTCGGTGACCGCGGGAACAACCGGATCCAGATCTTCGATCAGGAGGGGAAGTCCCTGGCCGTGTGGACGCAGTTCGGAAAGCCCAGCGGAATCTTCTTCGACAACAAGGACCAGATCTATGTGGCCGACTCGGAGTCGGACGATGTGCAGAATCCGGGCTGGGAGATGGGCATCAGGATCGGCGATGCCAGGACCGGGTGGATCAACGCGTTCATCCTGTATCCGTGGGGCGATCCACGGCGGACCGCGGGGGACGGCGCTGAGTTTGTCGCGGTGGACAAAGACGGCAATATTTATGGAGGGGAGCCCAACCCCAAACGGTTGCAGAAGTACGTCAAGGTAAGGCCGTAGGGGAGGACACGCCTCACACATGAGCGCACGGGGCGGCCAGGCAAAAAGTTTCCTCTGCTCGGGGGTTCTTGGGTATAAGCTCCGCGGATAACATCGCTCAACTTCACATCGTGAACGGAGGAAACATGAGGCGATCAGTGTGTCGATGGGGGTTGCGCGTCGCTCCGCTCGTGGGTCTGCTCATCTGGGCAACGCTGCCGATCGCCGGCCAGTCTGGCGCGAAAAACGGCGAGTGGACGACGTATGGCGCCGATCTCGCCAACACGCGGTACTCGGCGCTGAATCAGATCAGTGCCGACAATTTCAGCAAGCTGGAGGTTGCCTGGCGGTTCAAGACCGAGAACCTGGGCCCGCGACCCGAGTTCAATTTCGAGGGAACGCCGCTGATGGCGCGTGGCGTCCTCTTCTCGACCGCCGGCACCCGCCGGGCCGTCGTCGCTCTCGATGCGGCGACGGGCGAGCAGATGTGGGTGCATAGCGAGCGCGAAGGGGAGCGCGGTTCGGAGGCGCCTCGCCAGCTCTCGGGACGCGGCCTCTCGTACTGGACCGATGGCCGTGAGGAACGGATTCTCTACGTCACGCCCGGCTACCGGCTCATCGCGCTCGATGCAAAGACCGGCATTCCGATCTCGCGCTTCGGCAAGGATGGCGTTGTCGATTTGAAGCAGGACGACGATCAGGTCGTCGACCCCGTCAAAGGCGAGATTGGCCTGCACGCCACGCCGATCGTCGCAGGAAACACGGTGATCATCGGCGCCGCGCACATGTCCGGCAGCGTGCCGCGCAGCAAGGTCAACGACAAGGGTTACATCCGCGGGTTCGACGTCAGGACAGGGAAGCGGTTGTGGATCTTCCACACGATTCCGGAGGCGGGTGAGTTCGGCAGCAACACGTGGGAGAAGGACTCGGCGTCGTACACCGGCAACACAGGTGTCTGGGGTCAGATCACGGTCGATGAAGAACTGGGGATGGCCTATCTGCCGGTCGAGCAGCCGACGGGCGACTACTATGGCGGTCATCGACCGGGCAGCAACCTGTTCGGCGAGAGCATCGTCGCGGTCGATCTGAAGACCGGTCAGCGCAAGTGGCACTATCAACTCGTGCACCACGGGATCTGGGACTTCGACATCCCGTGCGCGCCGATTCTCGCGGACATCACGATCAACGGCCGGACGGTCAAGGCGCTCGCGCAGCCGACCAAGCAGGCGTTTCTCTACGTGTTCGATCGCGTGACCGGGCAGCCGATCTGGCCGATCGAGGAGCGGCCGGTCGAAAAGGGCGACGTGCCCGGTGAATGGTATTCGCCGACGCAGCCGTTCCCGCTCGACGCGCACGGGAAGCTGTTCCAGTACGACCGCAATGGTTTCTCGCGCGACGACCTGATCGACTTCACCCCCGAGCTTCGCGCCGAGGGCGAGAAGGTGATCTCGAGATACAAGATCGGACCGATCTTCACGCCGCCCGTCGTCAGCAGGGTCAGCGGCCCGCTCGGCACGCTGTCGCTGGCGATCAATGGTGGAGGGACCGTGTGGGCGGGCGGGTCCTACGATCCCGAGACGCACATCATGTACGTCTATTCGCGGAAGTCTCCAAGCTCGCTCGGCCTCATCAAGCCGGATCCGACGAAGAACGACATGAACTACATCCTGGGCAGCGCGCTCACCGGCGCTCGCAACACGAACCCCATGGGTGCGGCCCCAGGACGACCTTCGACCATCATTGCGCCTCCAGCGGCGGATGCGCCTCCGGCGCCCGCAGGGGCGGGTGGCGCGGGCGGCGGCGAAGGTGGCGGCCCCGGACTCACGGTTCAGGGCCTGCCGATCGCGAAGCCGCCGTACGGGAGCATCAGCGCAATCAGCCTGGACAAGGGCGAGATCCTGTGGCAGATCGCGCACGGCGACACCCCGGATAACGTCCGCAACCACGCCGCGCTGCAGGGGCTCACCATCCCGCGCACGGGCCAGGCCGGCATCATCGGGACGCTGGTCACAAAGACGCTCCTCATCGCGGGCGAGGCGCAGTCGACGACGGCGGGCCACGCGCGCGGCGCGCTGCTGCGCGCGTACGACAAGGCCACCGGCAAGGACGCCGGCGCGGTGCTCATGCCGTCGCAGCAGACCGGCTCGCCGATGACCTACATGCTCAACGGCAAGCAGTACATCGTCCTCGCGATCGGCGGTGGGACCTATCCGGGCGAGCTGCTCGCGTTTCGTCTGCCCAA
>JAHFUJ010000063.1:11149-18312 GCA_023265105.1 Acidobacteriota bacterium
TACATCGTGCTGTCCGGGTCCGGCGTCCTGACGACGGGGGGCGCGATCAACGATAAGAAGCCGAGTGCGAACTACAACCTCTTGAACGGTCCTGGCGGAAACGGAGTCGCAGGTCAGGGCTCTTACAGCCGCAGGCTCGTGGCCGGCGACATCGTGATCATTCCACCCGGCGTCCTTCACGTCTGGACTGAGATCCCCGATCAGGTGACATACCTGAGCGTGAGGCCCGACCCCGACCGCGTGCTGCCCGGCGGATACGTCAACCCGTTGCTGCTCAAGAACCAGCCCGCACCGGCGAAATAAACTCCTGGGAGCTCCGTGCTTATCGGCCAGCGGCCCTCAGCAGGTCGCTGTACGCGTTGATGCCGCCGTGGATGTGCACGACGCGCGCGACATCCAGTTTCAGGCGCCCGACGTTATCGACCAGATTGACCGTGTACGGACTCGGCGCCGGCAGCGGCGGCGCGCCCGGACGCGGCGCGTAGGCGTCTGCTTGAATCAGCAGCTTGTCCTTCGGGATGTACGCCATCAGCATGCCGTCGCTGTGGGGCTGGTCTCGCATGAGGTGAAGCTCGAGCGTCATGGTGCCGTCGGTCAACACGCGCGTGTCCTTCATCGTCTCGAGCATCGGCGCGCGCGGCGCGCTCGCGAGGCGATCCGGATTCAGGGAGCGAGGGTTCCTGAAAATCTGCTCCTCGTAGTACTTCTTGTGCGATTCGTGCGTGATGATCGGAATGCCCTCGGCCACGTAGGCTCGAAGCCCGCCGGCATGATCGGCGTGGTGGTGTGTGTTGACCACGTATTTGATTGGCTTGGCCGGCACCATCCTCTTTACTTCGGCCAGCGCCGCCATCGTGTACGCCTCGTTTCCCGGTGCTTCAAGGATGACGACGTAGTCGTTAAATTCGACGAGGATGCTGCCCTCCACGCCGGGGGTCAGAAACCAGACGCCGTCAGCGATCTTTTCCGGTTCGGGCTCGGTCCGGGCGGCCGCCGCCGCGGGCGCAGCCGCCCCACGACCCCCACCGGCGCCGCCTCCCCGTGGAGGATTCCCGACGGCCGCCTGCAGTGCCGCGGGGCTGTTCGGCCGCACCTCGGCCACCGTCACGTCCAGCGTGGGAAAGCCGCCCTCCCGCATCACGATGTGCATCGGAAATTTCACGCCGCCCAGGTTTCTGTAGTCCGAGTAGATCCCTTCGAAGAGCGTGTCGCCGGTGAAAGCGATGTCCAGCAGCGTCTCGACGCGCTCGACAAGATTCTGAGCGTTGAGGGTCCCCGTCACGGTGTACTTGCCGAACGCGCGAAATGACACCACCTTTTTTCCGCGAACGGTCGATGTCTTCGCAGTGGCGGCATTGGCGACGGCGCCCTTGAGGAAGCCGTGCGGCGTCAACCATATGCTGAGCGCGCCCACCTCGGTCCGTCCGTCCGTGTTCTGGTTCTGGATGATGTCACCGGGGATGGGCCTGATGCCGCCCTGAAACGTGGTCGGGTTGTATCCTCCCGCGCCGCCTCCGCGCGGTGGCCTCTCATCATCGATTCGCACGAGTTCCTGTCGCATCGCGGGCACGGTGTAGTTCACCGACATCGTGTATTTCGTGACCGTGAACCGCGGCCACGGCCCGCCTGACAAGTACGCCTGGCCCGTCGGATTGGTTGACCCTGTGCCGGAGTACTGAATCGACTGCAGACCAGTCGTGCCCATCGCCGCGGCCGCCGCGTCGATGACGGTCCTGGCCTCCTGCGCTGTGTTCTGGCCGGCGACCTCGAGCGACAGGAGAGTCGTGGCTGCAACGACGATCACAAGAGTCTTTGTCATGAAGCCACCATACTGGACCAGGGCCGGCCGAATGACAATAAGCAACCCGCGAACCTTGATTCGGTGTATAAAATGACACATTCACAAGAAGGGAAGGCGTCACGATGACGAAGAAACGCACGTCGGTCGCATTGATCCTGGGCATCGGTTTTACCCTGTTCCTCGCAGTTTCGACCGTCCGCATGTCCGCCGGCCAGGGTGGAACTCCTGCGGTTGCCGTTGACGCTGACGATATCGGCGGCGTCGTGACCGGCGCTGCGGGCCCCGAGGCGGGGGTCTGGGTGATCGCGGAAACCATGAGCCTGCCGACTCGCTTGATCAAGAGCGTTGTAACAGACGATCGGGGCCGCTATCTTGTGCCCGACCTGCCGGCAGGGGACTACGACGTGTGGGTCCGTGGCTACGGCCTCGTGGATTCGCCGAAAGTCAAGTCGACTCCGGGCAAGGTCGTGAACCTGAAGGCGACCGCCGCACCAGACAAGCATGCCGCGGCCCAGTACTATCCCGCGCAGTACTGGTTCTCGCTGCTTCAGGTACCGCCCAAGAGCGATTTCCCCGGCACAGGGGAGACGGGCAACGGGATCTCGCCGAACATCAAGAGCCAGGGCGAGTGGATTCGACAGATCGTCAACACGGACGGCTGCACCGGCTGTCATCAACTCGGCGGCAAGGCCACGCGCGAGATCCCCAAGAGCCTCGGCTCCTTCGAGGATTCGAGAGCGGCCTGGGATCGACGCATTCAGTCCGGACAGGCCGGCGGCGGGATGAACGCCCGCTTCACGCAGGTCGGCCGGCAGCGCGCGCTGGGGATGTACGCGGATTGGACCGACCGGATTGCCGCCGGCGAAGTGCCCGCCGTCGCACCGCCTCGCCCGCAGGGCCGGGAGCGGAACGTCGTGATCACGATGTGGGACTGGGCCGATCCGAAAGTCTATCTGCACGATAATATTTCAACCGACAAGCGCAATCCCACGGTCAATGCCAACGGACCGATCTACGGAGCGCTGGAAGAGAGCGGCGACTACCTGTCGGTCGTCGATCCGACGCGCAACGCGGCAAGTCAGGTGAAGATGACCGTTCGCGATCCGCAGACGCAGAGCTCCGCAGGTACTCCGCCGGCCGCGCCATCTCCGTACTGGGGCGACGAAGTGATCTGGAACAGCCAGACGAGCGTCCATAGCTTCGCCATGGATAAGCTGGGTCGCGTGTGGGCGGCAGCGCGAATCCGCAAACCCGAGACGGAGGCGTGGTGCCGGGCGGGATCCGATCATCCGTCCGCGAAGGCGTTCCCGATCAATCAAGCCGGGCGACAGCTGGAGCTGTACGATCCGAAGACCAAGCAGACCACTCCGATCGATACCTGCTTCAGCTGGGGCCATGCGAACTTCGACGACAACGATGTGCTGTGGGCGTCGTTCGGGCCCGGCGTTGAAGGCTGGTTCGACACGAAGATCTGGGACAAGACGCACGACGAGAAGCAAGCGCAGGGCTGGACGGTGTTCGTTCTCGACACCAACGGCAACGGCAAGCGCGACGCGTACGTCGAAGCCAATCAGCCGCTCGATCCGACCAAGGACAAGCGCATGAACGTGCAGCTCTACGGCGACTCGCCCGCGAACGACGGCTCGGTTTGGGGAACCGTCCAGGGGATGCCCGGCGGGCTGATGCGTCTCGTGCCTGGCGCCCACCCGCCTGAGACGGCGCTGAGCGAGTTCTACGAAGTGCCGTGGAACAACCCGAAGGCGCCCGTGCAGGGCTTTGCGCCGCGCGGCCTGGACATCGACAGCAACAACGTCGTCTGGACCGTGCTGTCGAGCGGACATCTCGCCAGCTTCGATCGCAACAAGTGCAAGGGGATCCTCAACGGTCCGAACGCGACAGGGCAGCAGTGTCCGGAAGGCTGGACGCTCCATCCGATGCCTGGCCCGAACTACAAGGGAGCGGTCGATAACGCCAGCGGCGACTCGGCGTACTACGACTTCGTCGATCGGTTCGACATGCTCGGCGTTGGCAAGAACGTGCCGATTGCCACTGGCAACCTGTCCGAGGGACTGTTGGCGTTTGTGGACGGCAGGTTCATGACGCTGCGCGTGCCCTATCCGATGGGCTTCTATGCGAAAGGCATGGACGGCCGGATTGACAATCCGAACGGCGGCTGGAAGGGCAAGGCGATCTATGCGCCGTACTCAACCCGGGCGCCATTCCACGTCGAAGGTGGCAAAGGGACGACGAGCAAGCTCGTGAAGTTCCAGATGCGACCCGATCCGCTCTCGAAGTAGGGATTAGGGATTAGGGATTAGGGATTAGGGATTAGGGATTAGGGATTTGAAATTTCGAATCCCCAATCCCCAATCCCCAATCCCCAGTCCCCAGTCCCCAGTCCCCAGTCCCTTATTTTTTCTTGGCGATCGATCTCAAATAATTCACAACGTTCCAGATGTCCGGGTCCTTGAGCTGATCCTTCCACGGGATCATGTTCAGATCCGGCTGTACGCCGTTCTTGATGTTGTCGAAGACCTCACCGTCGGTCGAACCATGGTCCCATTGGTCATCGGTGAGATCCGGCGCGGGGGGAATCAGATCGTTGCCTGGCCCGCCCTCGGCGGTGATGCCGTGGCATGGCGAGCAGGTCTTCTGAAAGATCTGTTTTCCCGCAGTGACAGACTCCGGTGTGGAGGCCACCGGGTTCTTGACCTTTGCGGCTTCGGGATTGCCTTGCGCCACAACCACGATGCGCCCGAGAACTGCCAGCATGAGTCCAGCGACGATGGTGCAGAAAAGACGTCGGTTCACGCGATTCGCTCCTGGTAAGGGTGAATGAACGCGGCACATTCTAGCAGTAGGTTGGCGGTTGGTGGTTAGTAGTTCGTGGCAGTTCGTGGCTACCACCAACCACCAACCACCAACCACCAACCACCAACCACCAACCACCAACCACGAACCACCAACCACCAACCACGAACCACCAACCACCAACCACCAACCATCTGACGTGCTATATTCGCCCCATTCACAAGGAGGCGTGCGTGCTGGCCATTATTCGGTATCCGCGGCGCGGACCTTTCAGGTCCGCGATGACGGTTCGGTATCCGCGGCGCGGACCTTTCAGGTCCGCGATAACGGTTCGGTATCCGCGGCGCGGACCTTTCAGGTCCGCGATAACGGTATTCATCGGCGGTCTCGTCTCGGTCATCGGTCTGGCGAGTCTCCCGACGCCCGCCGCCGCTCAGGATGCGCACGACCATACGTCTCCGTTGAGCGGCGTCCCCCAGGGTGTGCCCTACTTCTGCGCGGGTCCAACGGTCACGAGCAGGGCGAGCGGCACATGGTCCGATCCTGAGACATGGTCGGCGAAGAGGGTGCCTGCAGCCGGCGACAGGGTACTGATCCTGACCGGCCATGACGTCGTCTATGACGTCATCAGCGACGCTGCGCTCGACTGCGTCGAACTGCACGGACATCTGAGTTTCAAGACCAGCGCCGATACGCGGATGAAGGTTACGAACCTGACCGTGATGGACGACGGCTTCCTCGAGATCGGAACGACTGCAAACCGAGTGTCGATGGATGTCACCGCCGAGATCATCATCGCCGACCGGGCCATCGATGGCCGGCGTGATCCGGCACAAATCGGTACCGGCATCCAGGGACTCGGCAGCGTCAGAATGCACGGCGCGGTCAAGACGCCGACATTCGTCCGGCTGGCCGCGGAGCCGCTGGCGGGGCAGACGACACTCCTGCTCGACGCTGCGGCGGCGGGATGGGCGTCCGGCGACGAGATCGTCATTCCTGACACGCGGCAGCTGCGCGAAGGGGAGCGAGGCGCCAACTTCGTCTCGCGCGACGAGAAGCTGCGCGTCGCTTCGATTGCCGGCAATCGCGTCACCCTGCAGTCAGCGCTGAGGTACGACCACAAGGGAGCACGAACGCCGGACGGCACGCTGGAGTTCCTGCCACACGTCGGAAACGTCACCCGCAATGTCATCATCCGTTCGGAGAATCCGGCGGGCACCCGAGGTCACACCATCTTCATGTCGCGCGCGGACGTCGATATGCGGTACGTCGAGCTGCGAGAGATGGGACGCACCGCGATGGGTTTGCTCGACAACACGGTGTTCGATGACGCCGGCCGAGTCGTCAAGCTCGGCGAGAATCAAATCGGACGCTATGCGATCCACTTCCATCATGATTTCGGTCCGCGCACCGCGCCGGCGAACGGATATCAGTTCACGCTGATCGGCAATGCGATTGACGGCGCGCCGAAATGGGGCATCACGGTCCACAACAGCCACTACGGCCTCATCCAGGACAACGTGGTGTACAACACCGCCGGCGCGGGCATCGTCACCGAGGACGGCACCGAGACGTTCAACGTCTTCGACCACAACTTCGCCATGCGGTCCAGAGGGTCCGGCGACTTTGCGCCACGCAGCGGCTACGGAGGCGCGACGCCTGATCCCGGCGGCGAGGGTGCCGCGTTCTGGTTCCGGGGACCCAACAACTACATTCGCAACAACGTGGCGGCCAACGCCGATGCGGTTGGTTTCGGGCTGGCCGCAGGCGCGCTCGGCACTGTTCGCATCCCTGCGTTCAAGGGGGCCGATCCCAACGTGAACAGCGAAGCCGTCACGCTGGACACCACCCGCGCGCCCGTGCTCGAGTTCGCGAACAACGAAGCGTACGGCGCGATTCAGGCCGGCGCCACGTGGGGATGGAACGGCGTGCTGACGGACTTCCGCGTCTGGCATCCCTCACGTCAAGGCGTCGCGGGCACGCCGACCGATAACCTGATCGTCGATCACATCACCGTGCGGGGCGACAAGTCGATTCTGACAAACGATATCGAGAATCCTGTCGGCGTATGGCTCTCGAACTACGCCGCCAAATCCGTCGTGGTCAGGGACGCCGACATCCAGGGCATGCGGGCAGGGGTCGCGAGCCCGTTCTACTCGGATCGGTCGTCGCTCGAGCCTGGCCGTGGCGACGGTTCCACGGTCATCGAGCGCGGATACTTCCGCAACTACATCGGCGTGGTTGTGGCGACGGGGTACTCGACCGAGACGGAGCAGACGATCCCCGCGAAGCGTGCGGTGGTGCTGAATTCGGTGTTCAAGCCACTCGACGTGCCGGCAAGCCGGATCAATCCGCCGGCCGCGGTCTCGATGAACTACCACATGGCGCCGGGAGACGCAGACCCACGCGATCCGATCCGGGTGATCGGCTACAACGCGACGCCCGGCGATGACTTCAAGGTCTACTACTCGCTCGAAGCTCCCGTGCAGGTGGCGCCATGCCACGACACGCGTCCCGACATCGAGGGGTGGGTCTGTAAATAAGCGGGCAG
>JAHFUJ010000359.1 GCA_023265105.1 Acidobacteriota bacterium
AATCTTCGCGCGCAAGTCGCTCGAGCAGGTGAACGCGGAGAGGCCGCTCGACGATGTGTACTTCGACTATGACAAGTCAGAAATCAGGGACGACGGCCGCGCGCCGCTGCAGAAGGATGCGGACTGGATGAAGAGGTGGACGAGCACGCAGGTGACGATCGAGGGCCACTGCGACGCGCGGGGCAGCTCGGAGTACAACCTCGCGCTCGGCTCGCGCCGCGCAACCGCCGTGAAAGACTATCTCGTGAATCTCGGTGTGCCCGCCAGCCGCATCATTCTCGTCAGCAAAGGCAAGGAACAGCCGGTCTGTAGCGAAGACAGCGAGTCCTGCTGGCAGCGGAACCGGCGCGGTCACCTCATCGTGACGGCGAAATAGGTTACTGGTCGAGGGCGCGCTGCTCCACAATCCGGAGCAGCTCGCCCTCCGTGATCCGATACTTCGCGGCCTTCCTTCCGTTCACCATCAACACCGGAATTTCCAGCCTGAAGCGTTCGTCGAGCTCGGTGTCTCCCGAAATGTCGATCTCGACGACCGTCAGCGGCACCGATCGGCCCACGCGCTCGATGACGGCCTTCATTTCGTCGCAGAGGTGACAGCCGGGCCGCGAGTAGATGGTGAGCGAGATCACGGCGTCTCAGGAGGCGCGGCACTCGGCGACAAGGCGCTCGGCGGCCGCGCGCGGATCGGGCGCCGCGATGATCGGTCGCCCCACGACGAGATAGCTCGCGCCGGCGTCAAGCGCTTCCCTCGCCGTCATCGTCCGGTGTTGATCGCCTTTGGCGTCGCCACCGCCACGGATGCCTGGCGCGACGATCGCGAACTGTTTTCCGCAGCGCTTTCGGATGCGCGCAATTTCCTGGGGTGACGCCACCACGCCGTCGAGCCCGCAGGCCTCGGTCAACGCGGCCAGACGTTCGACCTCGTCAGCCAGGGGGTCGCTGATCCCAATCTCGGTGAGCATCTGTTGATTGAGGCTCGTGAGCAGTGTCACGGCGATGAGGAGCGGGGGGGGCCTCGACAGCCGCGATGCTTCCTCGCCGGCGGCGTCGCGCGCCGCGCGCATCATCGCCTGGCCGCCGGACGCGTGCACGTTCACCATCCACGCGCCCAGCCGCGTCGCGGCGGCGACGGCCCCGGCGACGGTCGTCGGGATGTCGTGAAACTTCAGATCGAGAAAGACGCGATCGCCACGCCCGGCCAGCGCCTCGACGATTGACGGCCCGTGGCTCGTGAACAACCGGCTGCCGATCTTGAATCCGCCTGCGAGACCGCGAAGACGATCGGAGAGCGCGCGTGCCTCGGCGGCGCTATCGACGTCCAGCGCGACTAGGAGCTCGTCCATTCATGGTCTCTGGCGCGCGCATCGATGGTCCCGACGAGATCGGCAATTCGCGCGATCTGGTGCCGCCGCATGTAGTCGCGAATCCCGTCGAGGAGCTTCGGCCAGATGAACGGATCGACGAAACTGGCCGTGCCGACCTGCACCGCCGAGGCGCCGGCAATGATGAATTCGAGCGCGTCGCGCGCCTCGGCGATGCCGCCCATCCCGACAATCGGAATCTTCACCGTCTGGCGGCACTCGTACACCATCCGCACGGCAATCGGCCGAATGGCCGGCCCGCTCAACCCGCCGACGACGTTGGAAATCTTCGGACGCCGCGTCTCGACGTCGATGACCATCGCGAGAAAGGTGTTCACGAGCGCGACCGCATCGGCGCCCGCTTCCTCGGCCGCGCGCGCGAACGACGCGACGTCGGTGACGTTCGGCGTCAGCTTGGGGACGACCGGCAGCCTCGTCACCTTGCGCACGGCGCTGACGACGTCGAACGTGCCGGTGAGACTGCATCCGAACGTGATGCCGCCTTCCTTGATGTTCGGACAAGAAATGTTCAGCTCGAGCGCGTCGACTCCTTCGGCGTCCGACAGAATGCGCGCCAGCTCGACGTACTCGTTGAGCGTGGTCCCGCAGATGTTGACGATAACGGTGGCCTTGCGCGCGCGAAGCTCCGGCAGCTTCTCGTCGATGAAGCGGTGGACCCCGATGCCCTGCAGGCCGATCGCGTTCAGCATCCCCGCCGGCGTTTCGACGATGCGCGGCGCGGGATGACCCTCGCGCTCGGCAAGAAACAGTCCCTTCACCGCGATGCCGCCGAGCGACGACAGATCCACGACCTCGGCGTACTCGACGCCGTAGCCGAAGCAGCCGCTTGCCGCGACGAGCGGATTCTTGAGCGTCAGCGATCCGATTCGAACAGAAAGATCCATATCACGAAAGGCTCTACCACAGAGGGCACGGACACGAACCGAGGTCACGGAAACAAATCTAGCGCCGTGAGCTCCGTTATCCTCCGTGACCTCCGTGGTAGCGAGTTTTCACTCCCACAATATCTGATCGCCGGGCAGCACCGGGCCGGCGATGCACGAGCGGACGTGGTGAAAGCCGCCGTGTCCGTGCCGCATCGGCACCACGCAGCTGTAGCAGCCGCCCAGACCGCACGCCATGATGCGCTCGACCGACACCTGACACGGCCGCCCGAACCGTGCGGCGGTCGTCGCCGTTGCCGCCAGCATTCCTTCCGGGCCGCACGCGTAGATCATGACGGGCCGATCGGCCGCGCGCGCGGCGAGCCGCCGTTCGAGCGGGGCGACCACGCGGCCGCGCTCCCCCAGACTGCCGTCCTCGGTCGTCAACACCAGCTCGACACCGAGGCGGCGGAACACATCCAGGTAGAACAGCTCTTCGGCGCGTCGCGCGCCGTAGAACAAAGTTGAGGCCACGCCGCGCGTGCCGAGCGCCTCGGCGAGTGCCACGAACGGCGCGAGGCCGACGCCGCCGGCGACCATCCACCCTTCGGTTGGCGGATCGACCACGGTAAATGAACGGCCGAGCGGACCGAGGCAGGCGACGCGTTGTCCCGGCCGCGCCGCGTAGAGCAGATCGGTCGAGACGCCGATGCGTTTGTTGAGCAGTGAGATGCCGGTGGGCGTGCCGCGATCGTCGCGCAACACCTCGAACACGGAAAACGGCCGGCGGAGCAGCGGGTCGTGGCCGAAGGCCGCTTTGACCATCACGAATTGCCCAGGGGCGGCGGCGGCGGCGATGGCCGGCGCCGCCAGCGCGAGCACGTTGTAGTCGGTCGACAGCGCGTGATTGGCGATCACTTCCGCCGGCGCGTCGATCGGCATGGCGGCAGTATACTGCACCGAAACCGTGCGTTATCTGCGAATGCTGAGCAACTCGCTGGTGGCGGCCGTGCTGGCCACGTGTTATGTGCTCGCGCTCGTGCTGCAGCTCAATCCGATGCTGCCGCTCCATCCGGCGCGGCTCATGCCGCTCGCGGCCACGATCGGTCTGTTCTACGCGGTGCACTTCACCGTCATTTTCTATTTCTGCCTGGTCGTCGGTCAGTTGCTGGCCCGCGAGGTGTTCTCGCCGGCGTGGGCGAGTGTCGGCGTGCTCGCCTGGCTCGGCGCGGCGGCGGCCGCCGCGGCCGGCGCGCTGATGTGGGCGAACCTCCACACGTTCGCGATCGTGCTCGAACCGACGACCGTGAACGAGATCGCTCAGGGCCTGTTGTCGCTCGTCGCGTCGGCCTCGCTGTTTGTGGTCGTCGCGTTGCTGCGCACGCATTTCTGGCCCAGGTACCGCGCCGCGTGGGCACTGCTGCTCGTGATGGTCGCCGCCGGTTCGGTGCTGGCGCCGTTGGTGCTCCGCGGACGCGGCGCACTCCCGCTCCTTGCGGCGCATCCGATCGAAGCCTCGCTCAACATCGGCGCAACCGAGCGGCCTTCGCGCGTCACCGTGCTGGCGATCGACGCCGGATCGCTCGACCTCATCACGAGCGCGGCGGCGGAAGGACGGTTGCCGAATTTCGGTCGCATTCTCGACGCGGGCGCCGTGATGCATCTGGCGACGCTGCATCCGACCTCCGCCGAGGCGGTGTGGGCGGCGGTCGCCACCGCCAAGCTGCCGCAGAAAAACGGCGTTCGATCGAGCGGCATCTACCGCCTGGCGCAGGGCGGGGATCCCGTGCAGCTGCTGCCGGACTACTGCTTCGCGCAAGGCCTCGTGCGCTTCGGCTTTCTCGTCGAAGAGCCGCACACGTCGGCGACGCTGCGGACGCGCACGCTGTGGAGCATCCTGAGCACGCTCGGCATCTCGGTGGGGGTGGTGGGCTGGCCGCTGACGCAGCCGGCGCCCGTGGTGCGCGGGTATCTCGTGAGCGACACGTACGCGCGCCTCGCGTCAACCCCGTCGGGCCTCGACGATGCCTCGTCGATCTATCCGCCCGACGTGCGGGCGGAAGCGGCGAGGGCCATCGAAGCGGCGGCGAGCGACGACCTGCCGG
>JAHFUJ010000360.1 GCA_023265105.1 Acidobacteriota bacterium
GTCGAGAACGGGCCGCTCTCGATGATTCAGTTTCCGGGCGTGTACATCATGTTGCGGCAAGCCGAGCCCACCGGCCCGCCTGCCGGGTCCATCGTCGATCACTTCGGTTTCGTCGTGAAGGATTTGGCGGCGGCGCGCGCCAGGTGGAAGGCCGGCAACGTGAAGTACGAGGAGGGGGCGACGAATCCGAACCAGGGCTACGTCTACGCTCCCGGCGACGGCATCCGCGTGGAGATCTTCGGCGACCGGTCCCTGCCCGGACCGGTCAGCATGGACCACATTCACTCCTATCCCCTGGAGACAGACATCCCGGCGATCCAGGCTTGGTACGCAAAGGTCCTCGGCGGACTACCCGGCACGCGCCAGCGCGTGGCACGGCCGGGTTTGATCGATTGCGACTACTTTCACCGCTTCAATCTGTCCTTCTCGGCGAGTGAGAAGAAGCTGGCGCCGACTAAAGGCCGCTCGCTCGACCATCTGGGCTTCGACGTGAAGAACCTCGACGAGTTCGCGAAAAAGCTTGAAGCGCAGGGCATCAAGCTCGACTCGTCTCCGCGCCAGATTCCAAACTCGACGATCAAGATCGCGTTCCTCACCGACCCCTGGGGTACGTATATCGAATTGACCGAGAACCTTGCGCCGGTCGGGAGCTAGTGTTCGGGCGCGCCGTTCTTCTTGGCGCGCACCACTCTGGCCTGGGCCGGCGCGGCCGGGCCCTCACCTCTCCGGACTCTCTGAGCTCATTGGTGAAGCGCCTCATGAACCCGGTGACACTGGGGAAAGCCCAATGCGGCGACGTGGCGTTGAGACGTCGATCACCTGCCGCGTGCCGACACCTGGGGTTTGGACAGCGTGCCCGGCTGGTGGTAGAGTGCGCACGGATGGTGGCATCTGTGTGTGCGCCTGGGATGTCTCGCCGGAAGGGAACTGGATGAAAGAAGCTGGGGCCGCTCTCTCGATGCTGCTGTTGTTGGGAGCTTTGGTGGCAGACGCTCAGGACGCCTCCGGTCCTTCCATCTGGAGCGGCGTGTTTACCGCGGCGCAGGCTAAGCGAGGAGACGACGCGTATCAGGCCGGTTGCTCGAGCTGCCATGGAAGCGATCTTCGCGCAACGGACGCCGAGGCGGTGGATCTCGTTGGTCCGGGCCTTCGGGCCAAATGGAACGGAAAGACCCTTGAAGAACGTTTCGAGAGGATACGGGACACGATGCCGCTGGGGAATGCGAATAGTCTAGGCGACAAGACATATATGGACATCCTGGCGTTTATTCTTCAGTCCAACGACTTTCCGGCAGGAAGTCAGGAGCTGCTGCCCGAGACGGCGAAGGCGATCGTGTTCGTGCAAAAGCCGTGAGGCAGCCAGCCCGTCATCACCATTAAGGAGAGGGCCATGAGCAGCAATCGGAAAGGGCCGAATCCCGTCAGCCGGAGAAGTTTCCTCAAGACGACTGTCGCGAAGGGCACGGCCGGTGTCGTCGTCGCGGCGGCTGGACTGCACCCAACGGAGGCCGAGGCCGCCGACATCAAGTGGGACCGGTCGGCGGATGTGGTGGTGGTCGGTGCGGGGGTTTCGGGGCTCGCGTGCGCTTGCGCAGCCCGCGATACCGGTGCCTCCGTGATCATGATCGACGAGAATTTCGACATCGGTGGCCGAGGCATACTGAGCGGAGGGAGCATCCAGCTCGGCGGCGGGCACAGTCTGCAGAAGAAATACGGCACGGTGGACTCGGCCGACATGATTTTCGCGGACTGGACCCGGCACGATCACCCGTCGTCCCGCTACAGCGACCGCGACATCGTCCGCAAGTTCGCCGACGAAAACGCCGCCACGTTCGAGTTCCTGCTGGCCCACGGCGTCCAGTTCACCGGTCGTGAGGAAAATGGAGGCGGAGCTTCGACGAACGCCGGCCGAACCTACCAAACCGTGGAATGGCACATCCCCAGCCAGGTGATGGCACCTCATCGCGGCCGGAACGGGTCGGGACTCGTCAGAAGGCTCGAGGAGAGCGCGCGCAAAGCGGGTGTGCAAGTCCTGCTGCGGCACTCGATGACGAACATCATCCGCGAGAGCCCCCGGTCGGGGCGGGTGCTCGGAATCACCGCCCGGTACATGGGTAAGGACGTCAACTTTCAGGCGAAGAAAGGTGTGTTCGTCGGCACCGGCGGGCACCCGGGCAATGTGAACCTCCGCCGGACGTTCGATCCGCGGCTCACCGAGGAGTATCAGCAGGCGTGCGCCCCGTACGCCCGTCAGAGCGGCGACGCCGAGGTGATGTCCATGGCCATCGGGGCCTCGCTTTGGACGACGGCACTGCAGACCTCCGAGGGCGGTGCGGCGATCACCAAGACGGCGCACATCGGGTGTCAGTGGGGTTACGGTCAGCTGGTCATCGAGACCGACAGCCCGATCTTCCATCTTGCACGCGCCACCGGCCTTACCGTGGCGAGCTGGCAAGACGTCATCATGGTCAACCAGATCGGCAAGCGGTTCTGGAACGAGCTGGATGGGAGCTACAACTTCATCGCCGCCGCGATGGCGTACAACGGAGACCCGAACAAGTTGAACGGAGGCGGGCCGATCTGGGCCATCTTCGATGCCGATGCAGTTGCCCGCGAGAAGTGGAATCCAAGGCCGCCCAATGTGGATCCGCTTTATTTCGCGAGCGGTGCGACACTGAAGGAGCTGGCGGCCAACATCAACAATCCGTACCAGAAGAGGCCGATGCCAGGAATAGTCCTGCAAGAGACTGTCGAGCGGTACAACTCCTTCGTCACTTCGGGCCTCGACACCGACTTCAAGAAGCCCAAACCCATGTACAAGATCGAGAGGCCGCCCTTCTATGCGGCGTGGGCCACTCCCATCCTCCATGATTCGCTCACCGGCCTCAGGGTCAATACGGACCAGCAGGTGATAGATATTTTCGGTAAGGTTATCCCCGGCCTCTACACCGGAGGCGAAAGCATGGGTGGTTTGGCCCAGCATGGCCTGGGCCGAGACCTCGTCTCTGGCCGTCTCGCTGGACTTCACGCTGGAAGGTCGTCGAGCGCCACCGACTGACGACAAGACTCCGCGACGGACGCAGCCGGACGAGCGCATGAGCAAGGACGTCGAGCGCGCGAACGAGGAGCCGCGGACGCATCTAACCAGCGTGGCGCTCGGTCGGCCGCCTGCCGCGGAGGTCGACGCCGGCACGGACATCGTCTTGACGATCAAGGTAGCCTGCCCTTACGGATGCGACCTTCGCGGACGAGTCATCAACGTTATCGCGCCCGATGGCGCCGTCGTGGCCGGCTCTGGGCTTGCCAACTTTGCCGATAACGCCAACGAAACGACGGAATTCGCCTTCACGGCCCCCGACGAGGTGGGCGAGTATTCGTGGACTCTCGTATTCCCGAAGCACGAGGCCGAAGGTGTTGTCCACGAGGAAGGCTCGCTTCCGATTACGGTCAAGACCCTGGCCCACGACACCAGCCTGGCGGTGTGGGGCGTACCTTCGCCAATCGTGATTGACCATCCGTTCCGCGTTCACGTTGGGGCAACGTGCTCTGCCGGGTGCGACCTCAAGGGCAAAGAGATCGAGATTTGCGACGAAACCGGCGCCAGCATCGCACGCGGGAAGCTCGGTGAGAGCCCGTGGGACGGAACCCGGGCGCTTTATTGGACAGAGGTCGACGTGGTTGCGCCCGCCAGAGAGGGTGCGACCTCGCGGTCGATCAGGTTCGCACCGACGGAATTGCGGCTGCCCCACGGCGGGGCGTCGGCCCGCTTCGGATTCGAGACAGTCAAGCCGCCGCAGTATTCGGTGACGGTCAAGGTCGTTCAGAAGGACGCCGGCACGCCTGTCGAGGATGCCCAAGTGCGCCTGGGCGTTTACTTCGCCTGTTCGGACCAGACCGGCCTGGCAAGGGTAGCAACGGCCCAAGGAACATACAGCCTGGACGTGCTCAAGACAGGCTATGAGGCCCTCTCACGAGTCCTGGATGTGAACGGCGACGTAACCGTGGAGGTTGAAGTCGCCATCATCCCGCCCGAGAATCCCGATGCGTATTGGCTGTTCGATCCGACGAAACGGATCTAAAAGCGCCCCGTTATTTTGCCTGCACCGCCACTGCTCTGTACACCGTGTTAACGGTGCCGCCCGGGAACCATTCGGCCGCACCCGCCGGGAGTGACGTCGTGTAGGTAAGTGTCCACGTCGAGCCCTCGGTGACGGTTTCGGCGAACGTGGGCCCGGACCGGCCCGACCCAAGACAGCTGTTGCACGGGCCGCCTGCGTTGAAGGCGAACTGCACAACAATCGGCGGGCCGCTGGCCGGCGTCAGGGTCGCGATTCGCGTCGTGGGATTGAC
>JAHFUJ010000064.1:0-1341 GCA_023265105.1 Acidobacteriota bacterium
GACGAAAGCCGCGGGGGTCGTCGTTGTCATGGAAGACATTCCGTTCCCCGAGCGTCATCAGGAGTTTCTTGCCGTCATTGGAAAACTTCCAGACCTGGTGATTGATATCGCTGATGACCCAGACGCTGCGCTCCGGGTCGTACGGGCTGATCTTGACCGTGTGCGGCCCGCGGCCTTCCTCGAAGAGATAATCCCACTGCGTCCACGATTCGACGAGGTTGCCGTCCCTGTCGACGATGACGATGCAGTTGTGGAACTCGGGGAGTTGTCCGGTCGCCTGAGCCAGCTCACCATTCCAAATTCCAAAGGCGCCCCAATTGCCGGGGAAGTTCCTCGGCACCTGGGCCGGCAGCTTGATTTCGCCGCGGCTTGCCAAGAAAATCCTGTCCGGCGACTCGGCGAACACTCCCCCCTGCGAGCCCCAGATATATCCCGGTCGAGGGTAGGGATGAGCCCACTTCGGCCACCCCTGGACCACGTCGTATGGCCCCGTCATTTCTGAACCGCCCCTCTGTGCAATGGGGCCGGTCTCCTCGCCACCTCTCTGCGCGTGGGCCAGCGAGACGGGTGAGGGGAGTAGGCTTAAGCCGAACACAACGAGCAGCGACCCGAGCAACCAGAGGAGAAGCCTACGCATTTCCAAACCTCCTTGTTGACCCGTGAATCTCGCCAACTTCCAGCTCGACAACGTTCGAACGCCGGATAATGCCATTCAACTCGTTACGACGGAGTTACGACGGGTATTGACAACGGTGAAAAAAGCGCTTGGCTCGGTTGCGAGCGTTCCCCGTTGGGCGTAGACTCGACCCGTCTCATGAGCACGTCTCCGCCTCGCGATCTGCGCGAGGTTGCGCCCGCGTGAGGTCCAGCGAAAACGGTCGACGGTCCGTTCCAACCCGGAAGGAGGAGCAGCCATGAGTTACGGAATCCGGCGCTCTCTCGTCGCCATCACGGTCGTTCTCGTCGTCGGTTGGTTGGTCTCGGGGTGTTCGGGTGCTCCTTCGGACAGCGGCAGCGCAGTCGGCACGTCCGGTCAGGCCATCGGCGTGCAGATTACGTCGGGCTTCATTACCATCGAGAACCGTACGGAGCACCCGCTCGTCGACGCGCGGATCGCCATCAGGGCCGGCTCCTTGTTCTACACCAGCCAACTTCCACGGCTGGCACCGGGCGATAAGCGCGATCTCTCGCTCGGCGACTTCAGAGCCCCTGACGCATCGCCGATCAATGTCAACCTCAGGCGCCCGAATGAGATTGTGGTCACCGCCAGTGACGTCGACGGAAAAAAGTACGAAGTGAAAGTCCCATGGAAGCAGTGAGTCTCAGCTCTCGGCTCTCAGC
>JAHFUJ010000064.1:1441-3867 GCA_023265105.1 Acidobacteriota bacterium
CGGCTGCTTGTTGTACTTCCCGAATAACATTTCCTCCACAAATGGCTGGCACTTGAACTCCATGAGTTGCATATTTTTTTCGACCCGACGATAGAGGATGAAGCTCATCTTCCAGGGCCGCGTAAACACTTTCGGGTCGTCAATCGTGGCCTCGTACTGGAGATGGTAGGGGCTGAGGGCCGTATAGCGTTCCACCACATGGAGAGCGTCGCTGTGAAAATCCCCGGCCCGGTCGAACCAGGTCTGATCGTTGAACCCGGTCACGTCGACGACCAGCGTCTCCCCTTCCCAGTGGCCGCGCGCCCAGCCCATGAACGAATCGATGGGCGCCTCTTCCTTCCAGTTCATGCGGATGATGCGCGACGAGACATTGTATTCAGTGGTCATCAGGACGAAGTCGGGCGTCTGCACGATCTGAAAGGGGAACGGCATGTAAATCATGCGCGGGATCCCCGGCATCCAGCACTTCAGCTCGGGCTCGCCAGTGGGGGGCATCTCCCCCGTCACAAACTCGTAGGGGCCGGGGGGCACGGCCGTCATCCGAGTCGCAAAGTTCTTCTTCTTTTTCTCCAACGCTTCCGGCCGATACGGCAGCTCGTTGCCCTCGACGATGCCCTGCCCGGCCGGCCCCGCGCTGTACTCGCCCATGAGTTCGGGGTGCGGCCCAGGGCTCGCCTCGTGAGTCAGAATGTCCCAATTCGCCGTCGAGAGCGACTCCCAAATGCCATTCAAATCGGGGGTGTTCGTCCCGGGAAAACGAGGGGCGCGATACGCGGGGAACAGCCCGTTCGCAGGAACCTGCTGCCCGGCCATTGGGATCGCCGCCAGACAGAGAACGGCTCCCACGGCCGCGGCCTGCACAGCCCCCCTCACACTCAACCGATTGCGCATCTCATCCCCCTCCAGCGTGATAGTGAATACAAATGCAACCACGAAAGCGCGAAGGCACGAAAACAAAACATTTCGTCTTCTTCGTGTTTTCGTGTCTTCGCGGTTGCACTTCAGCGGCCACGCGTGTCGTGGCCCAGTTTAGTTTGTACTAGCTTGAGGCTTCAGCTCGGGCTGCATAATCTTCGCGGGATCGGCGTTCGGCTTCGGCCGGAACTTGTGCACGCGGCCGCCGAACACGTCGCCGACGTACAGATTCTTGTCCTGGTCCACCGTCATCGCGTGCGGACCGTAGAAGCCCCCGAGCCACGGACCATACCGGCCCCAGCCGTACAGGTAGTGCCCGTTCAGATCGTACTTGAGGATCCGCTGCGTCCCGCCGTCCGCAACCCAGAGGTACTGATCTCCCGAAATGAGATCGTAGTACGGCGATGAGTTCGCCCCCGTCGAAAACATGGTGAGGAACTTGCCGTTTTCGTCGAAGATCTGGATCCGCTTGTTCCCCCGATCCGAGACGAAGAGGCGGCGGTCCTTGCTAATGGTAATGGCGTGGACGGTGCTGAATTCGTTGGGGCCCGGATTGTTCCGGTCGACTGTTTTCTTCCCCCAGTCCATCAGGAACTTACCGTTCTTGTCGAATTTCGCCACGCGCGTCCCGACGTACCCGTCGCTGATGAAGAACGTGCCGTCGGGGAGCCAGTCGATGCCGGTCGGCCGGCTGAAGTGGTTCCCGTCACGTCCCGGCACACCGAGCTCGCCCCACTTCTGCACCAGCTTCCCGTCATGGGTGAACTTGTAGACCATGTGCAGCTCGTCATCGACGATCCAGATGTGCTTCTCCGGATCGTACGGGCTCATCTTGATGCTGTGCGGTCCCCGCCCGCGTCGCACGTCGAAGAATTTTTCGGCGTCCGGCCACCAATCGATCATTTTGCCGTTGCGATCGACGGCGAAGATGCTGTGATGATATCGGCGCTCCCACCCGCGTTTGGCTTCGACGCCCCCTGATGCGGATTCCCCATCGTCATAGCCCGTGGCCTTCCGCCCTGGTGCGTCCGGGGGCTGCTGAGACGGCGGGCCGATGACGTCGACGTCCTTCCACGGAAGCATGGCGTACGGCGTCCAGGGCTTCGAGCCAGGCGGCAGCGGCAGCTCGCCGCGTTGCGCAATCCAGATGCGGTCCGGGGTTTCTGCGTACACCGCTCCGACCGAACCCCACGTCCACCCGTCGTGCTTCACGCCGTCCGGTCCATCCGCCAGCGGCTGCGGAAAGGGGGAGACCACCTCGTATGGGCCCCACTCCTCCTGCCCGCCTATCTCCTGCGTGGCTTTCACGGCGACGGCCTGACCGGTCGCGGCGCTGAGATTCGGCGCGCTCCGGCCAATGAGCGCGTAGGACGAGAGGATCCCTGCCGCCACCAACAACATGATGAGTGACCAGTTTCGTGCGCGCATTACCGCTCCTCTTCTTTTATCACTGGCGCCGGGGCCCCACCCCCGGCGCGAACTAACGCTGATGCCTTGCCTCGGAGTCGCTC
>JAHFUJ010000064.1:3967-18298 GCA_023265105.1 Acidobacteriota bacterium
GTCCTCGGCTCGGCATGGCCGCAGGCGCCTGCGCTTATCTCTCTTCTTGGCCGCCGCCGTTTGCTTCTCTATCAGCGGCGACAGGGTCGTACACTTCCCCTTTAGCCTCGCGGGATCGCGCGCCGCTCAGCCAGTGGTAGATCTCGTAATTCGTTTCCTGACACGCGTACTCGTAGATCTGCTCGTCGGTCTTGTTCCAGGGAATCAGCATGGTCACTGGACGCGTCCAGGTGTGCGGATCCGCCATCGTGACTTGATAATCGAGCACTCCAGGGCGCACGGCCGTCCAGCGTTCGGTGATCGTATAGGTGTCGGGATCGGTTCCGCCCCAGGTGACCCCGGTGCGACCTAGCGAGTGCCCCATCGCATCGTCCGACCGGAAGTTGGTGGTCTCGACGACCAAGGTATTGCCGTCCCAGTGGCCACGCGGATCCCCCAGCCACGTCTTGATGTTTTGCGGGAGGTGCGGCCGCCCGTCCAGAGGGATGACACGGGAGAAGTGGATCATCTCGGAGTAAATCACCACATACCCGGGCGTCTGGTAAATCTGCGCCATGTTGTTGTAAATCGACGGCAGATACGGATGCCCCCCGCCCTCGTTCCGGCGCCGGATGATGCACCGATTGCCCACGTCCCCGTCCCGATAGTCCTGCATGAAGCCGGCGATGAAGCGAGCGTTCATCGCTCGAAGTTCCGCCGCCTCCTTCTTCTTTGCCTCCGTCAGAGGCACCGGCGGAGGCATTCTTCCGTTTGGCGGATCGATAATCAGCGACGTGCGCTTGTCCGCGACGATGTTCTTCCTCTTTGCATCCATCCAGAAGTCGTTATAGTTGCCCACCTGGTCGCGAGGAGTGTTGTCCGTATTGATGGTGACCTGATTTCTCTCGTTCAAGGCTGCCGCCTCCTCGTCCGTGAGCACTTCCTTTTCTCCAAACGCACGGGGCCGCTGCATGGGTGTACCGGTGGCGTAGTTGTAGACGCCGTGCAGATCCGGATCGCCCCACGCGGTCCGGGGCGGCGTCCAGTTCGAAGTCTTCGCCGGCCCAGCGGTCTTCGCCGCGGTTGGCGTTGCCGCGGTGGCCGGCGCCTTTGTCGCGGGCGTCGGGGCTTGGCCCACGACAGATACCGCTAGCAGCGACATGACCCCCAGCCCGACCGTCAGCACACCCAGTGACCTGAGGAATCGACCAATCATCTGACACCTCCGGTTTATCTATTCAGCTCTCAGCTCTCAGCTCTCAGCTCTCGGCTCTCAGCTGAATGCTGACAGCTGTGAGCTGATAACTTGCTCCCTTGCTCGGCCCCTTGACAAGTTCCTCGTATGATAACTCTTCCACGCATGGCCCGCACCTGAATTCCCTGCTTTTCCACGCGCGCGCGGCGTGGTGCCAGGGCGCTCAGAAGTCGAGTTGGGCGCCGAGTTTAGCCAGGCGCCCGCTCAGAATTTGCCGCGCGTCCAGCCACTGCCCGCCGTTCGGGAGACTGTACCGGGTGTTCATGTTGAGGACGCTGTTCGCGTTCAACAGGTTATTGAGGTCAAAATTTCCTCGCACCTTCACCCTCCCCCCCAGCCGGAAGATCCGGCTGAACCGGAGGTCCACCTGTTGCAGCCGGGGCTCAAAGAGCGTGTTGTCGGGGATCATCTCGATCGTGACCGTGGCGTTACACGTGGCGGCACCGCGGCACGACCCAAGATTGCGACCGAGAGAAGGCAAGATCTGCGCATTGGTGGCCACGTAGCTGGCCGTGATCGGGATCCCGGGAACATTCTGATAGACGGCGCTGGCCTGCAGATCCCAGGGCAGCGGGTAGACGACCAAGAATTTGACTTGCGTCGCCGCATCCCACGGCCGCTCGACCTTACAGAACCCCGACCGCGCAGTCTGGGGCGAATCCACCACGAGGCAGGTGTCTTCGACCGTCCGCCCTACGCTGAAGCCCCCCGAGAACTGCCCGCCCTGCCCAAACCGCACATTGAGAGTGGCATCGACACCGTTGTAAACCTGCGTTCGATCGCCGTAGTGCGACGCTTGGGTCACCAGGTTGTCGACCTGGCCGAAGAGCGCCGGCCTGAGGTCATAGAGCCCGCAAAGCCGGTTGCCGCCCCCGCCGGGCAGCCGACTGTCCACCGGCGCCGTAATGCAGTACTCATCGTGGTCAGCCGGCGTGACGAACTGATTGTCGGTGGCTTGGAAGCCTCCGTACCACGTACGGAAATAGCCGACATTGAGCCCCATATTCGGCCGCAACTCGCGCTGGACCGACACCGAGGCTTGCCAGTTGTAGCTTTGGCGGTTGAAGCCCTCCAGCGAATCCGCCGCATTGCGGGAATTGACGGCTCTCAGCTGACCGAAGGCAAGGTCCGACCACGGCCCGCACTCGCCGTGGGCGACCGGATTGAGGAGATCGCAGTCGGGGACGTAATTCCCGTTGGTGTCATTCCAGTTCCGCGACGTGCTGTGCGCCTGGTTTAACGGAGGGTTACTCGTGGTGGCCGAGAGGCCCGGCGAATACCGACCCAGCGACGCCTTGAGCCCGGTTCGGCCGTTGCCAAACAGGTCGTAGGCAGCGCCCACCCGCGGGTGGAGATTCGTCCAGCGCGGCACGCTCGTCACCGCCGGGTACGAGCGCGCGGGCACCCACGGGCCCGCCGGCAGCTGCTGTTCGGGAGTGGACGCGTTGAAATCGTTGAACCGCAAGCCCAGGTTCAAAGTTAGCTTCCGGACGGTCCACTGATCCTGCACGAAGACCGAGACGTCCCGCGCGTTTTCGGCAACCCCGTGGGGGACCGCCCAGATCCGGACCGACTGCGGTACACGGTTCCGGAACGTGTAGTCTCTGGCTTGGTTGATTTGGTTGGGGTTGCTGTAACCCCCTTCTGGAGGAATGAGGCGATACTGGTTCAGATCCAGCCCGGCCTTGAAGGCGTGCGAGCCGGTCACGTAGGACACCGCGAAGCGCTCGTGATATTGCCGCCGTTTGAAGATCGTGTAAGAGCCACCGTTATTGCCCAGCTGATCGCCGCGGGAGCCGTACACCAAGTTCAGCCCAGTGTCCGTGATCGGCATGATGGCCGTCCCCGTCTCCGGCTGCCGTTTGCCCTGATTGGTAAAGATATTCATCGACAGGCCCGCCTCAAACAGGAGCCGGTTGGTGGCCGGGTAGGTCCAGCTGGCGCTCGGCAACCCGTTGGGATTGTAGTGGTGCTGCCCGGCGGCTTCGGGCGTCCTGAGGGTCCCGGGGTTCAACAGGTTAAAGGAACAGTTGCAGTTGGGTTGCACGGAGTTGGCGACCACGATCTTATGCTTCTGCGCGGCCTGCCACGTGAAGCGGGCGCTGTAGTCCTTGGTGTAGTCGTTGGTGTAGGCCTGTCGGCTCAGATCAGGCTCGTAAAACAAGGTGCCATGGAGCTTGTTATAGTAATTGCCCTGCTGATATTGCTGGTTGACCGCCGACCGGTGGGCGCCGAAGAACCACAGCGTGTCCCGCTTAATCGGCCCGCCCAGGCCCCCTCCGGTGTCATAGATTTTTTTGGTCGAGGGCGTTGGGCCCAAGCCGCGGGCGCGCAGCGCGTCATTCAAGTTGTCACTTTCCAGGTAAGAGGTGGCGTGCGCGGTCGTGAACGTTCCGGAGAACGTGTTGCCGCCGTCCTTGGGCACGATGTTCATCTGGACGCCGCCGGTGCTGCGTTCGGCGGACATGCCGCTCATCTCGATGACGACCTCCTGCGTGGAAAGATTGTTGAAGATGTAGGTGGCTGCCCCTCCGCCAATCACGGATTGATTCATGCCGTCCAGTACGACGTCCGTGCCGGGCGCGCCGTGCATCGACCACGCCGTCTGAGTGCGGTCGCTGACGCCGCCGACATTTTGGAGTGTGGCGTTGCCTAACACGGCCCCAGGGAGAATCGTGACCATTTGGCTGAGACGTCCGGTCCCCGGGATCGCCTCGAGCGTAGTGTGTGCGATCGTGGTCTGATTTCGGACGTTCTGGGTGTCGACGACCGGAGCCACCCCCGAGACGGTGACCGTCTCCTCGACCGCCCCCACTTTCAGCTCGGCGTTGACCGTTAGCGCAAACCCCGCCGGCAACTCGAGGCCTTCCCGCTTCAACGCGCTAAAGCCCGGCAGAGTGAAGGTGACGGTGAAGAGGCCGGGCCGCAGGTCGATGATTTGGTACACGCCTTGGCCGTCCGTCACGGCGGTACGGACCCGTTCGATGAGCGCCGGGCTGGCGGCTTCCACCGTGACGCCGGGCAACACCGCGCCCGAGGTGTCTCGTACCACCCCCGCGATACTGCTGCCGATCACCTGTGCCGACGCGGCAGCCGGGAGGAGCAGAACACACGACGCGATGACGAGATTCGCGATTCGCTGACGATTCATCGTCTCCTCCTTTATCACACCGGTCGGCGCAATTCAGAAAATCCACGCGTAATCAGAACTTCATCAGGACGCCAAACTTGGCGGTCCGGGCCCCTAGAAAGGTGGTCGGAATTTGCCAGGATGCCCCGTACGTGTTGTTCTGCGCGAGAGTGGTGTTCCCATTGAACAGATTGTAGATGTCAAACTGCCCCTGGACGCTGGTCCGCTGTACCTTGAACTCCTTGGTGAGCCGCACATCCATCTGATGGAGCCGCGCGCCATACATCGCACCCGGCGCCACGAGCGGCACCGTCACGGATCGCACGCTGCCCGACGGAGCACGGCCGAGCCCGGCCGCCACCGTCGCCGCGGGCGCCGCCCAGGCCGCGAGGATTTGGGGCCCTGGGATACTCTGGTACGTCGCGCTGGTCTGGAGGCCCCACCAGGGCAGCCGGTAGGTCCCCAGCAACTTGACTTGCGTCAGGAACGGGGGCGTGACGTCGCAGAACGCCGGCGTGGCAGGGATGACCGCTCCGGCCGCGTACGCATTGGTGACCGGGAGCGACACATTCGGATTCCCGGTGACCACGCCGCAGAGATTATCCCGAATGCGCCCGGTGCTCGTGCCCCCCTGCAACGTCACCAGGCCCGGGAGCCGCGCGGTGACGTTGACGTCGACGCCGTCAAAGATCTCGGTCACCGTCCCGACATTCCTATCCAACGTGATGACGTTATCATTGCGGCCGAATTGCGCCGACTTGATGTTGTAGAGCCCGCACACCGGGTAACCGCCGCCGTCCGGCAGCCGCGCATCCACCGGCGCCGTCACGCAGTACGAATCGTAGTCCGCCGGCGTCACCGCCACATTCTGGGTGGCCCGGAAGTTGCCCCGGTTGCGCCGGAAGTAGCCCGCCTCCACCGACACGCCCGGGCGCAGTTCCTGCTGGATCCCGGCCGCCATTTCCCAATTCCAGGCCCGCTTGCCCCAGCCCGTCGTCAGCCCATCGGCGTAGCGAATGCCGACGTTGGCCAAGCCGAAGTTGAGATTCGAGCTCGCGCCCAGTTCGGTCTCTTGCGGGACGAAATCGCCATTGCGGTCCGCCCACGCGCGCGTGGTGACGTTGCTCACGTCCGAACGCGTCGGGTTGGCCCCTATGGAGATTCCGGTGCCCAGGGACTCGACAAACCGACCCACGTTCCACTTGAGCGCCGTCTTGCCCGTGCCGAACAGGTCGTAGGCCCCACCCAGTCGGGGCGAGAGATCTTTCCAGATCGGCAGGACGTCATACTCCGGATAGTCGCGAGCCGGTGACAAAACCTGCTCGAGGACGTGCTGCGCGGGAATGAACCCATTGTGGTAGTCAAACCGCAGGCCCACATTCAGCGTGAGACGCTTGACGGTCCACTGGTCCTGGCCGTAGATCCCGAGGGCCAGCTTCACCCTGTCGTGCGCTATCGCATCTCGGTAGATGGTCACCGAGCTGGGCACCCCATTCACGAACGTATACGAGTACTGGTTGCCGGTATTCGACCAGATCTTGTTTATCTCCACGATGTTTGCCATCGAGTTCCACTGGGTCCCCACCTTCAGGTTGTGCGACCCGGTGACGTAGGACACACTGGCTCTGCCGGGTTCGAGAAAGCTGAGATTCTCGGTCGTGGGGCCGAGCGCCCGATAGGTTTTCCCATTTCCGGTGTCAACGACGCGAATCCCATCCAAGGCGCCCTTCGCATCCGGATAATAGAAGGTAAAGTGGGCATAATTGAACTGGTTCCAGATGTCGCGCTTGAAGGCTTGGGTGACCTCAACCAGGATCCGGTTCGAGACCGTCCAGCTCCAGGCGGCGCTGAAGAAATTGTTGAAGGGCGTCGTCCGACTGTTGGACGCCTCTGGCGCCACATTCGAAGCGGCCGACCGGAGGCAGGTGCAGTCCCTCAGGTTGTCGCCGTAGATCGCGAGCTTGCTGTTCTGCGAGACTTGCCATGTCAACCGGAGGTTGTTGGCCTCCATCCACGTGGTCTTCACGAGCGGTCGGCTCAGATCCTGGTCGAAGGCGAAGTCGTAGGGGTCTTTCTCGTAGTACGTACCCGGTGCCCCATCGTTCGTGCCCCAACGCCGATAACTGTAGAACAACCACAGCTTGTCCCGCTTGAGCGGCCCGCCGAACGCCGGGTTAATATCCCAGATCTTGTACACCACGTATGGGGACAACCCGAGGGCCCGCTGCGCGGCGTCGAAGTTGTTCGCCTGGAGCGTTTCGTTGGTGTAGGCGCCGGAAAAGGAGCCGGAGAACCTGTTTCCGCCCTGTTTCATAATGTAGTTAACCCGAATGCCGCTCTCGCCCGTGTCGGCCGTGAATCCCGACGTGTCAACCACGGTTTCCTCGACGATGCCAGCGTTGGCCGACCACACGCTGTTGGCTCCGCCATTGTTAGCGCCAGAGTTGTTCGTCTTGACCCCCTCGACCATCTGCGGCATGTCGGTACCGACACTGCCGTGATAGGCCAGGGTCGGGTTTCGCTCGCCCATCGAGCCGCCGACATCCTGGCTCGGACCGCCAGTGACGCTGGCGACCGTGACGCCCGGGATGAGCGCCGCCAGGGCCGAGAACATCTTCGAGGTGGGCAACTGGTCCATCGTCTCGCGCGTGAACGCGGTTTGCCGCGCGGTGGAACGAATGTCGACGAGCGGCGTTTCCCCCGACACCGTGATCGTCTCCTCCACGCCTCCGACGCTGAGTTCGGCGTTGACGGTCGCGGTAAACCCCACCGACAACTCAATTCCCTCGCGCCGCACCGTGCGGAAGCCGGGAAGGGTGAACGTGACGGTGTACACGCCGGGACTCAGAGCCACGATCTGGTACTGCCCCTGGTCGTTGGTGACACCGCTTCGGACCTTTTCAATCAGCGCGGGGCTGGACGCTTCCGCGGTGACGCCGGGCAGCACCGCGCCGGTCGCGTCCTTCACCACGCCGGCGACCGCCCCGGCGGTCTGACCTTGGGCCGACGCGATCGCCGGCAGCAACCCCCCCAACACCAGGGCTAGCGCACTCATCCTGACGACGCTCTTTCGCATTTTCATGCTCGCCTCCTCAGTCGCGGTCCACCGCGTCCAGTGCCCCGATGCCGAATCTCAATCGCGCCAGCCGGGTCAGTTACTCTTAAAAACCAATCGGGCAGCGACAAGGTTGTATGCCGCGTCGATATTCGCGGGGATTCTGTCCTTGGTCATCCACTTGTCATACTCGGGCATCTGCAATTCTTTCTTAATCTGGTCCAGCGACTTGCCGTCCTTGACCATCTTGGCAACGCGATCGACGAGCAGTGCGTAGAATTGCTCTTGGTCCTCGAAGATCTTGACGGTCCCCGGAGCACCATGTCCAGGAATCACGAACTCCGGGCTCAACGCCTTCAGCATTTTGGTGGCGGCCAGGATATCGGGGATGTCGACCCAGGGGCGAAGAACGTTGAACTGGTTGTTTACAGCGACGGATGCCGAGAACAACACACGCTCTTTCGGCAGCCACACGGCCGTGTCAGCTTCGCTGTGGGCGTTCTTGAGATAGAACAACTCAAACGTTCTCTCCCCCACGTTCAGCGTCATCTTCTCGCGATATTCGATCTGTGGCAGCACGAAGTGATAGCCCTCCAACGCCGCGCGCACCTCGGGAGAGCTGGCCCTCAGTCGTTCGACGCGAGCGGGATCCCCAGGCTCGCGATCCTTCAACGTCGCAATGGTTCCTTCATGGGCAACAAAGACGCCGGGAGGAGAAAAGAGATAGTCGCCGGCGTGATGATCCCCATGCGTTTCGGTGCTCACGACGTAGCGGATCGGCTGCGACGTCAGCTTCTTGACCGCAGCCTGGATGGCACGAGATGCGGTCGGGGTTTGGCCGGTATCGATCAGGACAACGCCCGCTTGGGTGATCACGATGCCGCAATTTGACTCCGGCCCTGCGTCGTTAGGACGGTCACTGCCAACGTAGACATAGACCCCATCCTTCAGCTTATGAACATTGGGCCCGAGGTCCTGCGCGGCGACTGTGCAGACTGTTAGCAAACTGATACACACGGCGAGCGCCAACGTCGGTCTTGCCCTCATAAGCTCCTCCTGCAGAAAGTCCAACAATCGCGGTGCCGGCGTACTTTTAGGCGAGTGCCGCGCCCAGTGCCCTCATGTCGGTCCTCCACACGTCGATTACCGGCCAGGAGTCTCCCCTTGACCCTGATTCGCGAGGGAAAACAATTTCTGGCCGGTACCGGCCAACGTCACTGACGCGACGTTTGCCTGGTTACTGCCATCCTTCGCTCGGCTTCCGTCCACCATGACCTCATCGCCGATTTTCATCGTGTTCCGGGTCCAGCCGGCTCTCATCAGCGCGTTCGGGCTTGTCAGCTCCAGACTCCAATTGGCGACCTTGCCATTCTCGTCGGTGACGTCAATGTAGAAGAACGCGTGCGGATTCTTCCACTCGACCTTCGTCACCGCCCCCTTCAGCTTGGCGGGTTTACTCGAGTCGTATTCGGCGTTGAAGGAGTGATGGGCACCGAGCGGCCGTGCGGCCACCATCAACCCAAGGCCGGCAACGAAGGCAGTCCACCTGATACTCATCAAAGACCTCCCTATATATTAAGGATGAAGGCGGAGCCCGCGTCGAGCGGGCCCCGCCTTTGTGCACGTCGTCAGAAGTCGATTTGGCCGCTGAACTTGAACAAGCGGCCGCCCATGATCTCGTACGGCTGCAGCCATGCGGCACCATACCCGCCGTTCTGGGACAGGATCGCCGCGCCGTTGAGGATGTTGTAGAGATCGAAGTTCCCGCGCACCCGCGCCTTACCGAAACGGACAGTCCGAGAGAAGCGGAGATCGAGCTGTTGGAGGCGATCCTCGTAGCGGGCACTCGGTGACACCAGCGCGAGGGTGACGTTCGCGTTGCAGGTCGCGGCCCCGCGGCACGATCCCACGTCGCGGCCCAGCGACGGCCTGATGACCGCGTTGTTGGTCGGATTGGCCGCCAGGATCGAGATGCCCGGAATATTCTGATAGGTCGCGCTCGTCTGGAGCCCGAACGGCAGCGGATAGACGACGAGGAACTTCACCTGCGTCGCGGCGCTCCACGGCGGGCTGACGTGGCAGAACTCCTGGGTTCTGGGGGCGGTGCCGCCCCCAACGGTGCCCACCGAGATCTGCGGATTGCCCATCGTGTAGCAGTTATCCGTGACCGTGCGCCCCACGCTCAGACCGCCGGCGAACTGCCCGCTCCCTCCAAACCGCGAGCTCAGGGTGACGTCAACCCCGTTGTACACCTCGGTTTGTTTCCCGTAGTTGTCGGCTTTGGTGACCAGATTGCTGACCAGGCCGAAGAACGCCGGTTTGACGTCGTAAAACCCGCAGAGCTGGTTGCCACCGCCGCCCGGCAGTCGGCTATCCGCTGGTGCCGTGACGCAGAACGTGTCGAAACTGGCGGCTGTCACCGCCGTATTCTCGGTCGCGGTGAAGTTCCCGTACGACGTGCGGAAGTATCCGACATTGAGCGCCATCCCCTGGCGGAGCTGCTGCTGGACGGAGACCGAGGCCTGCCAATTGCTGCCCTGCTTGTTGAACCCATGCAGCGCGTCGTCGGCGTAGCGCGTGTCGCCCTCGCGGACTTGCCCGAACGTGGCATTCGACAGCGCGCCGCACTCGCCATTCGCCCCCGGCACGCTGGCGTCGAGCACGCAATCGGGGATGTAGTTGCCATTGGCATCGTTCCAGGTGCGCGTCGCGCTGGCCGCCTGGTTCGAGGTCGGATTGTTCGTGGCCCCGGTGCTGAACGGCACGTAGCGGCCCAGCGAGGCCTTGAGCGCCGTCTTGCCGTTGCCAAACAGGTCGTACGAGACGCCGAGCCGCGGGTCGACATTCTTCCAGTTGGGCACGTCGTTCACGGCCGGGAAATCGCGCGCCGGCACGAAGTAGCCGGCCGGCAAATGGTGCGCCGGCACCGCCGCGTTATACGCGTCATAGCGCAGCCCCAGATTGAGCGTCGCCTTCTTCACCGTCCACTGGTCCTGCGCAAAAATCCCGATCGCGTTGGAGTGCTCCACGACCTCGGAGGGCGTCGCCCAGATCCGTACTTGCGTCGGCACGCTGTTGCGGAACGTGTAATCCCGTGCCCCGTGGATTTGGTTCGGGTCGGTGTACGCCCCCTCGCGCCCGAGGTTGTACCGCTGGTAGTTCATGCCGAACTTGAACGCGTGCGAGCCGGTGATGTATGCGGCCGAGGCGCGAGAGTTGTACTTGTTCACGAAGCGGCGCGTGAAGCTGCCCGACCAGGTCGCGTTCGACGCCTCGGACCCATAGCTGAGGTTCAGCGCGAGATCCTGAATGCGGAGGTCATTGAGCCCGACTTCCGCCTGCGGCCGCGAGTCTTCGTTCAGGATGTTCGCCGACGCCCCCGCCTCCAAGAGCAGCTTGTTCGTGGCAGGGAAGCTCCAGCTCACAATCGGCACATACTGCGGGTTGTACACGTGCAGCCCGCGCGATTCGGGCGCCGGCTTCACCGCGTTGTTGCCGCCGACGCCGGTCAGCCCGAACGGACAGCTGCAGTTGTTCTGCTCGGAGAACTGGAACACCACCTTGTTCTTCTGCGACGCCTGCAACGTCAAACGCACGCTGTGGTCCCGGAAGTATTCGTTGTTGTGCGAAACCCGGCTCAAATCGGGCTGAAACAAGCTGACGCGCCACACCGGATCGGCGCTCACGTTCACGTTCTGGTTCAAGTTGTAGTAGCTCCCCTGCAAGAAGCGCGAAGCGCCCCACCAGCGCTCCGCCGCGAAGAACCACAGCTTGTCCTTCTTGATCGGCCCGCCGAGCGACCACGCGTAGTCGTACGTCTGGCGGATCGATTGGTCGCTCTGGAGCCCGCGCGCCCGCAGCGCGTCGGTCAAATTGCCGTTCTGCAGCGACGGCCCCGCATAGGACGCCGTGAACCCGCCGGCGAGACTGTTGCCGCCGTCCTTCTGGATGACGTTCACCTGCACGCCGCCGCTCATCGCTTCGGCCGACGCGCCGCTCGTCTCGACGACGACTTCCTGGAAGGTTTGCGCGTTGAAACTGAGGACGCCCCCGGCCTGCTGGTTCTGATTCATCCCCTCGATATTGGTGACCTGGTCTCCAGTCCGGCCCCCATGAATCGCGAACTGCCCGCCTTCCCCTTGGTTGCCGCCCACGTCCTGCAGCGTCGCATTGCCGTACACGGCCCCGGGGATAATCGAGGCGTACTGCCCCAGCCGCTTCGTCGTCGGAATCGCGTCCAGCGTGTCGCGGGCGATCGTGGTCTGCTGCCGGACGTTTTGAGTGTCTACCACCGGGGCCTGCCCCGAGACCGTGACCGTCTCCTCGAGCGTCCCCACCTTCATCTCGGCATTGACGTTCGCCGTGAACGACGTCGTCAGCTCGAGGCCTTCGCGCTTGACCGTGCTGAAGCCGGGCAAACTGAAGGTGACAACGTAGCTGCCGGGCCGCAGGTCCACGATTTTGTACTGCCCCTGACTGTCGGTGACGACGGTCTTGACCTTTTCGATCAGGGCGGGACTGGCCGCTTCCACAGTGACGCCGGGGATCACGGCGCCCGACGTGTCTTTGACGAGGCCCGCGATAGTGGCACTGGCCTGCTGCGCCCACGCAGCGGCCGGCAGGAACGAGAGACACGACACCAGGACGAGACGCGTGATCGGCTGAAGCTTCATCACTTCCTCCTCCTCTTAAAAAGAACGTGTCGGAACTGCTGGTCTCAAGCGGCGAAACGCCGGGCGGGAGAAAATCGCCGCAGTCATACCACTCGCCGTGGAGGACGTCAAGCAAAATTCATGCACACCTTCGAGCCGCCAGAAGGTTTTCAGGATCGGCGGTGTGCCTTCAGGATTTCGTCGATCAGAAACAGGTCGGTGAGCAGCGCACGCAGATGAATCGAGGCGTTCAGGTTGTCGATCAGCTGCGAGCTGATCGAGGGCTGGGCGAGCGCCAGTCGAAGCACCGCCTGCGCGTCCCGGGCGTCGCGGTCGAGCACGCGCAGGAAATCACGGTACGGCGGAACAGGTTTGGCGCCCAGGCGCGCCACAAAACCGTTGAGGAACGTGGCCAGGCCGGTGAGCGCGGCGTCCGAGCGGCGCAGGTATTCGCGGATCTGGCCCCCTGAGGCGCTCCCCTCTTCGCTGGGAAGGCCCTGGGCGGCGTACGCCAGCATGAATTCGTAGGATTCTTCGATGGTGTTACAGCGGGCGTTGAGCTCGGCGCCCGCCTCTTCTACCGTCGCCCCCGGGGCCCGCTTCGGTCGTGGTGGCTTCGCGCCCTTCACGCCCGCCTCGCCGGCTCGGCCGGCTTGGGCCCGACGGCCCATCGCTGCGGATCGTGATGCTCGAGGTACTGCCGGCGAGTGACCCACCCGAGGAGCATCGACTTGGTGATCCACCACTTGTCGGGCCGCACGGCGAAGTACACGTGCGCGATCACCAGTCCCACCAGCGACACACCCGCCAGGCCGTGGAGCACATAGGTAAACCCCCACGTGGCGTCGCTGAAGAGGTACGGGTTGCGCGTGAAAAACGGCGTTCGCACGCGGTTCATCATGAGCACCCCGGTCACGACCGCCGCCAGGCCCGCAAACACGATGGCGAGGTGATACAGACGGTTGCCGAGCGGATATTTGCCCGGCTTGGGACCGGGAACCTCGTGGCCCAGCTCTCGCAGGATCTCGGCCTTGAACTCCGGGATGTCCTTCGGTCCAACCCAGATCGACCAGAAATCCATCCAGAAGGAGGCGTGGATGATGTGAAAGAGAATCGACCCCGTCAGCACGAGGCCGGCGACCCAGTGCCAGGTGACCCACGCGAACTGGATGCCGACGACCGGCAGGAAGGCGGTGAAGAGCAGCGTCAACATCGAGGCTGCCATCACCCAGTGGAAAAGGCGAGCGGCGAGGGAGTGGCGTGGAATCTTATCGGGCAGATCCTTGCGCGCCGCTTCCATCGCGTCGGTTTCCGCCGCCCCGCGCTTGCGGTGCGCCGACAGCACCATGTAGCTGGCGTGCGCGACGAGGAACACCACACCCGCGAACAGCGAGGCCCACAGCAAATTCCACGAGACGTGCGTGAGGATCTGTTGCTGCCAGGGATTGCGTCCCCACGTCAGGAAGTCCACGTCCCGTCCCCCCCGCGAATCGCTCTCTTGACCAGGTTCCTCATGAGCGGGACTTTGTAACCGTTGTGTTGCAAGGGCTGCGCGCCTTGAATCGCCAGTTGCCCCGCCATGTTCGCGGTCTCTTCATTCCGCGGCTTTCCGCGGATGGCGTCCTCGACCCCTCTGAGTCGCATGGGGTGCGGGGCGACGCCGTTGACCGCCAGGCGCGCCCGCTCGATGCGATCGCCGGAGAACACGATGGCCGACGCCACGTTGACGAGCGGAAAATCCCACACCTGTCGATCGCGGACCTTCTCGAAGTAGAACTGCGCGCCCGCCCACGTGGACGGGAGACGGATGGCCGTCAGCAAGGTGCCGGGCTTCAGCACGGTCATGCGCGTGATGTCGGTGCCTGGACCGATGAAATAGTCCTCGGCGTCGATGACCCGCTCGCCGCGCGAGGTGCGCACGACCATCTTGGCGTCGAGCGCGATGAGCGCCGGCGCGGTGTCCGACGGATTGACGGCCACACAGCGGTCGGCGTCGAAAATGGCGTGCTCGCGATTGATCGCCGTCGGCGTGTCCGCGTAGCAGATGTTCCCGCCCGCGCGATAGCAGGTCCAGCCGGCCCGATAGTACCAGCAGCGCGTGTCCTGAGAGACGTTGCCGCCGATGGTGCCCTGGTTGCGGATCTGGGGCGAGGCGGCTGCTTCCGCGGCTTCCATCAGGATGCCGTATTTCTCCCGCACCATCGGATGACGCACGACCTCGGTCAACGTGGTCGTGGCGCCAAACTCGAGGCCGCCGCCG
>JAHFUJ010000361.1 GCA_023265105.1 Acidobacteriota bacterium
TCGTGCCGATGGCGGCCACGGCGCAGACCGATCCGTCCAAGGGCAAGGCACTCTTCGAGCAGATGTGCGCTGGATGCCACGGTACCAGGGGTGACGGGGCCGGAGGACACAGCGGCGGGTTCAGTCCCGTCGTCACCACCCTGGCGAAGAAGGAATACATGGACCAGGTCCCCGACGACTATCTCATGCTGATCATCAAGAAGGGGGGCGCCTATATGGGAAAGATCGCGGCCATGCCCGCTTGGGAGAAACGGCTGAGCGATGATGAAATCCGAAGCATCATCGCGCACATCCGAACGTTCTGAGTGCGGCCAATTCCCGTTGCATCCGCGCGTTGGCCAGGACGGAAAGATATTGCGAATGATCTGAAGTGGTTGGTATGTGAGTTGTAGGGCAAGTAGAAGTGAAATATCAACGTAGGAGGAGAGGAAAATGAAAATCCTAAGATACGCGGTAATACTTGCATTGGCTGCGGGGTCCCTATCGGGATCCGCTTTCGCCCAGGATCGCGCAAGGGCGGAGCCGGGCGGCTCGGCGGGGAAATGGTCCACGCGCACGCCGGTCAAGCCGGACCCTAGCAAGATCAAGGTTGCACCGGGGTACAAGGTCGGGGTGTTCGCCTCCGGCCTCGATACGATCACGTCGATCACGGTCGACAAGAGCGACAACGTCTGGGTCGCCATTTCGGGCAATACCTTTGGCTTTCCCCCGGAAGGCATCGACAAGCCTCACGTAAAGATCTTCAACAAGGCCGGCAAGCTGATCCGGGACAACGTCGGGTTGGGTATGTTCAAATCTTTTGCCCTGAACGAAATCGGCTACTGCGCGGAAGACGGCCGCACCTATGTCGGAGACTACAGCTATGGCATCTGGGAAATCGATGGAGTGAATGGCACTCCCAAGCTGATCATGAATGAGGTTCCGATCGGTGACCACGCGCTGGGCGGCATCACTTGCCGGGACGGTTGGCTGTATTACGCGGTGGGGGCTCCAACGAACTCGGGCTTTTCCGATCCGAACATCCATGGGTGGACGGATGCGATCGATCCCTACTGGGAAAAGCGTACGACTGCCGGAGTCCCTGCGCTGCCGCGCGATCCGCCCTGCCGGGATATCGTGCTGACCGGGCTCAACATCCGCGACGGCCAGGGTAACCTCACCGGTGCATACCTGCCCAAAGGCACCCCATCCAAGCCGGGTCAGGTGATCAAGGCGCAGAAACCCTGCGGGGGCGCGGTTCACAGGGCGAGGCTGAAAGCCGACAGCAACTACAGCCGCGACGACTGGGAAGTGTATGCGCTGGGATTCCGCAACATGTCCGGTCTCGCCTTCGGCCCCAAGGGCTCGCGTTTCGAAAATGCCCTCGCCGTCAGCGACAACGGACAAAACGACAAGGGCAATCGCCGCGTCGCCAACGGCGCCGAGAAGCTCTTCATTGTGACCGAGAAAGGCCAGGATGCGGGATTTCCGGACAAGGAAGGCCTGAATTTCGTGGACATCAAGCGATACGGGCCTGACGTCTATCGCGGCAACAACTTCGACAGCACGCGGCCGAACCCGCAACTGTACATCGGGGACAAGCCGTTCATTCCGCAGCTGCCGCCCTATCGCTTCATTGATCATTCGATCGGTCTTCGGGGCACTCCGCTGATTGTGGCCAATCCCAACCCCAACGGGTACATCAACCCGGTAATGGAATGGGACACCAACAATCCAATGGACGGGTTGGCCTGGTCGCCGAAGGCCTTCGGTGCGACGGACACGATTTTCACCGGCGTGTTCGGGATCATCGACAACGGTCCGGAAAGTCTGAGACCGATGTGGCCGGCCATCGTGAAGGTCGAATTCCTCAATCCCACCGGCATCAAGTGGTCGATCTTCGCAGAGAACATCGACCCGGGGCCCAATGCCTATCAGAAGAAGGAAAACCGCGGCGGGTTTGAGCGCACCAACGACGTCGAGTTCAGCAACGATGGCAAGACGATGTACGTTGCGGACTACGGCGAGCTCTACGTGAACTACCAGATGGAATCGCCGTTCTACACGACGCCAAAATCCGCGGTCGTCTGGACTATCACGAAGGAATAGCTCACTTCAATTGATCCCGCTCCGGCGGCCGCAACCGCCGGAGCGGTTTTTTCGCAAATTTTCCTTGCGAGAGGCTCGAGCGTGCAGGAACACAGACAGAAAAGCTCATCGGCGTATCCTGCTTGATGCCTCCTTGCGTGTCGGGAAGGACGACCGGCGGAAGCCCGGGAGCGCTCCACGCGGCAACCCGGGACGAAACACCCTGGTCAGCCTGATCCGACTCTTTTTTCCTTTTATCGAAGAATGCCCATGCCGGCGTTCGCAAGCGCACCGCACGGCCAACCGGTAACTACCGAATCGTGCTGGTGTGCTTCTCGCGCAATTCCAAAAGGATCGGGTCCGACGCCAGACTCGCGCCGTTCACCGTCACCGTGGCCGCGAACGTTCCGTCGTCCAATTCGCGCAGATCATGCAGCACGATGTGCTTGTGCTGGTGGATCATGCTGGCGAGCAGGGCATTGAGGCGGTCGCGCACCGCAATGGAAAGGTCATCGTTGCCGGGCATTCGCGGGACGCCATCGGGACGCACGTGATGCAGGGACCGTGAAGAAGGATGCGGCGACTCTATCCAAAACCGACACCACCCTGCCGCATCACAGCCGCGAAACTGGCCCTCCGCCGGTGCGGCGTGCCCTGGGTGGGGTGCGGGTGGTTCGGCGTGACTTGTCATTGGCACGGACAACAAGCCGAGCAATGCGGCGCCGGCAGCAAGCAAGTTCGGTGACGCTTTGAGCACGAAGAGCATGCATGGAGGATAGCCGGTTCCAAGCACGTTTTTCCAGCCCGGGAGGGCATGTTTTTCGCGCCTGGCCCGAGCCCAACAACCTCCACATCCTGCGCGAGAGCGCGGTTGCAGGGGTGAAGGGAGCCCGAGCGTGCCGGGACCAGGACCGCCACGAGCCGCTGGAGTCCAGTCGAAGGTCGCCGAGGGCGCGGCGGGTCTATGGCGGACAGACGACGACGGAGACCTGGGGGCCCCAGGGCGAGGGGGCGGGCTCGCAGCCGGGAAGCTGCCAGGAAGAACCGAGGGGGTTTCTTGACATGCCCACGTGCGCGCCGTAGCATTCGTGAGCCATGCGCCCTCATCCCCGTCCGATCGACTCGATCGTTTTCGGCGACCACGATGGTACCGACACCCCGCGCGTCAAGTCGGCCCACGCCCTGTGCCGGGACGTCGGTCCTCTGAACCTCCACGACCTGGCCGAGCAGTTCGCGCTGTTGTGCCGGCACGTGCTATCGGCCGCCTGAGAACCCTGTTCGAGCTGGTGCGCCTGCCGAACATCTTCACCGCACCGGCAGACGTCGTCATGGGCATGTCGGTCAGCGGCGGCGTTTTCACCGGCCAGAGCTCCACCCTGTTCCTCGCGTCAGCGTTCGCGTACGCCGGCGGCATGGCGCTGAACGACGCCTGGGACGCGCCGATCGACGCGCACGAGCGGCCCGAGCGCCCGATCCCTTCGGGGCGCATCACGCGGGCGGCGGCGTTCAGGGTGGCCGGCGCCTGCTTCGTCCTCTGCCTCCTGCTCGCGGCGGTCCGCGGCCCGAGGTCGCTCGGCGTCGCGGCGGTCCTGGTCGCGGCGGTCATCTTCTACGACGGCTTTGCCAAGGGCTCGGCGATCGGGCCGCCGGCGATGGCGGCGTGCCGGGCGCTCAACGTGGGGCTCGGGATCGCCGCTGGCGCGCTCACCATCACATCGGCCGCGTCGGCGGCGCTCCTGTTCGCGTACGTGCTCGTCCTGACCGTGGTGAGTCGGTTCGAGGTGATGGCGGCGCCGATCGCACTGGTGCGCGGCGCCGCACTCGGGTTCACGGCTGTGCTGGTGATCGCCGGAGCGCTCCTCGTCGCCCGGTGGGATGGGCAGGGCGCGCTCGGGTTCGTCTTCCTCGGCGCGCTCGCGGTGTGGCTCGGGCGTCCCGTGCGCGCGGCGCTCGCCGAACCGGCGCCGCGGCGGATCATCGCCGTGATCAAGGCCGCCGTGCTCGGCATCATCTTCTTCGACGCCGCGCTCGCCGCCGGAGCGCGCGGCCCCGCGCTCGGCGTTCTCACCGCGGCCCTGTTCGTCCCCGCGTACGTCCTCGGACGGCGGTTCGCGAGCGCATGACGGGCGCGCGGCTCCGCTGCGATGGCAACACCAACGGGCTGGAGCACCTGCGCACTGCCGAGCGAAGACGGGGATGAGCCCGGTGATCGACGAGGCGCTGCGCCGGATCCGCGAGGAGCTGAAGGTCGAGGTGGCCGCGGTCTACCTCCGTGAGCCC
>JAHFUJ010000065.1 GCA_023265105.1 Acidobacteriota bacterium
GGTTCGCGGGTTCCAGGTGCTCGGGTCGTTCACAGGTTTCGGATTCGGTGTCGTGGCGACATCGACCGATCGCTGAACCTGAGAACCTGACAACCTGAGCACCGGCACCTGAGCACCGGCACCTGAGCACCGGAGCACCCGAGCACCCGAGCAACCCGAGAACCGCCTCACGACCGTGTTTTGTCGGCGTCGTGGTCTACGCGCCGAAGGCGTAGAGCGTGCCGTCAGACGTGCCGATGACGACCTTGCCTCCGGCCACGGCGGGGGACGCCGTGATGCCGGCGCCGGTATCGAACTCCGACAGTTTCTTCCCCGACATCAGGTCCAGCACGTAGATCCGGCCGTCGCCCGAACCGATGTACACGCGTCCGGCGGCGACGACCGGCGACGAGTCGACGCGCGCGCGCGTGGGGAACGCCCAGAGCTTTTTTCCCGAGGCCGGATCGAGCGCGTGCACGATCTTGTCGCGCCCACCCAGCACGAGGCGCCCGTTGCTGAGCGCGGCGGAGGAATAGTAGGGGAACTGCCGGTCCGGGTCGCTGTAGCGCCAGAGGATCTTGCGCGCCTTGAGATCGAGTGCCAGCACTTCCTGGTTGAACGTGCCGAAGTAGGCCCTCTCGCCGTCGACGACCGGCGAGGCGCCGGTGTATGCGCCGGCGGCGATCTGGAACATCTCCCGGCCGTCGGTGAGGCGGATCGCGCGGAAGATGGCGTCGCACCCGGCGATGTAGGCCAGACCGTCCTTCACCGCGGGGGTGGCGTGTACCATCCCCTGCGTCAATACCTTCCAGCGCAGCCGGCCCGTGGCGGCGTCGAGCGCGTACAAATGCCCGTCGTACGACCCAATCAGCACGAGATCGCCGACGAGCACGGGAGACGATTTGATTTCCGTGCCGGTCGTGAACGTCCAGAGCTTCAGACCGTCGCGCCGGCGTACGGCGTGGAGGAGACCGCCGAGATCGCCGATGTAGACGGCCTCGGCGCCAACGGCCGGCGACGACTCGCCAATCAGGTTTCCCGTGACGTACTTCCAGCGGAGCGCGCCCGACACGAGGTCGAGCGCGAGGAGGTCGCCGTCGCCGCCGCCGACGTAGACGACTCCGTCGGCGATGGCGGCCGACGACTCGATGACGTCGCCCGCGTCGTAGGTCCAGAGAACTTTGAGTGCGACCGGAGGAGTGCTGGCCGAGACCCCGGTCTGCGTCAGGGAGCCTCGGAACATCGGCCATGCGTCGGCTGCTGCGGCCGCGGCCGCCGGCCGCTGTTGCGCCTCGAGCGCTCCGACGACAGCCGGGATCAACAGGCTGACGACGAGCGCAGCGTTGATCCGACGCACGACGAGCGGGTTCATTTCACAGCGAGGGCGAAGAGCTGGCTGCGGTTGTTCAGGAACAGCACGCCGTTGGCCGGCACGACCGTCCCGTAGACGGCGCTGCCCATGTTCATCTCGGCCAGGACCTTCTTCTCCTTGCCGTGCTGCATGATGACGACGTCGCCGTCCTCGTCGCCGAGGTAGACCTTGCCGTCCACCACGAAGGGCGATGCCCAGACGGCGGCGAGCAGGTCGTGCGACCAGTACTCCTGACCGGTCTTGGCATCGAGGCAATGGAGGTAGCCGCTGAAGCTCGAGATGTAGACGAGACCGTCGGCGATCGCCGCCGTCGAGATCGCGCGGCGGATCTTGTCGAAGTGCCAGACGCGGCCGGTCTGGGTGATGTCGCCGCGCCTGGTCGGGTCGATTGCGTAGAAATGGCCGACGCCTTCGCCGTGCTCCGGGTCCTGTCCGTTGGCGATGTAGACGCGATCCTCGTAGAGGACCGGCGTGGCAATCAGCTCGTTGCGCGTGCGCGGCCAGACCGAATCCTTGGGGTTGGTGTCGAACTCCCAGAGCTTCTTGCCCGTGTCCGCCTCGTAGCCGCGGACCCAGCCATCGCCTTGCGCCGACACGACCTGGAGCACGCCGCCGAGTCGTCCGACCGCGGGAGTCGACCACTGCCCGTGCAGGATGCGATCCTCGACCGAGTTGTCCTCCCAGACCAGCTTTCCGGTGGTCTTGTTGAGCGCGATGATCGCCGGCGCGCGCGGCGACGGGATATTGACGTGGCTCTCGTCCATGCCGTTCGAGGTACTGACGTAGATCAGATCTCCCCAGATGACCGGCGAGGAGTTCGACATGTTGTGCGGGTACGACCCGACCTCCTCCATCATGTCGAAGGTCCAGATCACGTCCGCGTCGAACTGGCCGGTCAGCTTCTCATCCTTGACGGGGCCGTCGTTCTCGTTGTCGCGGAACCCCTGGATGTCGAGGCAGGTGAGCACGCCTCGGTTGGTCACGTAGTACAGGTGCTCGCCTTCGACGAGCGGCGACGAGGCGACCCCCTGGTACGGCCAGTCGTTGGCGCGCCCGGCCTCGAGCTTCACGTGGGTCTGCTGCCACAGGAACTCGCCGTCGGACTCCCGGAAGGCCATCAGCACGCCACGGTCACCCGGCTGCTTTGGATCGCGCAGCAGCTCGTTGTTGGTGCCGACGAAGACCATGCCGCCAGCGACCACCGGATTGCCGTAGCTTTGCGAGCCGAGGTTGGCCACCCACTTCACGTTCTTCTTCGTCTTCACGTCCCACTCGCTTGGCAGACCTTTCATGTTCGAGACCATGTTCCGATCGGGTGTGCCGCCCCACATGGGCCAGTTGCCACCGCCGGGATCGGAAGCCGCGAGTCGGGCCGGCGAGAGTGCGGCGCATACGACTACGGCGAGAAGAAGGAGTGCCGACGAGCGGAAAGAATGGATAGTCATGGCTGATTCTGCGTGATCGAGAAGTTGTCCAGGTACGCGCCGAACTGCGCGTCGAGGAAGAGACCCGGCGCCCCCTGGCGGTTGCCGATCGGATCGGTCTTGTCGATGAGCCACGCCGCCGGCTCCGTCTCGCCAACCGGCCAGGCCTTGCCGCGTACGCGGACCTGCCCGTTCGCGAGGTTCTCGACGCGCAGCTTCAGGCGGTACCAGGTGTCCGGCTTCCAGGCAAACGGCGCCGTCACCGTGCGCGCGGTCTCCGGCTCCCACGGTTCGAGCTTCAGTCGCTGCGCGTTGCCGTAGAGCACGAGCGAGTAGCGCTGCGCCGTGATGCCGACGTCGCCGATCTGCCGCCGCCGCGTGCCGGCTCGCACGTCGGCCTCGAACGTGTAGTTGGACCAGGTGGCCGGCCCGATGAACACGCGCGCGCGCTTGAAGATGGTGTCGGTCGGCGCCTTCTGCAGCACCTTCTGCCCATCCAGCGTCGTCACCGACACCAGACCTGCCGCGGCGTTCACCCATCCGGCTGGCACGGCCTTGTCGGTGTACGACTCGAACGTCTCGTTCCATGGCATCGGTCGCACGACGCGCGCGCGTGCCTCGCCGGTCAGGCCGCCGACGGTCGCCTTGATGACGCCGGACTGCTCCGCGGGACCGGGGCCGACCGTGAGCGCGCCATTGGCCACGGTGCCCGTCAACCCGTCGAGCGTCCAGGTCGCGCCGGATTCCTCGCGGACGAAGCGCCCTTTGTCGTCGAAGAGGCGCGCACGCAGCTTCACAGATTGTCCGGGCGCGAGAACCATCTCGGTCGGCGAGACCTGCAGATGCGAAGGTGTCCCCGTACCGATCTGCGCCGGCTCGTCGACCGCTGTTCCGGACGGCGTCGTGGCGCGCCGGGCGCCGACCGCGTACACGGCGTCGCTCGACACGAAGAAGATACGGCCACGTGAGATCGCCGCGCCGGCCAGAATCTGCTCCGGTGTGCCTTCTGAGCCGCAGCAGCTATGGGTACTGTTCGGGAGCTCCACGGCGCTCAGGATCTCCGCGCGGTCGGCGCCGGGCCGCACGATGAAGAACTTGCCGCCGTCTGTGCCGACGTAGATCTTGCCGTCCGCGAACACCGGCGGCGCCTTCTGCAGGGTGCCGAGCGCCTGCGACCAGAGCGCTTTGCCCGTGCCAATCTCGAAGGCGCGGAGCGTTGAGCCGCCGTCGATCTGGTAGAGTCGCTGCCCGTCGACGATGGGTGGGGAGAAGGCGAACTCCGTCCCCTGGAGCGCCCACCGCGTCGTCTTGATGTCGCCGGTTTGTGAACCATCGATCGCGGCAATCAGGCCGAGCTCGTTGCCTTCGAGGTTCTCGTCGCCATGCGACACGATGACGCTGCTGCCGGCTACGACCACTCCGGTGTTGATCGCGCGCTTGGCCGCGACGAAGCTCCAGACCTTCTCGCCGGTCTGCGGCTTGATGGCATGGATCGCGCCGTCGCCCAGGCCGGCGATGAGCAGGCGGACGCCGTTGATCGTGGCGATGAGCGGTGAAGCATACGCCGTGTCGTACGGCCGCCCGCCCGGGTTCGAGACGTAGACGATGTCGCCGGTCCGCTTGTCGAGCGCGATCAAGCGATGGGAGCGCGCAGCCGCCGTGCCCCAGTTGTTGACGGGGGCGCTCACGATCACCAGGTCGCCGTCGACCACGGGCGACATCGTCCGGCCGCCTTGCGTGGTGAAGGCGGCCCACTCTTCGCCGAACGAACGTTCCCACAGAAGCTTGCCGTCGCGGCTGAGCGCGATGGCCTGCGCGCCACCGCTCAGGGCGTAGAGGTTGCCTGTTTCGGGGTCGGCTGCGGGCGAGGCCCAGCCGATCCGGTGCGGCGGCGCGTCGCTCTGAAACAGGTTGAACTTGTATTCCCAGATCATCTTGCCGCTGTCGGCATCGAGCGCCATCACACGCTCCTGCAGGGTTGCGCCCCGGCCGGCGGGATTCTGCACGTAGATCCGGTTGCCGACGACGATTGGGGCCGAGCGGCCTCCGTAGGGGACGCGCCACAGGAAATTCGCGCCGTTGAGCGCAAACGAATCGATGAGCCCCGTCTCGCGGGAGATCCCGTCGCGGGTCGGGCCTCGCATCTCCGGCCAGTCGCCCACCGGAATCCGGCGCGGCCCCTGGGCCAACCCGGAGACGCCGATCGATAAGATGAGCGCACTGAGCAGCCAGCATCTCTTCAACATAGGTCGTCCTGTCGATTGCCTGTCGCCGCGGGGAGGCAGCGGTCGTATTCTAACCGCCTTGGGAAAAGAGCACTTGTTGAAATACGGCCGCCGCCGGCGGCGTATTTACGATGGACCTCAAACGAACAACGGTCGCTGGCGGGGCGACGTTGGCGGTATTCTACCGTTGCCTTTTTGAGATCCACGCCGTGCCCATTGCTCGATACCCAACACGAAGTGCTCGAGGGGAACCGATGATCGGACGCACGCTGTTGAGCGCGCTGGCGGTTGTGGCGGTCCTGAGCGCAGGCGCCGGCGGCCAAACCGCGTCTGGCGACTGGCCTCAGTGGCGAGGGCCGGATCGGAATGGGCTGTCCAAGGAGACGGGGCTGTCGAAGCAGTGGCCGGCATCTGGGCCGCCGCTCGTGTGGTCGGCCGCCAATCTGGGCGCCGGGTACGGCTCGCTGTCCGTCAGCGGGAACCGTGTCTTCGTCCAGGGAATGCGGAACTCCGAGAGCGTGGTGTCCGCGCTCAACCGCACGGACGGCAAGCTGGCCTGGGTCAGAGTCCTGGGGTCCGCGACGGACAACGATCGTGGCCCCGGCCCCCGCGGGACGCCCACCGTCGACGGCGACCGTCTCTACGTGCTGAGCGAGAGCGGCGATCTGGCCGCGCTTCGCTTTCAGGACGGATCCGTCCTGTGGCAGCGGAACATCCTCAAGGACTTTGGCGCGAGAAACATTTCGTGGCTCATCAGCGAGTCGCCGCTCGTGGACGGGAATCAGCTGATCGTGACCCCGGGCGGCCGCAATGCCGGTATGGTGGCGCTCGACAAGATGACCGGCAAGACGATCTGGACCAGCAAGGAGCTCAGCGACGAGGCCGGCTACGCGTCGGCGGTCGTGGCCGACGTGCAGGGCGTCCGGACGATCATGACACTGACCGCCGAGGCCGGCGTCGGCGTTCGCGCGTCTGACGGAAAGCTGCTGTGGCGGTATACGCGGGTGGCCAACGGCACCGCCAACATCACGACACCGATCGTCGCCGACAACAAGGTGTTCTACAGCTCGGATTACGGCACCGGCGGCGTGCTGCTCGGTCTCCGCGCGGAGGGCGGGGAAGTTCGGGCGCAGGAGATCTATTTCACGCGCGAGATGCAGAACCATCACGGGGGCATCGTGCTCGTCGGCGGGTACCTCTACGGCTTCAACAACTCGATCCTGACTTGCCTCGAGTTCGCGACGGGCAAGATGGTGTGGCGCCATCGCAGCGTGGGCAAAGGGTCGCTCACCTTCGCCGACGGCAACCTGTATATGCTGAGCGAGGACAACGTCGTCGGACTGGCCGAGGCGTCCCCGGCCGCGTATCGCGAGAAGGGGCGCTTCGAGATCAAGGACCAAGGCTGGCCGAGCTGGGCGCACCCGGTCGTCAGCGGCGGACGTCTCTACATCCGGAACCAGGGCACCCTGGCCAGCTACGACGTGCGGGCCAGATAACGCATCCTTCTTTCACGCAAAGGACACCAACATGCGTCGCACCCTCACGATCGTGATTCTTGTTGCGGGCGTGACCGCGCTGCTCGAGGCGCAGCGCCCGTCCACGGACTGGACCCAGTGGCGCGGCCCGAACCGCGACGGCTTGATCCCGTCGTTCACGCCGCCGCGCGAATGGCCGCAACAGCTCGTTCGCAAGTGGAAGGTCGAGGTCGGCCTTGGCTACGCGACGCCGATCGTGGTCGGCAACCGGGTCTACCTGTTCTCGCGGCAGGGTGAGAACGAGGTGATGAGCGCGCTGGACGCCGACAGCGGGAAGGTGCTGTGGCAGACGGGATACCCCGCGGTGTTCACGATGCACAGCGCCGCGAGGCCTCATGGCCAGGGACCGAAGTCGACGCCAGTGTTCTCCAACGGCCGCCTGTATTCGATCGGGATGACCGGCGTGGTCACCGCGTTCAACGCGGCCGACGGCAAGCAGATCTGGCAGAAGCCGGGATCGCCGCTCGTGCCGACCTACACCTCGCACGCGTTCTCGCCGCTCATCACGGGCGGCATGGTCGTCTTCCACGTGGGGGGGCACAACAAGGGCGCGCTCACGGCGTACGACGTCAACACCGGTGACGTGAAGTGGGCGTGGGGCGGCGATGGCCCGGGATTCGGGCCCGGGTACGGGTCGCCCGTCGTCGCCGACTTCGGTGGCACGCGTCAGATCGTGACGATTACGCAGAGCCGGCTGGTCGGCGTCGATGCCGCGACCGGTGCGCTGCTGTGGGACCGTCCGTTCGAGAGCAGCAACGAAACGAACTCGGGCACTCCGATCGTCTACGGGCAGACCGTGATCGCGTCCGGCAACAGCGGACCGACGATCGCGCTCAGCGTCGCCAGGCGGAACAACCAATGGGCGGCCGAACAGGTCTGGGAGAACGCCGACATTCCCATGAAATTGACAAACGGCGTGATCGTTCGCGACGCGCTGTTCACCCTCGCCACCCGCAACAGCGGACAGTATGTCAGCGTCGATGCGAAGACGGGGAAGACGCTGTGGATGTCCGAGGGGCGCCAGGCGGGGAACGCCGCGATCTCCACCGCCGGAGACGTGATCTTCAGTCTCGAAGACGATGGCGAGCTCGTCGTGCTGCGCAGCAGCCAGACCGCCTTCGAACCGGTGCGGCGGTACAAGGTCGCCGACAGCGACACCTGGGCACAACCGGTGATCTCGGGCAACCGCATCTTCGTCAAGGACGTGTCATCGCTCACGCTGTGGACGTTGAACTAGCAACTCGCGCTCGGAGACACACATGACGCGGACCCTGACAGGGATCCTTTCGGTTGCCCTCGTGACTGCGCTCTCGCCGCTGGCGGCCTCCGCTCAGGCGCCGGCGGCTCCCGCCGGGCAGACGCCCGCTCGGATCACGCTGCCGACGGTGGTCGTCACGGCACAGAAGGAGCCGGCGGACCGACAGACACTGCCGCTCAGCGTCACGGCTGTCGCAACCGAGGCGCTCGCCAATGCCGGGATCGGCATGGCGAGCGACGCGGCGCTCTACGCGCCGAACACGTACTTCCAGGAGCTCACCGCGCGGAAGATCAGCAATCCCCGCTTCCGGGGGATCGGGTCGAGCCCGGCCAACCCGGGCATCACCACGTTCATCGATGGCGTGCCGCAGCTCAACGCCAACTCGTCAAACGTGGAATTCGCAGGCGTGGACCAGGTGGAGTTCGTGCGCGGACCGCAGAGCGCGCTGTTCGGCCGGAACACGCTCGGTGGTCTCATCAACATCACGAGCCGCCGGCCATCGTTGAGTGAATGGACGGGGACGCTGGCCGTGCCCGTCGGGAGCGCCTCGTCACGCGAAGTGCGCGCGGCCGTGTCCGGCCCGCTCGCCGAGCGCGTGGCTGTCGGGTTCGCGCTCGGCCGCAGCACGCGCGACGGCTTCACGGTCAACGACACGACCCGCAGGACGCTCGACGATCGATCGGCCACCTTCGGGAAGGCGCAGCTGCTCTGGACGCCGGCCGCCAACTGGGAGGCGCGCGCCATCGTCAGCGGTGAGCGGGCGCGCGATGGCGACTACGCGCTCAACGATCTTGGCGCGTTGCGGCGCAATCCCTTCCACGTGGCGCGCGACTTCGAGGGATACACCAACCGTGACGTGGTGTCGACAACCGTGCTGACACGGCGTGAGGGCAGCCGCGTCGCCCTCGCGACGACGACCGGCGTCGTCCGCTGGACAACACGCGACCTGACCGACCTCGACTACACGCCGCTGCCGCTGCTCACCCGCGACAACCGGGAGGAGGACGCGCAGTTCACGCAGGAGGTGCGCATTGCGTCGGCCGCCAACGCACCGACGCGGCTTGGCGACGCGGCGGTTCTGAGGTGGCAGTCCGGCGTCTTCTTCTTCACCCAGAACTACGAGCAGGACGCGGTCAACCACTTCTCACCGTACGTCCTTTCTCCGACCCTCGCGTTCCCCGTGAGCCAGCATTCTCCGCAGTCGGCGCTCGACGACAAGGGCGTAGGTGCGTTCGGCCAGGGCACCATCACCGTTCGGCAGAGGCTTGATCTGACGCTCGGCGCCCGTGTGGACTACGAAAGCAAGGATGGGAAGCTCGACACGTTCTACGCGCCCGCAATCGCGCCCCCCATGCGAGTGGACGTCACCAAGACCTTTTCCAATATCTCGCCGCAGGCGGCCCTCGCGTATCGCTTCGCGCCGGAACGAATGGCGTACGCCTCTGTGGGCCGCGGCTTCAAGGCGGGCGGATTCAACCCGGCGTCTCCTGCCGGCAAGGAGTCGTACGCCGAGGAGCGCACCTGGAACCTCGAGGGGGGCGTCAAGACGTCGTGGGCCGGCGGTCGCGTCTCGGCCAACGCCGCGCTCTTCTATATCGACTGGAGCGACCTGCAGCTCAACCTGCCGAACCTCGCAGTGCCTGGGCAGTTCTATATCGCGAACGTCGGAGCCGCGCGCAGCGGCGGCGCCGAGGTCGAGCTCAACGCCCGGCCGCACGCAGCCGTGGATCTGTTCGCGTCGGCAGGGCTCACGCACGCGAGGTTCGGCGCCGGCAGCATCTCGAGCGGTCGGGATGTCTCGGACAACCGCCTGCCGGGCACGCCCGACTACACCGCCAGCGTTGGCGCGCAGCTCGCGCGCGCGCTCGGCGCCGCCGCCACGCTCTACGGGCGCGCCGAGGCGGTCTTCTACGGAGCGTTCAAGTACGACGACGCCAACATCGTCGGGCAAGATGCCTACGCTCTATCGAACTTCCGTGGCGGCGTCCGGGGGAAGTACGTATTCGGTGAAGCGTGGGTGAAGAACGCCTTCGACACGCGCTACGTGCCGATTGCATTCGCGTACGGAAGCCTGGCGCCGTCGGGCTACATCGGCGAGATGGGACGCCCGAGAACGTTCGGCGTCAGCGGCGGGATCACCTTCTGAAAAAGGCGCGCGTCCCTTTTTGCTGCCGGCGGCCGGCTGCCTGCTGCCGGCTAGTTCGTGGCCGCCTTATAGTCCATCGCCACGACGCGCGACGCGGCGCACTCCTTCATGATGTCGATGAACTTCGCGAACTGGTCCTGCGTGTAGACGAACTGACTCGGCCCGTTCGGATTCTTGCGAAGCTCGTCCATCCAGCCGAGCTCGTCGCCAAACAGTCCGGGATGTCCGTTGATCAGCATCCGCGCCTTTGCCTCCCTGGCGTGGTCGAGCGCCTTCTCGAACGCCGCGAGCGTCGCCTTGTCCGGCGTGATGTTCGCGCCCGACAGCATCAAGACGTTCAACGGCTGGCCGCGGTACTTGCCCGGAATGATGTAGGCGAGCGAGCCAGGCGTGTGGCCGGGTGTGACGTACAGCGTGATGGTCGTATCGCCGACCGTGATTTTCTGCCCGTCGGTGACCTCGACGTCACGCTTCGGCAGAGGTCTGGCCGCCTGCGCGGCGTTCGCATTGGGATTCGGCCGCGCGATGACGTCCCAGTCGACGTTGCTCATCGCGACCCGCGCCCCGTACTTCTGCTGGAAGTACGGCGCGCCGCCGAAATGATCGAAGTGGCCGTGACCGACGATGACGTACTTGACATCGGCGGGGTTGAGACCCACCTTCCGCAGCGCGGGCTCGATGATTTCCTCGGCTTCCTTCACCGTGTTCAGCGCGTCGATCAGGATGATCCCTTGGCTCGTGGGAATCGCCCACGCCCCGATCGAGTTGAAGCCGAAGTAGTACAGGTTGTCGAGAATCTTCACCGGCTCGACCGGCGCGTTCGGGACAGCCGCCTGCCCCGCGTTCTGGCGTTCCAGCGCCGGACGCTGCGGCCCGAGCGGACCGCACGTGTTCTCGACGCGGGCCATCAGCTTCGCATCAGTGCCGGCAATCGCCTTCGCCTTCGTGACGTGGGCCTGCGCCTCTTTCGAGTTCGCGTATTGCTCCGGCGTCGGATACCCGGGACCGTTCCCGATCGTGCCCCCTGCAGCTGCGCGGCCCCCGCGTCCCTGCTGCGCGCTAACCTGAATCTGCAACGCCATGGCGGCACATGCCGCGACAGCTATTCCGACCGCCATTCGTTTCAGCATTGCTGTTCTCCTGTTGAGGACCTGCCCGCCGTAGCCTTGGCGGAGGCGGAAATGTCCGCCTCTACATCTACCTATCTACTTCGATGATTTCGCGGGACGGGATCGGCCAAATAATTCGCCATGGTCGAGCACATCGGCCCTCGTGGGACCATAGCCGGAGATCGCGACCAGCACTTCCTCGTCGAGCCCGCCGTCGTAGTGAAGTCCGCCGGACGGATGTCTCATGTAGTCGCCGGGCTTCAGACCGACGGTCTTTTCCGGAGTCCAGTCCTTGCCATCGCCGGTGTACCACGTTCCCTTGAGCACGAGGCAGTGCCGCTCGTCGGGATGGGTGTGGGGCCTGCTCATCACTCCCGGCGGAAACCTGTTGATCGTGAGATAGAAACCCGGTTTTGATGGATCGCCTTCGAGCACCGCCGTCTGCACGCCAAGCGTGTTGTTCTCCGTGGCTCGCCACTGGAGCTTGTCGAGGTTCAGGCGCAGGAACTCGCGGTCGGGAAAGTGGCCGGCCTCTGCCTGTCGATCTTCAGCCGGTGCCGCCTGCGGGGTGGCGGCCGCGGTCGCGCCTTGCTCCGCTGACTGGGCCGGCTGCGACGGCTGGGACGCACAGCCGATCGCGAGCGTTGTCAGCAGCCAACCTGCCCACACTGCAACTTTGGAACCCTTCATCGACGTTCCTCCCGCGAATGATGAGTGCGCGGCAATCTAACTCGAAAGCGCGCGGCACTGTCAAGGCAACGACACGTCCTCACTCGCCGCCTGGCGGCTCATTGATTGCGGCTTGACCACGATCTTGATTGCACCGTCGATCTTCTCCCGCGCATACCGCAAAGCCGTGGGCAGTTGGTCGAACGCGAACGTGTGGGTGTGGAGGGGCGACGGATCAAATTTCTTTTGCGCCAGGAGCGACGCCGCCCGGCGTACGGCGCTCTGTCCCTCTCCGCGGATGCCATAGAGATAGATGTTATTGGTGACGATGTAGCCGACGTCCACCAGCGCGGGCTGCTGCGAAAATGCGCCGAGACATACCAGCCCGCCGCGTTTGACCATCTTGATCGCGTCGTCGACCGCGTTCGGCGCGCCGGAGCATTCGAACACACGGTTCGCGCCTCGCCCTCCCGTAGCCCGGCGCACCGCATCGACTGCCGGCTCATTCGACGCGTTGATCACCTGATCGGCGCCAACCTGGGTGCCGACGGCCAGGCGTTCGTCGACAATATCGGTGAGGATCACGGGGCTCGCCCCGAGTGCCTTGGCCACGGCGACCACCATGAGCCCAATCGGTCCCGCGCCCGTCACCACCAGGCTCTCGCCCGCCACGAGCCCGCCAAGCACGTCGAGCCCGTACATCGCCGTGCCTGCGGTGACAATCAAGGTCGCCAGCTCATCGCTCACGCCGTCCGGTACTCGCACGAGCGTGTTCACGTGATTCGCCGCGTACTGAGCGAAGCCGCCATCGGTCGTGAATCCGTTCGCACGGTGACCCTTGTTGTACTGGCCATAGTTGCGGCCGTAATTCAGACAGGAGGTGTACATGCCCTGACGGCAGCGTTCGCAGCGACCGCACCCGGCGTGGATTTCAACGGCCACGCGCTCGCCCACCGCAAACTCGTCGACGGTCGGCCCCACGTCGACGATCGTGCCCATGTACTCGTGGCCGGGTGTGAAGTTCTTGTTGAACGGCAGCTCACCATCGATCAATGCGGGTGGGCCGTGGCTAATCACCTCGAGGTCGGTCGCGCAAATGGCGGCAGCGTCGACGCGTACCAGGACCTCCGCAGGTTCCAGTCGGGGGACGGGCTTGTCGGTAAGTCTCAGTTGGCCCGGATCTCCAAGCACCCAGGCCTTCATCGTGTCGGGAACGCGGAACTCCGTTTTGAGCATCATTCATCCAACCGAAGTCGGTCGGGCTCAAGGCTATACCACGACGAAATTGTTGAACAGCACCGTGACCGTCGGGCCCCGCGCCAGACGCTCAAAAGGGGCCGCTATGCGCACAGGGAAAAAACCATTACAATCCGCTCGACTCGACGGCTGCTCCCGTAGAGTACCTGGCGTCGTCGAACACGTGGCTTACGAGAAGGAGGCTGTAATGAAACTCGGGCGATTGGTGTTGTTGACCGTTGCGTTGCTCGCGTTGCCGCTGGTCGCGCACGCGCAGGACGCGACGTTGACGGGCACCGTGCGGGACAACACCGGCGGCGTGCTGCCGGGGGTCACGGTCACCGCCACAAACGAGGCGCAGGGCACCACGTTTGTCGGGGTCACCGACGAGCGCGGGCTGTATCGAATTCCTCTCCGCGCGGGAGTCTACCGGGTCACGGCGGAACTTACTGGATTCACCAACGCGGTCCGACCCGGCGTGGAACTCCTACTGGGCCGGCAAGTCAACTTGAACTTCGACCTGACAGTCACGGGAGTGCAGGAGACGGTGACGGTGACCGGCGAAGCGCCGCTCCTCGACGTCACCTCATCGAACATCGCCGGTAACATCGACCCGCGGCAGATGCAGGAGCTGCCGCTCAACGGCCGCAACTGGATGAATCTGGCGCTGCTGTCGCCAGGCGCCCGCGGGAACGCGGCGAGCGAGATCCCGCAGGATCGCCAGGGCTACTTCCAGATCAACGTCGACGGGCAGCAGGTGACGTTCATGGTCTGCTGCGCGCAGAACCAGCCGCGCTACAGCCGCGATGCGATTGCGGAGTTCGAGCTGACGACCAACCGGTTCGACGCGACCAAGGGACGCACGGCCGGGATGATGGTGAACGCGATCACGAAGTCGGGCACGAACACGTCATCGGGGACGTTCGCCGGGTACTTTCGCGACGCCAAGTTCAACGCGGCGGACTTCATCCAGAATCGGGTGATCCCATACCAGGATCAACAGATCAGCGGGACGTTCGGCGGACCGATCGTGAAGGACAGGATCCACTACTTCGGCAACTGGGAATACGAGCGCGAGCCGAACACGATCACGTTTTCGAGCGCATATCCAAGCTTCAACCGCGACCTGCCGGGCACCCGCACAGAGTCCAAGGGGGGCCCCAAGGTGGACGTGCAGTTCACCCCGCAGTCGCGGATGTCCTTCCGCTACTCCAGGTACTACGTAGAGATTCCGAATTCCGGAGGCGGCGCGAGCAACCATCCATCGACATCGTCTTTCACGCTCCGGAAATCCAACCAGTACTTTGCGGACTTCAATCAGGTGCTCAGCTCGAAGAGCGTGAATCAGGTGAAGGGCGGCGTCGCCGCTCTCTACTTCACGCTTGAGCCCAGGGCCGGGTGGGGGACGACTGGGAACCGGCGTCCACCGGGCACGGCGCCCATCTACGAGGGCGTCTTCGGGGGCCGGGAGATTCAGGGCGGTACGCCGCTCCTCCAGTTCTCCGGCTACACCATCGGCTCGGCGGGCAATACGCCGCAGCGCACCGGCGAGAAGATCTACTCGCTTCGTGACGACCTCACCACCTCGTACGGCTTGGGCGGCCGTCACGACGTGAAGACGGGTGGCGAGTGGATCCACTACACGATGGCGCAGGGCTGGTGTAACGCCTGCGACGGGACGTTCCGATCCACACGCACTCCGCCGGCCAACATCGAGCAACTTATCCCCGTCTGGAACGACGCGTCCACCTGGAACCTGCAAGCGCTGTCGCCGCTCTTTACCGACTTGAGGATCTCCATCGGGAACATGGCCTGGGGGCTGAAGCGTGAACTCTATGCCGCGTGGTTTCAGGATGACTGGGCGGTCAAGAACAGATTGACGCTGAACCTTGGCATCCGCTACGACCTCGATATTGGCGCGCAGGGCGAAAAGGAGCATTACGAGCCGTGGCTGTCTGGCCATCGTCCCTCCGACAGGAACAACGTCGCGCCGCGGTTGGGCTTCGCGTACCAGTTGACCAATCGGACGGTCATTCGTGGCGGCTACGGGCTGTTCTTCACGGAGCTCGAGAATGACGCGTCACATCAGTCGCACCTGTTGGTGGAGCACACAACACTCACGCTCATCAATGACGGCCGCCCCGATTGGGCCGCGAACCCGTTCAACGGGCCCAAGCCGACCCGTGATCAGGTCAGCGCCAAGGCCTGCGATGTCACGCATAACGCCCCCGGGTGCTATCAGCGCTCCGTCACCAACGAAATCCCGTTTGGGAAGCACGACACCTCGTACAGCCATATGGTGTCGATGGGGGTGCAGCGGCAGCTGGGACAGGTCATGGCATTTGAGTCGAATTTCGTCTTTACGGGTGGGCGCAAGGACGAATATGCGCCCAACATCAATTTGAGCTACAACCCCGCGACCGGCGCCAACTATCCCTTCACGGATATCACTCACCTCCCGTTCCCCGAGTGGGGAATCGTGCGCGCAGAGATCATGACCGAGCGAACGAACTACCGCGGGTGGGAGAGCTCCTTCACGAAGCGCTTTGCCAATCGCTGGCAGGCCAATGCCACATACACGCTAGGGGGATTCTGGGATGAGAACTCGCAGCCCTTTACAGCCGAGCTCGTCCCCGGCGCCGCCATCCCGACGATCGTCCATCGCGTTCCGTTCAAGGTCGCGGAGGATATCGGGGGTATCTACACGCTGGCCGCGAGCGACCAGCGTCACCGGGCGACGTTCAACGGCATCTGGGATCTGCGCAAAGGATTCCAGATGAGTGGTCTCTACTTCTTCGGCTCCGGCCAGCGCTTCGGCACCAGCTATGGCGGAGACCGGCGCATCCAGGGAGCGGCCGGAACGGCGCGACTGCGGCCGGACGGCACGATCGTGCCGCGCAATAGCTTCGTCGGGGAGCCCGTCCACAGAGTGGATTTGCGGATCCAGCAGCGGGTGCCGCTCGGCGGGCGGAGAACGATCGATGGTCAGCTGGAACTGTTCAACGTGTTCAATCGCGCGAACTACGGGTCCTACACGACGGTGGAAAGCAACGCGGCCTACGGGAAGCCGTCGTTCAACAGCAACATCGCGTACCAGCCCCGAGTCGTGCAACTGGGGTTCCGGATCGGGTTCTGAACTAGGCCTCCGTCGCTCTTCGACTTCGCTCAGGGCGCCCCGAGCGCAGTCGAGGGGCGAGGGACGCGCAGATTCACATTTGCGCGTCCCTCATTTCGTTAGAAAGTAACGACAATCCGCTCTCCTCGACGCGCGTAATATACACGGGTGTAGTATCGACATTCGTGTATATAATTGGCCGCGTTTTCAGCGGCGCTCTCTCGGAACACGTGGTTTACCAGAAGGAGGCTGTCATGAAATTCGGGCGATTGGTCTGGTTGACAGTCGCGTTGCTCGCGTTGCCCCTGGTGGCGCACGCGCAGGATACGACGTTGATGGGCACCGTGCGGGACAACACCGGCGGCGTGCTGCCAGGGGTCACGGTGACCGCGACAAATGAGGCGCAGGGGACCACGTTTGTGGGGGTCACCGACGAGCGCGGGCTGTATCGCATTCCCGTCCGTGCAGGGGTCTTCCGGATCACGGCGGAGATTCCGGGATTCACGACCGCGGTCCGGCCGGGTATCGAGATCCTGCTCGGGCGGCAGGTGAACTTGAACTTCGAGCTGACCGTCACGGGAGTGCAAGAGACGGTGACGGTGACTGGCGAAGCGCCGCTCCTCGACATCACCTCGTCGAACATGTCCGGCAACATCGACCCACGCCAGATGCAGGATATTCCGCTCAACGGCCGCAACTGGATGGACCTCGCGCTGCTGGCCCCGGGGAGCCGCGCGAACGAAGGCGGCGAAGTGCCGCAGAATCGGCAGGGGTTCTTCCAGGTCAACGTGGACGGCCAGTCGGTGACGTTGACGGTCTGCTGCGCGCAGAACCAGCCGCGCTACAGCCGCGATTCGATTGCGGAGTTCGTGATCTCGACGAACCGCTTCGACGCGACCAGCGGGCGCACGCAGGGCATGCTGGTCAACGCGATCACGAAGTCGGGCACGAACGTCCCGTCCGGGGCCTTCGCGGGCTACTTCCGCAAGGACAGTTGGAACGCGGCCGACTTCATCCAGCACCGCGTGATTCCTTACCAGGATCAGCAGCTCAGCGGGACGTTCGGCGGGCCCATCGTGAAGGACAAGATCCATTTCTTTGCTAACTGGGAGTACGAACGCGAGCCGAACACGATCACGTTCTCGAGCTCGTATCCGAGCTTCAACATCGACCTGCCGAGCACCCGTACGGAGTCCAAGGGCGGCGTGAAAGCGGACTGGCAGTTCAACTCCAAGAACCGGATGTCGCTGCGGTGGAATAAGTTCGACACCGAGATTCCGCACAGCGGCGGCGGCGCCTCGGCCCATCCGTCGACGTCGATGAAAAACACCCGGCATGCCAACCAGGTGTTTGCGACCTACACGCAGGTCCTCACGAGCAACAGCGTGAACGAGATCAAGGGTGGCGTGAACGTCAATTACTTCACGCTGGAACCCAGGGCTGGATGGTCGAATCAGCCGAACCGGCGCCATCCGGGCAGCCCGCAGGTTTACGTCGGCGTCTTCAAGGGACGGGCCATTGAAGGCGGCACGGGGCGAATCAATTTCGCGGGCTATTCCTTCGGCTCGCCCACCAACAACCCGCAGCGCACCGGCGAGAGAAACTCCTCGGTTCGCGACGACCTCACCACCTCCTATCAGATGGGCGGGCGGCACGACCTGAGGATGGGCGGCGAGTTCATCCGCTACACGATGCCCCAGAACTGGTGCGAGGTCTGCGACGGGAGCTTCACGTCCAACTCGCGGCCGCCGGCGAATGTCGAGCAGCTGTTCCCGGTCTGGAGCGACGCCTCCACGTGGAACCTGGCCCCGCTGTCGCCGCTGATGCGCAACTACCAGATATCGATCGGGGGTTTCGCGTACGTACTCAAGCGCGAAATCTATGCGGCGTGGTACCAGGACGACTGGAAGATCTCAAACCGGCTGACGGCGAACCTGGGCATCCGCTATGACCTGGATCACGGCGCGCAGGGCGAGTGGGTCAAGTTCGAGCCGTGGCTGTCGGGCAAGCGGCCGATCGACAAGAACAACGCGGCGCCGCGCCTCGGGTTCGCGTATCAGGTGACGGATCGCACCGTCATCCGCGGCGGCTATGGGCTCTTCTTCACCGAGCTCGAAGACGACGCGCTGCACCAGTCGTTCATACAGACGGTGCATGTGGGGCTCCAGATC
>JAHFUJ010000362.1 GCA_023265105.1 Acidobacteriota bacterium
TGCTCGGCCGAAAGGATCCGTGGGAGATGCGTCTGCTTCTGGGCTTCGGTCCCGTGCCGCATGAGCGCCGGGCCGGCCATGTCGAGCCCGATCGCGTTCGGTAGCTCGGGCGCCCGCGCGCGCGCCATCTCCTCGTAGAAGATCGCCTGCTCCATCAGCGACGCCCCGCGGCCGCCGTACGCCCTCGGCCAATCGAGGCCGACGTAGCCCGCCGCGTACAGGCGGCGCTGCCAGTCCTTCAGGAACTCGATCTGTTCCTCGCGCGAGCCGAATCGGCGGCGGAGCTTCGCCCAATCCCCGGGCGCGTTGAGGCCGAGCCAGCTTCGCAGCTCCGCGCGGAACGCCGCTTCGGTCGGGGACAGGGTGAAATCCATCGGTGCTATCTTTAACAGACATCCCCGGGATCGGGAATGCCATTTTTCTCCGGCAGTCGCCCGCCGTCCCTCGAGCGGTGTCGTGCATCGCGTTGGGCAATTCCGGCGGGCCGGGCGCTCGACGGCATTGACGACCGCCGCCTGGTCACATCATGAATGGCGCGACGATCACCCCTTCGGTCAAATTTAGAAATGGCTTGACAGCGGCAGTTCCCACCAGGTCCACGGAGTGTTCTCCCAGAACGCCGGCTTCGTTGACACCGTCAGTCGCCGGCCCCTCGCATGCGTAGTCCCTGCGCCTCGATCCCCGCTCGGCCCCCCGGCGCCGATTCACCCGCGGAGCTGTTGCTCGCGAGAGAGGGCTCGGCACCAGGCTTAAGATCGCCTGGCGCCTGGCCCGAGGACGCTCGGCCTCCGCTATCTCATGGACAGATTTTGATCCCGTGCGAGTAGTAGCAGGAGTGACTTTTGCTGAACCGCTCAACCGACAGAGTCGCCCTGTCTTCCAAGGCGGTCACATTGTTTGGATCGACTTCGTCGACGGCGTTAACGTTGTCTATGACGAAATCGCTTGTTAAGGACTCATCACCGCGTAGGAGCACCTTTAGCCTCCATTTTCCGCCGTACCCATCTGCCTGCGTAGCGGCGTTTGCCCTCACACACTTTGTCTTCGAAATAGCTGCCAGAACTTGCTCGGTCGCCACGAAGCACACCGCCGCGTCATTGTTGTGAGCAATCCTGCCAATCTGGTACAGGACATTGATCCCGCCCCCGTAACCCGCTCCAGTCGGCGGCCAAGCAGGGTCGCCTTTCTGTCCATTCGCCGTAAGCTGGATCAATTTCCCGGTCCCGGTCACATGTACGTTTAGCGCACTGGGAAAGGCGATCGCCTCACTGCACAGGAACACGGAGATTCCGACGACAAGTGCCACCCTCCGGATGACGTTTCTCATACGTTTCCCCCTTCATGGCCCTACGTTTCGAGACCGCCATTAGTGCACTCCACCTCGTTCAACGCCGGCGGCTGAGTCACCGTGCGCCTCAGTCGCGTCTCCTCCGATCTGAACACCCCACCCTAAAACGCGAACGTCAATCTGCCGAACACCAGGCGCTCGGGGAACAGCGACGGGTTCGCCGGGTCCGTGTCCTGGAATTTGAACCGTGTGTCGAAGAGATTCCGCACCTCGATGCTGAGCAGGCCCAGTCGCTTCGGGAGCCGATAGCCAACTGATGCGTCTACGAGCACGAATTGATCGTCGTCCTTCACGAGCGGCCCACTTTCGGGGTCGCCGAAGCGCCCTCTCTGATCGACGTATGTCGCCTTGATACCCGCACTGAGCCCGGACGGGTGGAATCCCCTGATCCCGACGGGCACCCGGTGTGTTTGCAGGTACCCGAACAACTCGTCCCCGACAAAGTTGAGCTCCCGGCGCAATTGCTCGAACTGATACTCGCCGCTCACCGCGAGCCAGGGATGCGGAGTCCAGTACACGTAGGCGCGGCCGAGCTGCTCCTTCCACTCGGCCTCCTCGACGGATTTTTCGCCCGTCGACACCTTGACAAACTCAAACGGCACGTCCAGATCTCGTCTCGACCACTCCCCTCCCAGAAAAAGCTGCGCTGTTAGCTTTTGGTCGACGCCGACCCCATAGCGCCAGGCGCGGGTCGCATCGTGGTCGTCGAAGAACTGGTTGAAGCCGGCGACCTGCGTGGGCTCAAGGGTCTGGTTCGATATCAGCTGACGTTTCAGCGTCCTGAAGCCAGCCACCCGCAGCGTCGTCCCTGGGATCGGTGTCCACGTGACGCCAACCTTCGGATTCAGTTGCTCCCGGTCGACCACGGCGTGGTTCAGCACATCCAGGCTCACACCAACCGTCCACGCCACCGTGTCAGGAACGTTGATCTGGAGGTACTCGTAGAGCGTGGTGTGCTCGATATCTTTGAAGTCGGAGACGACGTCCTTAACGCCGAAAACGTCCAATATCCGTTTGAAATCCGACGGGAAATAACCCGCGCCGAGCACGCTGTTGATTCGTCCGGAGCGGGACAGATGCTGGAGCTCCGCACTGTACCCGCTCACTGTCGTCCGTAAGGCAATGCCCGGAAAGAAGTCCCGTTCGTTGATCGTCTGGTCCTGGCGACTAAAGGATCCGAGCAGGGTGGAGTTCGGCGAAAACGCATGCCGGAAACCAAGCCGCACGATGTCGGTGTCTTCCCTAACTCTCAGCTCTGGAAAGAAGTCGTCCGGATCGAAGAGCAGATTCCGGTCGCCTTGCCGGCGCTCCAGCGATCGCACCTCGGCCTGGATGCTTGTCGAAGGCACGAGAGTGAGCTGCGCAAAGCCATCGAAAATGTCCAGGTTGAGATCGTTGTTTCGGCGAAAGCCGTTCGTCTCGTGGTGATACTGCCCCAGACTGTAGGAAAACGGACCCAGCACGCCCGACTGGACGAGCTCGTCAGCGGCGGTACCATGGTCGCCCGCGATACCACTCAACAGGAGCGCGAGCCGATTGCGCTCGAACAAGTAGGTGTACTCGTTGAATGCCGGGGTGGTCAGACCGGTCCCGCTCAATATCCCCAAGGTGCTGAACGCCAGCTGCGGCTGGACCGGGTTGATGTTGACGGGTTGCAGGAGCTGTGCCTGGAGTAGCTCGCTCACCCGCGCGATCTCGTGCCGGGGCAGGGCGGCGTACGAGTCCGACAGAAACCGATGCGCGGAGTAGCTCGTCGGATCGGCGTTCACCGACTTCCAGCCTTCCACCAGGGCGAGCTGCTGGAAGCCCAGATCGTCGAAGGTACGACCGAGGCTCGCGCTGCGCGTTGCGCGGTCCTCGTCCAGCAGCAGCCGGGAGCGGTAGATCGCGCGGTTATCGTTCAGCTCGATCGAGGTCTGCAAGTCGCGCAACGCCTCCACCGGGCGATTCACGCTCTGCTTCCGGATCGCGTCATAGAGCCAGGGCGTTGGATCCTTGGGGTCCAGCTCCTTCGCGGTCGCGAATTCCTCTTTGGCCGGCTGATCGCGCCGTTCGTCGTAGTACCCTTTCCCGAGGTAGCTCCGAAGGATCGACCGTCCCGGGTCGAGGCTCACGGCAATCTCGATCTCGCGTCGGCCGGACTCGAGCGCCCCCTCCCGAATGGTCGCCAGCCCGAGGCCCAGGCGCGCCAGCGGGTCGGCCGAGTCGAGGACGATCGCGGCCTCGAAGGCGCGCTTCGCGGCCTTGGTCTTGATCCGCGACAGATGCGCGAAGCCCAGGACGCTCTGCGTGCGCGCCAGCTTGGGATTGAGCTGCACAGCCTTCTGCGCGGCGTCCAGCGCCTTGCTCAGGTTCGCGAACGACAGGTGGAGCTCGGACAGGCGAGCCCAGGCGAGACTGTTGTCCGGACCGAGCTTCACCGCTTGCTCGACGCTGGCCAGCGCCCCTTTCAGGTCGAAGTCCGCCTGGTGCGCATACGAGAGCGCCACCCGTGCCACGGCCGACGCCGGATCCAGCTCAACGGCCCGCTGGGCCTGTCGAAGAGCCTCCCCCTTCTCGTTGCGCGTGACAGCGATGATCGCCTGAAGCGCGACCGCGCGGCTGTGCCGCGGGTCGAGCGCCAGCGCCTGCGCGATATCGACGCTCGCCTCATCCACCCGCCCCACCGTCAAGAGCAAGGCCGCCCGATATGTGTAGAAGCGTGGATCCTTGATATCCGGCGGGACCCCCTGGATCTCGGAAAAGGCCCGGGCCAAGTCACCGTCCCGGTACGCCTCGATCGACCGGCGGACCATCGCCTGCCAGCTCCCGGGCGGCCCGTTCGCGAAATCGCTCTGTCGGTAATCCACGACGGGCGGGTAGTAGAGCGCCCACTGCACGGCATCCCGGGGCCGGATGACGACGCGGGACACGGGCGCCTGGCCGGCAAGCGCGACCGCCGACTGGCCGCTCACGACCGTGACGCTCCCGG
>JAHFUJ010000363.1 GCA_023265105.1 Acidobacteriota bacterium
CTCCTTGGCCAAGTAGCGGGCCAACTCGGTTCCCGCCAGATTCTTACGCTCCGCCGGTTCAAACTTGGCATCATACGTATGAACGGAAGCGGGTCCCTTGACCAGGAGCCCGCCACTCCGCAGCAGACGCCCGTAGTGTTGGAAGAATCCGTTCTCTTCAACCGTCGCGTCAGTCAGGGAGCCGCCAAATTTGTAGTTGTAACCGTAAGCCCCAACGCGCGTGGCGTGACCGAGCTCGTGGTAGGCGACTTCAAACGCAAGCGATAGGTGCCAATTGCCGAAGAGGGTCGCGGAACGTACCGCCACGCGGATCATGTTGTTGGGGGGAAGAAGGCCTTCCAGCTTCTGACTGTAGAAGCTGTACCCCTGCATCGCCTCGATCCCAACATCCGCAATTTGCGGGTTGGTATAGTACTTCTTGAAATAACCGGAGTTGATCGAGAGCGACCGACGGGGTTGGTTGTCGGGCGCAGGGTCGGTGCCCTGTTCCACAACCCCGGGTTCGTGGCTGGCGATCACATCCTGTACTCCGACCGACCCACTCTCTCGGGCAGGTTCGCGTGCCTGAGCGTCAAGTCTCGTCATCGAGGCCAGCACACCCGCGACGGCCACGAGAAGACAGGCAAAATTCTTGCGCATCGGTGATAAACCGCCCCGAGCCAGAGCATCAGGCCGCGTCGGCTTCATCGCCTGGTCGGGCCCCACCGGCAGAGATCCTGCTCGGAGGCTCAGAACACGGCAATCGGATTTACCGGCGACCCAGTCCCGTGGGGTATCGGCAACGGCGCAATGGTCACCATGAATTCCCACCGATTGCGCGCGGCGGCCGCCTCACTCAGCGCGTCGAAATCGGCGCGGTCGAGGAGGTGAACACCCAGGATGGTCAGAACGAAATCGTGAACGGGGTTGCCGAGCATATCGCCTGCTGGTTTCGGCGCATAACCGGGCGTTTCCCACCCGAGGATCGCAATATCCCGCTGCTTCAGCCACGGAAGGACGGAATTATCGAGCCCGGCCATCGCATCGTTGACTGGCCATGGCCCAAGCTTGGCCCGCCGCGTCCAACGCCCCCAGCGCAGGAAGAGGGCATCGCCTGGAGTGACTTTCACCCCCGCCTTTTTTTCCCAGGCTTCCAAGTCCTCGGCGAAGATGCGGGTTCCGGGCTCGAGATACTGGACACCTTTGAGCTTCGGAATGTCATACAGAACCCCCCGGGTCACGATTCCGTTCTTCATGGTCAGGATAGAGTTCTTGGCCGCGCCGCGCTCCTTCGTCACCAGTTCTGATACCGCATAGCCGTTCCACATCTTGCCACCGAAAAACACGTGAGCGAATGAATCAAGGTGGGTCGCGCCAGCGCCGTGGATGCAGGGGTACGCAATCCGATCCGTCGCGCCCGATTGCGAAGCCGTCACCATCGCCCACTCAACCGGGCAGGGGACGTCGACCGCCGTTTGGGTGGCCGCATCCGAGGCGAGAGACACCGTGAACCCGTCCTTCACCAACGCCGCCGCCTGCTTGCGCTTGGCCGGCGTAATCAGATTGAGGGTCCCCAGCTCATCATCCTTCCCCCATCGGCCCCAGTTTGAGAGTTCCGTCTGCCATCGCTCGTACTCCGCCTTCGTCACGAGAGGGCGGGATCCGGGTCGCTCGGGACTGGCCAGCTGCGAAAAGGCCGCCGCACCGGTAATCGCGCCCAGAAGCGTCACCGCTAATGCACTCACGACCAGCGTTCTGATTTTCATACTCTCTCCTCACCGAAGTACCGGTTCACTCGAGGCTGCGGTTACATCTGCCCTGGCGGATCATCACGGCGATGCCCCTCGCCCGCCAACCCACCGGCCGCGTCGGCTGCAAAACTTTAGACGGCTCGTTTCGATTATTCTATGTCGTTCGCCGGGCAGCACCTCGTCGAGATGCCGCCTTCTTTGTGAGCGCCGAGGGTTTGCGCCTGAACGCTGACGTCTTTGGAATCTTGGCGAGAAATTCTCGCGTGTGCTGCGCGACGGTGTTTAGCCACTTGAGCTGAAGCTGGGTGCCGGTTCTGAACATGTCGACGAGCTGTGGGGGCAGGACCGAGAAATCGATCGCCAGCCTTCCCCAGTCGGGGCGGCGGCCGTCGTAGTCGGTGAATTTGTACTCCCGGCTGAGTTGCCACGAGCTGAGCAGCTGACCCGATCGGTCGAGGACCTTCGGATCCTGCGCGAGCGCGGCCACGGCCCGCCCGACGAAAAGCGGCGACTCGGATTCGAGGAAGTTCTTGTCCTTCTTGCCGCCGTCTCGCCAGCTCGCCTCCGTTACTCCTTTGTGCTGCAGCATCGACTCGGATCGGAGAAACCCTGGTGTGACGGCGATCGCCGCGACGCCGTGGGGCCTGAGCTCGGTTGCCATGTTCAGCGCGAATCCTTTGAGCCCAAGCTTCACCACTTGCGACATCGGATTTCCACCGGCGCCGAGGATGTCGTTCTCGGTCACCTCGACGATCAACCCGCGGCGCTCGCGAATCATGATTGGAGCGGCGTATTTCGCGGTGATGATGTGGGAGACGAGCGCCTGCCTGAAGATGGCGTCGGCCTCGTGCAAGTCTGCCTTCCAGAACGATCCCCACTGACCCATCATCGGTTCTTCCCCCGCGATGCTGTTGACGAGGACGTCGAGCCGGCCGTGTTCGCGATCGACGCGCGCGAAGAACGCTTCGACCTCGGATTCAACCGTGTGGTCGACGCGCAGGGGAATCGCAAGACCGCCCGCGGCGTTGATCATGTCCGCGGTTTCGTCGATGGTCTCGGGGCGCCCGTACGGCGAGAGATTGCCGCGCACACTGCGCCCCGTGCAGTACACCATCGCCCCGGCCTCGCCAAGGGCACGCGCGATACCGCGTCCGGCGCCGCGGGTGGCGCCAGCGACGACGGCGACGTGCCCCGTCAACGGTCGGGCTGATTCTCGTGGCGCCGTGACGGAACGCACGTGCAAACGCGATGGCAGGCTCTTCTTCTTCAAGCGGGACATGGTAGTTCAACGACGGGTGCAGCCGCTGTTGGGCCGCGCGTGCATCGCTATTCGATCCAAGCGGCGACCGCTGCAAGCGCCGTTTTCTCCGAAAGGCGATGGGCAGCGGCGCGGACGCCCGACGGAACCCAATCGGGGAAGCGGACTTCTTTGGTCACGTGACGTCCCGAACTCGTATGGACTTCGCGCACCTGCGAAAGGTGATCCGATCGAAGCCGGTCGGCCGCTCGGACGAGAGCGGGCCACAACCGCCGATGGACAAAAGTGACCTTGCCCCTGACCAGGCGACACACGAGGACATCGTCGCTGTCACGGATAGCTCGGGTCACCGCGAAGATCTCGTGACTTTTCGGATGGGACCACCAGCTGCCCCGAACTGGCTCTCCAGCGATGAACTCAGCAAGCGACGGGACGGGCCCCTGCGCGGCTTCGAGTACGACACCGTGCTTACGAACGAAAGCAAGAGCTTGGCGTGCCGTCATCGCAAGGGATCTTTCCGTCGGCCCAACGTCCTGCCGCTCACGGGTCCAGCCGTTGGTGAGCCCGCACATTGAACGATGCCTACTTGAAAATGGACTTTGCGATCATCGCGTGCACGCCTTTCGTTTGATCCACAGCCTGCGTCACATGCAGATCGGCCGCCAACGAGCACAAGACGTACGCATCGTCTCGTGACAGCCCTTTCTCGGCGACCAGAAACTCGACCATCTCACGGGTGGCGAGTCGCGTGGCTTCATCGAGATCCTCGTGCAGTCCCATGCTGATGTAGTGCGTTGGAGTCTCGGCGCGGGGCCAGCGCAGCCGCTGGCCTTTGCGAACGCGCACTTCGAATGTCCCGCGGAGCGACGTCTCCAGCGCCGTCCCCGTTACTTCGCCGTCGCCCTGCATGCCGTGCCCGTCGCCGATCGACAGCAGGGCGCCTCGCACGTGCACCGGTAGATACAATGTGGACCCCGCCACGAGATCCTTGTTGTCCAGATTGCCGCCGTGCCAGCCGGGCGGGCGGCTCGAGATTCGTCCAATGAGCGGCGGGGGCGCGACCCCAATCGAGCCGAAGAAAGGCGCAAACTTCAGCGATACTCCGGGACTGAACTCGACGCGGTCGGCGCCGGGCTGCCAGCGCAGCAGCAGGAAATGTGCGTAGGGAAAGTCGTCGGGGATGACGCCGCCGCCGGGATTGAACGCGACGACGCCAAACGGATGAAGGAACTCGATGGCGAGGATCCGTATTTCCAGCGCGTCTCCAGGCTCGGCGCCCTCGACGAAGATCGGTCCGGTCATCGG
>JAHFUJ010000364.1 GCA_023265105.1 Acidobacteriota bacterium
GTTCGACACCTCCACACCGTGCGGGCACCGTGACCGCGCGATCGTCGTGTGTCTCTCCACCTTGGGGCTTCGGCCCAGTGAAGTCGCTGCCCTGTGTCTTGAGGACCTCGACTGGCGCGCAGGCACCGTCCATCTGCGCAGCCGCAAGACGCGCCGAGGGGCCGTGCTTCCTCTTCCGCGCGAGGCCGGCCGCGCGATCGTGGCCTATCTGCGTCAGGCGCGCCCGGCGACCACTGAACGCCGCGTGTTTGTGCAGCACGTCGGACCCCGGCGGGGTCGGCCGATTTCCAGCACCGCTGTTTCTGAGGTCGTCGCCCGCGCGCTCTCACGCCCAACGACGTCGATCTGGCCGGCGGCGTTCTTACCGTCCGAGAGAGCAAATTCCGCAAGTCCCGCCTCGTCCCGCTCCACCCGACCACCATGCAGGCGCTCACCCAGTACGCCACCGACCGCGATGCGTGCCGGGCGACGCCCCGGTCGGGTGGCTTCTTCCAAACCGATCGCGCGTCAGCGCTCACACGGGCCACGGTGGAAAAAACCTTCAGCCGGATCCGGCAGTGCCTCGCGTGGTCTGCCCAGGGACGCGCACGCCGACCGCGCATTCACGATCTGCGGCACTATGCCGCGTGCCGGACTATGCCGCGTGAGTCAGTTCGGATCCAGCGCCTCCGGGGAAGCGGAAGAAACGCTGGCTGTCTGTACTCGGCATAGCCGGCAGCCCTACAATCCCTTGAGAAACGCGAGGAGCTGATCCTCAGGTCGGTATCGACCTAGTGATGGAGCGTTGGCCGGAGCGGTCTTGGCCAATGCCGCTTCCTTGAGCGCCAGGTTGGCATCGAGGTACATCTGCGTCGTTTCGATGGATTCGTGCCCCAGCCAGAGAGCGATGACGGATCGATCGACGCCCGCGTGCAGGAGTTCCATGGCCGCTGAGTGTCGCAAGACATGCGGTGAGACCTGCTTCTGGATGAGCGATGGACAGGTCCGTCGGGCCGCGAGGACATGCTTCTTCACCAGGTGCTGTACGCCGTCGGCACTGAGCTGGCTGCCTCGCTGGCTGGGAAAGATGACATCGCCGCTGCCGCGACCCGGCTCCTGCAGCCACGTCTTGAGCACCTGGACGGCCTGCTTGGTGAGCGGCGTGCAGCGCTCCTTGCGCCCTTTGCCAACGCAGCGGACATGGCCCCCCGTGCCGAGCGCGACATCGTCCCGGCGGAGACGGGTCATCTCCGAGAGCCGCAAGCCGGTTTGCACCGCGACGAGCAGGAAGGCGTGGTCGCGACGGCCCAGCCACGTGTGTCGGTCCGGTGCCGCCAATAGGGCGTCGATTTCCGGCCGGGTCAGGAAGCCCACGAGCTTTTTCTCGTACCGCTTACTCGGCATCGCGAGCACGCGTTGGATGAGCCCAGACTGGGCCGGGGCCTCGAACGCCGCGTAGCGAAAGAAGGATCGGATGGCCGTGAGACGCAGATTGCGGCTGCGGGCGCTATTGCCACGCCCGGACTCGACACTGTCGAGAAAGGCGCCGATCACCGCGGGGTTGAGCTCCTCGAGCGCCAGCGCGGACGGCGCGGTGTGCAGTCGGTGGCTGGCAAAGCGCAGCAGCAACCGAAACGTGTCCCGATACGAGGCGATCGTATGCGGACTGGCTTGGCGCTGCCCGATGAGCCGCTGCGTAAAGAACCGCTCCAACAAGGTCGGAAAGCTGAGGTCAGTCTTCATGGGTCAGCCCCCATCGTTGTTCGAGGCGGCTGGTGGCCAGTTGCATCAGTTCCGGATGCATCGACAGATACCAATAGGTGTCGGCGACATGCGCATGCCCGAGAAACGTGGACAGCACGGGCAATCGCCGTTCGATGTCTTCCTGGGCGCGATACCACCGAATCAGCGTGTTGACGGCGAAGCGATGTCGGAAATCATGAATCCGCGGACCGGTGTGATCGGCGGGTCCGCGCAGGCCAATCTGACGCGACACCGCGTAGAAGGTGCGGTGGACCGTGCCCATCTCCAGTCGGCACCCACGGTCGGTGAGGAGGAAGGCCGGCGCGCTCGGGTGCGGGACCACGCGGTCACGCTGGCGGGCATAGGCCAGGCACACGTCTCGCGTAGAGGCATGCAGGGGAATCAGCCGCGTCTTGTTGAACTTCGTTTTCCGGATCGTGAGGAGGCCGTCGTGCAGGTCGACATCGCGGCGCTCCAAGGCGATCGCCTCGCTGATGCGCATCCCACTGACCGCCAAAAGCCCAAAGAGACAGTGATACGTGCAGGGGCGAAGGCCGTTGCGGGACGGCAACGTCTTCGTCGCCACCAGTAAGTGGCGAATCTCTTCGTCGGTGTAGAGGTAGGGCCGGGCTCGCTGCGGTCGAAACGGGAGCAACCCGGCCGCCGGAATCTCGGTGCGCGGATCGGTCGCGCTCCAGTGGCGCGCAAACACGCGCACGAAGCCGAGGCGCTGCGCCCAATCACTGGGTTGGTGGTCCACTGGTTGCATCGCCCAAGCCACCGCCAGCGCCGCGGTGATGACAGGCGCGTCGTGCTGCTCCAGGAACGACACAAAATCCTGGAGGTCCGCGGCCATTCCGTGCAGCTTGAATCCCAAGCTTCGCCGGAGCGCGATGTACTCGTCGACGGCCGCTCGCAGCGGGGTCATTGGTCACCTCCGGGCCACGCGAGGGCGATCGAACGGAGCGCCACCACGTCGACCTTCGCGTAGATGGCCGTGGTGTCGGGACGGCGGTGCCGCAGGACGTCGCCGATCTCCGGCAAGGAGGCGCCCTGGGCGAGCATGTGGGTGGCCAGGCTGTGTCGAAACAGATGGGTGCCTCGGTAGGCCGAGTCCACGTGCGCCGTCTCGAGGGCCCGGTCCACCAGGGAACAGATGGCGATGGAATTGGCGAACCCCCGCAATGGCGCCTTGGCCCGGAGAAACACTCGACGACTCGCACAGGCTTGGCGGGCGTGACAGAGGTAGGCGGTCATCGCCGCCCCGACGTCGACGGGCACCGGCATCTGCGCCACGCGCTTGCCTTTGCCTCGGATCGTGATCACGCCCGCGCCCCAATCAATGTCGTCCAGCGTCAATGCCACGACTTCACCGGCGCGAAGCCCCAACCGTGCCAACAGCAGCAGAATGGCGTAGTTGCGTGTCCCGACCGCGGTGTCTCGCGGGCAGGCGTCTAAGATGCGCTGGATCTGATCAGCCGGCAGAAACCTCGGCACGGTCGAGAGGGACCATGTGGCGATCGTCGGTACACACGCCCCCAGGTCGGTGGTGATCAGACCGCGCTGGAGCAGGTACCGGAGAAAGGACCGCAGCGCACTCACCACGAGCGTGACGCGCTTCGTCGTGATGCGCTCGGCCTGTTGTCGGACAAAGTCGGCAATCGCGCGAGCGGTGACTCGAGGAAAGTCAGGGACGCCTGCAGGACAACACGCCACGAGGAAGGCGGCGACGATCGGCGTGTAGTTGGTCAGCGTCGCGTCCGCCAAACCCCGTTCGTGCCGGAGGTGGTCCTGAAACTCCTGCACGACACACTGGATCGCGGTCAGCGGCACCGCGTGGGGCTCCGCGTGATCGCGTCGCAGCATGGCCAACACCCGGACGAGGGCGGCCGGGTCGCCCCGGCGCAGCTTCCCCGCTCGTCGTCTGGAACGAACATATCGTTCCAGTGTCGACGACGTGACCGCCGCGGCGACCATGCGCTGGCGCTCCAACCACTGGTTGAAGTGCCCCAGCATGCGAAGCTGCAACTCGCCCGATTGAGTCGCATAGCCGTCGTCGTGCAAGCGTTGTGCGTAGGCCGTGAGGTACGGACCCAACGGGCCGCGCGTGAGGACGTCGAACGTCCTGGGATTCGTACGGCGACTGAAGAAATAGTGAAGTGGTGTGTCCATGCCTCAGCGTGTCGCCGAGACAGGGCCCTTGGCTATGCCGCGTCCTCACGACAACCACCCGTAGAAACACACACTCGTCAGGACTCACGCGGCATAGTCCGGCACGCGGCATAGTGACGCAGACTGTGACACGTCGCCGGCCTCGGAATCCCGGCCGCTCGCACCGCATCCTTCACGGCGCGCTATCGTCTTGCTGGATGCGGCGATTAATTGCTATAATCACCGCATAATATGCGGCGAAAATGTCGGTACATCTATCGCCAGCCCAACTGGCCCAAATTTCGATGGGACCGAGAGAAGCTGGCGAAACCACTGGCCTCCGTCCGCCATCAGCAGGGCCGTCTGATTGGCCACATGGAAGCGCTCGGGTTCCCGCTTC
>JAHFUJ010000365.1 GCA_023265105.1 Acidobacteriota bacterium
CCAGATGATTCAGCGGCACATCGCGGCCGGCGATCTCGCGGGCGCTGTCACGATCGTGGCGCGCAAGGGCAAGGTGGCGCATCTCTCCGCCCTGGGAGTCATGGATCTCGAATCGAAGCACCCCATGACGCCGGCGGCGATGTTCCGCATCGCGTCGATGACCAAGCCGGTTGTCGGCGTGGCCCTCATGATGATGGTCGAGGAAGGGAAGCTCCACCTGAACGATCCGGTGTCGCGGTACATTCCCGAATTCCGCGGCATGAAGGTTGGCATCGCGCAGTCCAGCGCCGCGCAGGCTAACGGTGGACGCGGAGCCGAACCCCAGTTCTACACCGTGCCGGCCCAGCGCGAGATCACGATCAAGGATTTGCTGACCCACGTGTCGGGCCTCGGAAGCGGGCCGATGGGCAACAGCGACATCGCGAAAGTGGCCCGCAAAGAGGGCGAGAAGCTGTCCGACTACATCCCGCGCCTGGGCGGCACGGCGCTCGAATTCCAGCCGGGGTCGCGCTGGACGTACAGCCCAGGGGCCGGCTTCGAAACGCTGGGCCGCATCGTCGAGATTACGTCGGGGATGCCGCTCGACACGTTCGTCCGCGCTCGCATTTTCGATCCGCTGGGCATGAAAGACATCACGTTCTGGCCAACCGATGCCCAAATGCCGCGCGTGGCCACGGTGTACGCGCGCGGCCCGAACGGCCTGACGAAGACACCGATGCCGAACGACACGTTCGGGAGGAATGTGTATTTCCGAGGCTCGGGCGGCTTGTACAGCACGGCCGAAGACTACATTCCGCTGGGGATGATGTTGGCGAACGGCGGCGAGTTGAACGGCAAACGGCTGCTGAGCCGCAAGACGGTGGAGATGATGAGCGCCGCTCATGTCCTCGACACGCTGCCCGGACGGCCCGCGGGCGAAGGCTACGGGTTGAGTGTTCGAGTGGTGACCAATCACGCCGCGCGCGGCACGATGTTGTCGGACGGCACGTATGGATGGACCGGCGCCCAGGGCACGCATTTCTTCGTCGATCCCAAGGAGCAACTCGTCGGCGTGCTGATGGTGCAGACGTCGATGCAGGAAGTCCAGCGCGAGTTCGAAGATCTAGTCGCGCAGTCGATCGTGGACTAGCGCGCCCTGTAGGTCTTGCTGATTTGCTCGTCTCGGCCAGCGCGCTGTTTCCACTCAGCCACTCCGGCCTCCGAAGTCGTATCACAACGGTCTTCGGGCTGGACTACGCGTCGTGCCTTCCGCGGTTCGATCAGCCATTCGCGATCAGCCATTCGCGCTAAGGCTGTCTATTAATTCAAGGGCTCCACTTCGACAACAGAGGCGCCGTGATTACTGCCCACCCAGAACGTGACCGGGGTCGTCGAATTGTCCACAAACACTCTGCGGATGTTCGTGGAGCGGGGAAGGAGGTATTCGCTGGATTGACCCGATTTAGGATCGAGCCGCAGCACGCGATCGTTCGTCACCGATCCAGTCCACACGTCACCGTTCTTGTCCAAGACGACATCATAGGGGGCACTCCATGGAGTGGGCGCAAGCCACTCCTGGAAGCGCTCGGTACGCGTGTCAAACATGCCGACTCTATTGACACGGTATTCAGCAAACCAGAAGCGGTCGTCGGAGTCCATCCAAGCCCGGCGAGGCCTGGAGTAGGCTGTCGGGGTCTGGTAGAAAGTGATTTTCCCGGTCTTGGCGTCGATCCGCCCGATCTGGCCCTGTTCGAAATCCGTGAAATACGCGTTGTTCCTCGAGTCGGGAACGACATCGTAGATGTTGTGGTTCTCGCCCTTTTCGTATGCGCCCTTGAACGGCTCGAAGGGCTCGAATCTGCCGGACTGGAGATCCATCCGGAGAATCATGGTGTAGCCGTGGTTTTCAAGCCATATCTTCCCATCTACGGAAGAGCGCTCGGGGTGTACCATGTTGACCTGGGTCGCATCGTTGTTCCACTCCGGTGGAAGAATCCAGGTCTGGAATTTCTCGGTCTTCGCGTCGAATTTCGCGATCCCTCCCTGATTCATCGCGGCAAGCCACATGTTCCCATCTGGATCAAACTGCATCCCAAGGTTGCCGGTCGGAAAGCCCTGTTTCAACACTGGGACGGGATATTCATTGACCTTCGCCGTTTTGGGGTCGAGCCTTCCGATATTTTGCTCGCCGAAATTGGAATACCAGACGATCCCCTGCGAATCCACGACGACGTCGTGTGGCTCGATCGTGGCACGCGGAAGATCGTACTCAGTGATGATGACCTGCGTGGCCCTCCCCTTGGGCCGCGGAAATGTCTTGAGGGGATACTCCCATGTCGAGACTGAGCTCAAATTGATCGTGCTGAGGAACTGCGCGAACCGCTGCTGAGACTGCCGTAGTTGCTCGCCGCGGGGAGCGAGAAGCCATGGAGCTGGCCGTTTCTGCACGTGTAGCGGAAAGCTTGAATTCGTATAACTCGCCATTCGCTGCAGCACGGCCACGAATTCAGCCGCATCGTGCTTGGAAGTGACGATGGGTTCGAGCGTGTGGCAGACCACACAATTGAGCAGGCCGGCCTTTTGATCGTCGGTGCCGGGCATGCTCGAGAGCCATTCCGCATTCGTGAGCTGCGAGGAAAGATGTTTCGCGGTGCGCAGTTCCAGATTGGTTGTGACGGTTCTCTCCCGAGTAATCTCGACGGCTTCAGGATCAGCCATCTCGTATCCGACGGCGCGGATACCGAGCGAATACCGACCGGGGGCCAGTTTGCTCCGGGGGAAGCTGTAATGCCCCCGGGAATCGCTCACGACGCTTACAGTAACGGTCGACCCCGCTTTCCTAACGCTGACCAACACCCCCTCCATGAGGCCTTCCTCGGTGGAGCTGACCTGTCCCGCCAACCCTACCGAGTCCTCCGCGGCGAGGATCCAAGAATTGGATGCGGCCACAGTGAGAATGATCGCCAAACCAGCAGGCACGATGAGCAAGAAAGTCTTTGTTCGCATCATGAAGCGCCTTTGCCTGGGAGCCCTCGAGTGTTTCTGTTTGTGGCAAGAGTATACGCCATCGACCGGAGGCTTGCTGGTTCAAACTTAACGCGTGTCTGGGGCGAACGACGGCGCAGCAAGCAGCACGAAGACAGCGAACAAACAGGTTTTCATCGAGACTTCCAGGCTGGTCTTAGGAAACTCGGAGTAGGAAGGGTCGATCTTATCCGACCAGGCCAGCGCGCGCCGCAACGCTGTGCCGCGGTGGTTAGGGACACGCACAAGCGGTCAACGCTGAGCTAGAATGATTGGCCGTCGTCTCGTCACCGTCACCACGACGGCCGGATTGTAAGCCCGCGGTCTCACTTCAATCAGTGCAAGTGGTCTTTGCGGCACGTCGGACTGCCCAGGGATCTGTCGGAGCCACGGCCCGCACGAGCACGGCCCAGCCGAGTACCGGATTCCGCGCTTCACCAGGTCCGCGTAGCTGTACTCCGTTCGATAGGCGTAGTGCCGAATTCTGATGCGGCGTCGAAGCTGTTCGAGCGCCGCCAACGGATTCGCTCGCCCTGCTCATCGACGACGGTGCTGGATGTGCTGCCGATGCCAGTCGGTTCGCTCACCGTTTTTGTTCCAACTCTTCGCAGAACGAGCGTACCTGGTCTGCCAGCGGCTCGTCCAAGGTTTGGCGCGCCAGGAATCGGCGCACCCACCAGCTCCCGCATGGCCGACCTCCGTCGCAATCCTCCGCTTCCTTTCACGTGGCTGTGCCTGGTCACGTGGCCGTGCCTGGCGGCAACTGCCGGTAACGCCACACCTGCGATTGGCGTCCTCCACCCATCCACCGGATCCCGTGCATATGACGCCGGGGCCAATCCACGGTCGGCGAGCCCGCGGGAATCCAGCAAATCCATGTGCCGATGGCACTTGACCGGGGGCCACGGCGCCGGCAGAATGGCCGCAAAGACACGGTGTGCGCGAGGGCGCGTGGACGCGGCGAGCGGCAGGTAATGCCAGTTGGCGCCGTCCACCCATACAACGTTTTATTCGTTAGCTGGACAAAGCCAACTGATTCCGAAACAGCTCCTATCATCACGCATGGAGAGGAAACAATGAGCATCGAGTCTCTTCGCGGCTTGGTTGCCGACCTGGCCGCCTCGGCTAGCGCGCTCGCGGTCCTCGGCGCCGAACTCCAGGCCCGAGCGTCGGGAAAACCCATCCATCCCTCTTTGCGTCCCCACGTCGAGGCGATCCTCCAGGAGCTCGGCGCGGGCGCGGCGATGGAGGGGGTTTCGCCCGAGGATC
>JAHFUJ010000366.1:0-2040 GCA_023265105.1 Acidobacteriota bacterium
TACTTCGGCGTCACGCGGAACAGCCCGCCGGGATTGGCGTCCTCGAGCATCCACAGCGCGCCGTTCGGACCGACCTCGACGTCGCGAATGCGGTGGCCGACACTCCAGCGCTCGGCGGGCGTGGCTCCGCCCCTGCCGTCGAACGTGATGCGGTTGAGCGTCTGCGTCGCCATCCCGCCCATCAGCGCCGAGCCCCGCCACTGCGGGAACATCGTGCCGTTGTAGAACGCGAGATTGCCCGGCGCAATGATGGGCGTCCAGTAGATCACCGGCTTGGTCAGATCTGACCGGGTATCCGGACTTGAGATCGGCACGCCGTTGTAGTTGGTGGCGTAGGAGACGAGCGGCCAGCCGTAATTGTTGCCGGGCTCGATCAGGTTCAGTTCGTCGCCGCCTCTCGGACCATGTTCAACTTCCCATAGCCGGCCGTCAGGCGCGAACGCCAGACCGTAAGGCGTCCGATGACCGCTGGTCCAGACCTCTGAAGGCGCCAGGTTCGGCCCCGGAAGCGTGTAGGTGCTGACGACGGGCGCGGTCTTGGCCACTTCGGTATCACGCGGCGGATTGATCAGGGGAACGCTCGCCGCTCCCGTCTTTCCGGCCATCGGATTGCCCGGTGCGGGCTTGCCTTCGAGCGTCAGGCGGAGGATCTTGCCCAGTTCCTGATCGGGATCCTGCGCCGGCGTCATGCGCTGGCGATCGCCGACCGTCAGGAACAGGTACTGGCCATCGGGAGAGAAGGCGATCTGGGCGCCGAACTGTCCGCCGCGGCCCTTGGGCATCTGGCGCCAGAGCACCTGCAATTCCTGCAGGGTCGCCGTGCTCTCGCCGATGCCCAGCCGGGCCCGCGCGAGGGCCAGGCCCGACGACCCCGCCTCGTCGCCTGGCTCTGCATAGGTGAGGTAGACGCTGTGGTCGGTCGCGTAGTGCGGCGAAACGAACACGCCCAGCATCCCGCCCTGGCCCTGATACAGGACGGCCGGCACGTTCTCGATCGGCGTCTTCACCCCTTGCTCGGTTACCAGCCAGACCGGGCCGACCTTCTCGGTGACGAGCATGCGCCCATCGGGCAAGAAGGCAATGCGCCAGGGCAATTTGAACGTCGCCACCTGGGTCATCGTGAACGGCGGGCCCGGTTCCGGCTTCAGCTCGCCGGCGTTGATCTGCGCCCGCGCCGTGGCGGATACGACAGTGAATAGCAGCGCCGCATTCAGAAGCGTCTTCATGTATCTCCTTCGCTCAAGTCCTTTCGAGACCGCCATGGCCGTGCTCCATCTCCATAATAGGCCGGCCTGGAATGTGACCGTACGGACGAACGCCACTGGATTCTGCACCACTTTCGTCATCGCACTCCAGCCCCAGCGCGATCGTGAAGATCGAGCCGGCGAGGTCAAGCAAAACATGTCCACGGCTGCGTTCGCTGAATCGGCGACGCCACGTCAATCACGTAGTCACAGCCACTCGCCGCATCCGACGGCCCATCGCTACGATCCAACGCGAGGTCGGTCTTCACGCGGTGTTGAAAGATGCGGGCCTCGACGCGGACGGATGGCGCCGATGCCGACCGCCTCCCCCAAGACGCAATCTGGCGTCGTGCCTTCCGTTCGGGCGTTTCCGGCATTCAAGCGAGACGTGATGCGCGCGTCTTACTTTCCTCGCAAACGCTGCAGCTGCTCGTAATCTTTCTCGCCCTCGAGGCAGAACTCGTCGACGAGCTCCGTGTCGGCCTCGAGGTTGTCCGTCAGCTTGACGGTGAACGGCTTCGTGTAGACCTTCGGGTCGTCGATCGTCAGCTCGATCTCGAGCGTCCCGAAGTCGGCCGGCGTATCTTCTCCGTCATCTTCGCGGCATCGCTCATCGGGCTGCCCCACGTGTCGATCCAGAGGTGGTCACGGAAGCCTTCGGTCTGCACGACCAGCGTGTCGCCTTCCCAATGCGCCGTCGAGTACCCGTTCCACGTGGGGTTGGGATCTTTCGGCTGAGGCCGGCCGTCGATGAAAATCTGCCGGTACATCGCGTTGACTTCGTAGAGCAGCACCA
>JAHFUJ010000366.1:2140-4271 GCA_023265105.1 Acidobacteriota bacterium
TCTTCAAAGATCTGGAGGGTATCAAGTACGAGATTGTGTGCGCTGAACACAGCGGAACGTAGGGCGACAGTATCGAGCGTGGTGTCTCGACAACTTTCAGCACGGGGTGACTTCGCTATCGGACTCTACAACTCCGACGGCTGAATTCAACAGCCCTTCGCGCGCCACACAAACTCTGCGATGCGCGCCGCCAGCTGGGCCCGCAGTCCGGGTGGCAGGTTATGTCCCATGCCCTCGATCAGAACGAGTTCTGCGCCGGAAATGGCTCCAGCAGTCGCTCGCCCACCGCTGGCGTCGCACATGCGGTCAGCGAGGCCGTGGATCACGGGTGTAGGCGACCCGGCTCTAAAATGGCCGATGGGTTGTCGGGAATCAGCGCCACGAAAGCAGGCACTCATTGACGCCCGGAGAGTCAGGTGACTCGACCGATGTCGGTCTTGGCGAAATCATCGCCCTTGAAGAGGAGTGGCTCGCCCGACGTGCGGGCCAGCGCGTAGGCGAAGACGTCTCCGAAATTGAGTCCAGCTGTGTGGTGTCCCTTGCCGAAGCGCCGATAGGCCCTTCGCGCCTCCGACACATGCTCTGCGTCGACGGCGACCACCACGATCTCGGCTTTCTGGATCAACGAATCGAGTTCGCGTCCGCCAGGTTCGCCCTTCCGCGCCTCGATGACCAGGGCCGTCTCGAGCAGTGTGGCCGCTGAGACCAGGCGAGTTGTGTCTTCCTCTACTGCCGCCCGAAACTCCTCGGCCTCCGCCTCGTCGAGCAGCAGAGCGAGCAGTGCGGAAGTGTCGAGCACCATCAGCGGGGTAAGCCGCGTTCGTCGTAAGCCAGAATCTCGTCCGCAGTGCGATCATCAAGCGTCGGCAGCTGAGCACAGCGCTGCGCGATCTCGCGGAGCTCGTCGCGCAGCCGTCGGCGCCTGGGCCGACCACGCAGCCGGGCGAGGCGCTCACGCAGCGCGACGACGACGGCCGTGGTCAGCGTCTCCCCGGTGCGAGCGGCAACTTCCCGGGCGAGGCGGTCGGCCTCGGGATCCTTCACGCTGAGGGCCATTGGCTTCTCCTGTCTAGAAATATACCACGTGTCTAGAACCTGAGGAAGGGTCTGAACAATCTCTGAACAATTCTGGGCCGAACACCAGCTATCAACAGGTTCTCATCCGAGCCACCGGCACGAAGAACCCACGAGTCCGACGACCTGCCTTGCGCTGTTAACCGGAGGGTTGCTGGCTTGCCCGCCGCAGCTTCAGCGGAGGCGGGTTCGAGTCCAGCCTGAGGAGCCATCTCGCTCACAGTTCACGCGAGTCTCGCTCCGAAGATCGGCGCGCCGTAGCCTTGGCGAAGGCGGGCCTGAGGAGCCATTTTCCTCAAAATCGCCGATTTTCACTTCCAGCACTTCCTCGACAAAACACCGGAGGCCTGCTGGCTCAAGATTCTCACTGTTTGGAAGGAATTCGCTCGGGGATTGGCCGGATGGGTCTGCTGCCTGTACCAAGAAGTGTAACCACTCACGAACGATTAGTCCGGGCGGAGTCGCCCGCCGTTTCCGCACACCCACCGGTCCGGTAGAAGGAGCTGGCGCAACGCGCGACGAAGCGAAACGGACACGCTTCGGCGTCTCGAATCGCTGAGCGTTCCAGCATGAGCGTTGGCATTGGGCAGGTGAGGCTCGCGCTCGACGCGCACGCGCCAGCACGCGAAGTCCGATCACCGCGACGCCACGCGATCGGCCACTCGCAGGCGGAGCAAACGCGCCTGCACGTGGTCGAATCCGGGTACGCCGACTCCGGATCGGGGAATGAACGATGGGGTCCATGCGGCGCGCATGATGCCATCACGCGTGTGCGCGTTCACCGGCAGCAGCAGGTGCCCGAGCTCGTGCGCGATCACCGCGCCGACGACCACGCCCACCTGAACATCGCCCTCGTCAGCGAATTGGCTGGCGCGGTCTGCGAACACGTACGCGATGTTCCCGCGGCGGGAAGTGGAGGCGCTGCTTGCGCACGCCGCAACCGCCGGCGGATTTCTGAGCGGCGGGCTGGGCGTGCTGGCCGTCGGACCGCGGGACCTGATCCGCCGTCGCATTGGCGCGTTCGAAGTCACTGCGCGCCTTGGTGCCGGCGGCATGG
>JAHFUJ010000367.1 GCA_023265105.1 Acidobacteriota bacterium
CGACCGCCGTGAACATCGAGATGGCGACGACAAACGGCGAGGAGAAGCGGCCGACGAGCTGCACCGGATCCCAGATGGGTTGGCCGTAGATGATCGCGGTCGCGCTCGTGATGAGCACGCCCATCGCGGCGAACAGCGACATCGTCGTCGGCAACGCCACAACCTGACCGACAATCTGCTCGCGTTGGCTCCTGCCGAAGCGGGTGAAGTCCGGCATGTTCAGCGACAGCGTCGCCCAGTAGCCAATCATCGCGGTCAGCGACGGCACGAACACCGGAAAGAATTCGCCGAGCGTGTGGAACTTTCCGGGCTGCGCGAGCAGCGGTCCGAAGCCGTTCGCCTTCGAGACCGCCCACCACAGCAGCGCGCCGGCCATCACCAGCACGAAGGGCGCCGCCCAGTTCTCCACGGCGCGCAGCAGATCCATCCCGCGATAGATGATGAAGACGTTCAATCCCCAGAAAAGCAGGAAGGACAGCCACTCGGTGGTTGTATGCCCGCCCATGCCGGAGCCCAGGAGCGTGGTCCATCCTGGGATGATCGTCTTGAACATCGTGTGCAGCGCTTCGCCGCCGATCCACGCCTGGATGCCGAACCAGCCGCACGCGACGAGCGCGCGCATCAAGGCGGGCACGTTCGATCCCAGCGTTCCGTAGGCGGCGCGCGCGAAGACGGGAAACGGAATGCCGTACTTGGTGCCGGGATGCGAGTTGAGCAGGATCGGAACGAGGACGATCGTGTTCCCGAGGAGAATCGTGACGAGCGCCTGCGACCAGTTCATGCCGGCCGCCATCAACCCCGACGCCAGCATGTAGGTCGGAATGCAGTGCGCCATGCTCACCCAGAGCGCGGCGTAGTTGTAGGTGGTCCAGGTGCGTCGCGACAACGGCACGGGCGCGAGGTCGTGGTTGTAGAGCGCGCTCGCCTCGACACGGCGCGTGTCGACAAGCTCGACGCGTCCGTCGGCGAGGCGTCGTTCATTGAGCATGGCGGTTCAAGAACATCTGTTATGGCTCGTGGCGAGCCGCTTACCTAGCGCGTCTGACAAAATGCCCGGCGGACCGGTGACGGCTGTCGCCGACCTCTATTTCCCGGCGGGCACCTTCGCCTTCAGTTCCTCGAACCAGTTCAGCACAACGTTGATCTGCGTCGGAGACGTGAACTCCTCAACGCTTTTGACCATGAGGAATCGCTGACCGTCGGACGTGACGTCATAGTTGGACCACACCGCGGTGCTCCTCGCGTAGCGTCCCTCGAATAGACGTCGGGGCTTTCCAGCTCTGAAGGTGGTACCCGTCGTCACGTCGACGACCATCATGGCGTTGTCGTTACGGTAAAACAGTTCGCGTCCACGCCGTGGCCAGACCGGCTCGTAACCACCACCCGTCGAGATCAGAAACTTCTCTCCTGGGCCTGGAAACGGTTGCACATAGACCTCGCTGCGACCGGACTCATCAGATACGTAGGCGAGCCATCGGCCGTCCGGTGAAAACGCCGGACCACCTTCGGCGAATCGGGTCTGCACAAACGGCCGCGCCTGCGCTTTATCCTCCAGACGCACTGTCCAAATATCCTGACGATTGACGGGATGAAGGTAGACGAATGCCAGTACGCGACCGTCGGGCGACCAGGAAAGCGGGGGCCCAACGACGTCACCGGACAAGAGCGGTTCTTCCTTCGAATTGGAGTCGTCCACTCGTTTCCATGAGATCGTCCCGCGCCCGCCGCTCGCGGGGCCGCCGGACCCTGATAAGAAGCTCACGCGACGTCCATCGGGAGTCCAAAGCAGGTAATTGTGGCCACCCCCTAAAGTCAATCGACTCAGATTCTCGCGCGAAAAGTCCCACAACCACACATCTGCCCCCACTTCCTGGAGATCGGGAGAGAAATCGTCACCGACGATCATGACGGCCAGCCGCCGCTCATCGGGCGCCAGGCGTGGTTGGAAGTAAGAGTGAGTGGCCATCTGCAACGGTTGCTCTTCTCCCGTGCGCTCAACCCACACGAGCGTACGCGGCAGCGGCGTCGTTGGAATGAACACGAACGAGCCCGCGCGGGAGAAAGCCACCTGTGGAACGCCGCCCCGGGTGAGAACGTTACCGACAACTCTCACTGGCGTACCGGTCGCCTCGAGGCGCCTGAGATCGAATGGCAGGGCGAATAAGCTGTCACCTCGTGCGTAGACAACATGGCCGCTTGGTAGGTAATGAGCACCGACGCCTGCTTCGAGCGCCCGCCGTACTCCCGTCTCGAGTGACTGAACATAGATTTGGGGTTCGCCCGTCCCGGTCATCACGTTGAACAGGACCGCGTTGCCGTTGGGCAACACCTCCGGCCATACATGATTGATCTCCTTGTCTTTCAAGTCCGTGACTGCCGTCGGCGTTCCGCCAGCCGAAGAAACTCGCCAGAGGCCGGCGCCCGCCTTCGGAGAGAACAACACCGTGTTGTTTGGACTCCAGCTCGCGCCGGACGGGGTGGCCAAGGGGCCAACCTCGCAGATCGTCTGCGGAAGGCCGCCGGCCCGCGCCACCTTCATTAATTTCTCACCGGCAAAGAACCCTATCCACTGTCCGTCCGGGGAAAAGAAAGGATCTACCGCACCGTCACTGCCTGGAATGAGCCGGCTTTCGAGCTGGTCCAGCTGGCGTAAGTACAAGCGATTGCCGCCTTCAACCGGTCGCGCGACATACGCGACGAGAGCGCCGTCTGGTGACAGAGCGATCTGCAACCCGCCGACCGATCCCACCATTGGCGCATCGGATGGAAACTGGATCGTAAAGCGCGCCGGTTGTCCGACCGGCCCCGGAACAGCTCGTTGCAAACGGTTGAGACTCCAACCAGCGATGGCGGCAGCCATGACAATAGCAACCAGCGCAGCCCACCGCAGCCCGTGTTGCCAACGCGCGTGTCCTTTCGATGGTTGTGCTGCTGCCGGAACGGCGAGCGCGTCCTCGATCTCGATCCGCATGTCGGCGATATCGTGCAGGCGACGTTTGGGATCCTTTACGAGGCAGCGTTGCAGCGCTCGCGTGATGCTCGGCGGAGTCGCCGCTGGCACGACGCTCCACTCGGGCTCGCGCTCGAGAACGGCGGCGACGGTATCCGAGATCGTGTCACGAGCAAATGCCGCGCGACCGCTCAGCATCTCGTAGAACACGCAGGCGAACGCCCAGACGTCGGTGCGCTTGTCGACTGGCTGGCCCCGCGCTTGCTCCGGGCTCATGTAGGCCGGCGTGCCAAGGATCACGCCCTCGCGGGTGCGCCCGACCGTCACGGTTGGCGACTGCGAGAGACCAGTGCCGGCGGCGTCGCTCGTCAGTGCCGTCGCGAGCCCGAAGTCGAGGACCTTCACGACGCCGGCTGGCGTGATCTTGATATTGGCCGGCTTCAGATCGCGATGGACAATCCCCTTCTCGTGCGCCGCCTCCATCGCGTCCGCGATCTGGCGCGCGATGGGAAGCGCTTCTTCAATCGGTAAGCCGCGTCCCCGTTGTACGTGGCGTCCGGCTTCAGCCGGACTACGACTAAAGTCGGACGCCACGAATTGAAGGCGTTCCGCCAGCGTCGGCCCCTCGACCAACTCCAGCACCAGCGCGTGAAGGGGGCCGGAGTCTTCCACGCCGTAGATCGCGGCGATGTTGGGGTGATTGAGCGTGGCGAGCACCTGCGCCTCGCGGCGGAACCGCGCGAGCCGCTCGGGATCGGCGGCGAAGACCTCCGGCAGGATCTTCAGCGCGACCTCGCGTCGCAGCTTCGTATCGCGCGCGCGGTAGACCTCGCCCATCCCGCCGCTGCCCAGCAGGCTGAGAATCTCATACGGCCCGAGACGAAACCCGCGCATCAGCGGCATGCGGCGAGGCTCCTCTCATTTCTTACTGCTCGTGGGGCCCCACCCCCACTCGCGGCTGCCTCGCGCGTTCGCGCTCGGCAGCGGCCGCAGGCGCTACCCATGCCGCCTGCGCCAAGCAGGGCAACGATCTCGTAAGGTCCGAGGCGAACACCTGGTGCGAGCGACATGCTTTTGCTCTATCGCCTCTACGAGGGCCTTTCAGGGATGAGCCGTTCAAGCGTGGAAATCAATATCGGGAGGTCGGTCTCAACGGTCCGCCACACCGGGGCGAACTCGGTGGCGCGTCGAGCGGCGATCAACATGTCCAGGAGGACCGCGTCATCCCTGGACATCGAGCGGTCTCGCCGTGGAGAAGATCATCTGACGACGGATCCAGTTGCCGCTCTGCTCGAGCCCT
>JAHFUJ010000368.1 GCA_023265105.1 Acidobacteriota bacterium
CCGTGCTTCAACTCCAGTGGGGAGAGGTCGCGGTGCCGTTGACGATCCGCGTGCCGTGAACACCTCGTCCTTTACGGGTTTCAGGAGGGGTCGGCACTTGCCAAGACGATAGGCCGGATTTAGGCCGGATTAGCGGCCCTTCGTGGGGAACATAAGGGCCGTTCTCGGACCCCCGTCGCCCGGTCGCCCAACGCGACAGTCGACCACGTTCAACCTGCCGGCAGCGGAGGCGGCCCTCGCTATCGTGCAGACCGGTTCGTACCCGGGCGCCTTCGCGCTCCGAAACGATCCGGCGCGCTGGCGTGCCTACGTGCGCGATGCGATCGTCGAGCCGGCGATCGGACGCGACCTGGTGGCGCTCACCGCCATCCGCCGGCCAGCCTTGTTACGACAGGTGTTCGCGGTGGCGGCCGGCATGCCCGCGCAGATTGTGTCGCTCCAAAAGCTTCAAGGGCAGCTCCACGATCGAGGTGCGCTCGAAACCATCGCTCAGTATCTGTCGCTGCTCTGTGACGCCTATCTGGTGGCGCCGCTCGAGAAATTCGCGCCGCGCGTGATCCGGCGTCGCGCCGCGCCGCCCAAGCTCGTGACGCTCAACAACGCGTTGATGACCGCGATGCATCCCGACGGGGCGCCCGACCCGGTGCGTGAGCCGGGCCGGTTCGGTGTGTGGGTCGAGAACGCATGCCTGGCTTGGGCGTGGAATGCCGGCCAGCGCGTCACGTACTGGCGGGAGGAGCCGCTGGAAGTCGATGCCGTGATCGATGGGAGCTGGGGCTCGTGGGCGGTTGAAGTCAAGACCGGCCGACTGACGCTCGCAGACTTGAACGGCCTGCTCGAGTTCTGCCGGCGGTATCCCCGATACCGGCCGTTGGTGGTTACGGCAGAGCGGACCAACGCAATCACAGATCTGGGTGTCGAATCGATCACCTGGATCGACTTTCTGTCATCTGGGCCTCCAGGCCGCAAGCGCACTCCGTAGGAGCGAGGATAAGGCCGAGAGCCCAGAGCCTACTTCTTCAGTCCCGCCGTCCAGGGTCGAAAGACTCTCTCAATCATGCCGGACTGCCCGAAGGAGCAGGTGCGAGATCGACGCGATAGCCGAGACTTCGGAGTTCCCGGATCATCTTGGCCGCGCGCCGTTGCGCCCGCTGTTTGGTGACGGCCGGCCCGCGTTCCTCGTAGACGACGCCGTCATGCAGGATCTTCCAGACCAGACGACAGAGGCGATGGGCAATCGCGCCGATGGCTTGGGCGTGTCCCAGGCGGACCACCAAGCGGCGATACACGAGCTCGAAGATGCTGCCTTTCGTCTTGACTGCGGCATTGGCCGCCTGATTGAGCACCCGTCGCATCTGGCGGTTGCCGTTCGGCGAGCGGTGGCTGTAGTTCACGCCCGCGCTCTCCTCATCGCCAGGACAGGCCCCCACCCACGAGGCGAGATGCTTGGACGACGGAAACGTCGCCGCGGCGGCCCCGACTTCCGCGATGATCTGTTGCGCGGAATCCACGCCCAGCCCGGGCACCTCGGCCAGCCGCTGCACGGCCGGCTGGTGTGGACTGAGGAGGCCCGCCATCTCTTGATCGAGTTGGGTGAGGTGGTCGTCGATCACGCGTAATTCTTCGAGGACCAGCTTGAGGAGCCGCCGGTAGACGGGATGGAGGTCCGTGCACGCGCCCAGCGCGTCACACAACTGCTCGGGTGTCGCCCGCAGACGACGACTGGCCAGCTCCGCGAGGGTCGCGGGATTCGTTTCGCCGTCGGCGAGCGCCTGCAACATGCGCCGCGCACTGGCGCCGAGCAGATCCGACACAAAGCTCGACAACTTGATGTGCGCTTCCTCCAGCAGGCACTCCAGACGGTTCTGAAGCTGGACCCGGTTGCGCGTGACCTGGTACTTCCGGCGCATGACGGTCCGCCAGAGCCGTTGCTCAGTATCGGGCACAAAACTCAGCGTCAGCTCCTGGGCGACCAGCCGCTTCACTAAGCGTTCGGCGTCCGGAAAATCCCTCTTCCGCCCATGGGCCCCACGATTCGACTGGGCCTGGGCCAGGTGCAACATGCCGGACATCGGCCCCGCGCCCTCGCGGCTTCGACGGCGCGGCTGCCAGTGCCGCTCCAACGCCTCCCACACGGGGCGCCAATACTGCGCGGTCGATTCCATGACGACTTCCTCGACCTCGCGCTCGGCCAACCACTCGGCCAGCGCACGCAGCTGCGCGGGACTCGTGCCCACCGTCCGCCGCTCGAACTGGTACTCTCGATCGACGGCGACATCCGCGATCACGACGGCCAACATCTTCTTGTGCACATCGACGCCCGCGATTCGGTACGCCATACGCCCTCTCCTGGCCGGAGCGGAGAGCGTGCCTTCGGTTTCATATTCAGGGTCGCAGGCTATCGCCGCCGCGCCTGCGGAGACGCCACGGACGACGCCCAATTATTCGCTCAATCACACGCTCCGGATCAGCCAATTGACCGGGCTCAACTGCACCACTGGACGGTCGACCTCGCCGCTCCGAGCCGACCGCATTGTCTCAAACGCGCACCGTCTTTCATCGATTTTCGCGCGCTCCGAGCGCGGCTTGCCAGTTGACGACGACCGTGATCGGCGAAGTCACCTGTTCGATGGGCGTGACATCGCGTCACCGCGCCCCTTCGACGAGAAAGAGCTGCGACCTGTAGAGGTTGGTGCCATAGGCGTAGGACTTCCCGTCACGCGACAGGGCAACGGGCCCGATGCCGAGGACCCCGGCGAGGTCCGGTGGGCCCAGCACTCGCGCCAGCGTCCGGCGTCCGGTGGAAAGGTCGATGCGTTCGAGACGAGCAGGCACCTGGTTTCGACCGAGCACGAGCAGGGATCCACCGTCAGGTGTCCAACTGACGGCGAAATCGTCGGCGCCTAGAAAGGAGATGGGCTTGGGCGCTCCACTGTCGAGTGAGCCCATCCACCACTCTCCCTGAGTGGCCCGGGCGACCACGCGGTCGCCGCCCGGCGATACAAGCCCGATGTCGAAGCCTTCGGGGGTCACCGGCTTCGGCGGCCCTCCCGCCACTGGCTGGACGTAGCAGCGGCTTGCACGTCCCGCTTCATTCCCGCAGACGAGGACGCGCAGGCCGTCGGAAAACCACTGCGCCCAAGAGTAGTGCTCGATCTCGCCACGATCGAGACGACGTGGTTCGCCTGGGCCCGTCGGATACAGCATGAGGCGATCGGGCGATGTCGGCACCGTCGCGAGCGCCCACTTGCCGTCCGGCGACAGACCTGCTGCGTGGCCTTCTCCGAGTTGGACGACGGGCGACCCGTCTGTCTTTCTCAGGCACACGGCGTAATTGACGCCGGCCGGGCCACCTTCTTCCGTGAAGAGCAGCACGCGGCCGTCCGCTGAGAGATCTTGCGGCCGCGACAAATCGAGCCAAGCAAGATCCCGCTCCGCGTCCGCGCCCGGGACTCTGGCCAGCACGTCCAGCCGAATATCATCTCGCGTCGCGAGCCAGCGCCCGTCGTTCGAAATGTCGTGCAGTGTCAGGCCGCCGGCGCTCGCGAGCGCAATTCGCGTCCGCCCGGACAGGTCGGCGGCGTGGACCGCGAAGTTCGCCCAGCCGGCCTTGCTGGCAGAAAAGAGCACTTCCCTGCCGTCTCGTGACCAAGCCAGCCCTTCCTCGCCCCAGTACCCCTGCGAGACCACGCGGCTCTTGCCGGCCAGATCCACAACGACCACCTCGCCGCGGTCATCGAACCTGATGGGGTGCTCGAAGAAGGCAATCCGATCGCCCGCCGGGGAGACGCGAAGGTCGCTCAAGTATCCCGCGGCCTGGTACAGCATCTTGCCGGCCGGATACTCCAACTGATCCTTTCCATTGACGTCGTGAATGATGGCGAGGCTCGCACCATCCGGCGACCAATCGGCTTCGCGGACCCCCGCCATGATCTCCCGCGGTGCGCCTCCGCCCAACGGCATACGCGCGAGCGTGCCGGTGAACAGTCGATGGCCCAGATATTTCGCACCAGTCAGAACCGCCAGTTCGCCCTTAGACGACACTGACAAGAGCTGCGTGGCCCCCAAGCCCAGCGCGCGGGGCTCGGGATAGCCTGCGCTCAGCGTGAACAGCTCCGGAACGTTGCCATTGAGCGCAGCGCTATACACAATGGTTTGCCCATCGGGCGCAAACGCCGCACGGAAAATCGCCTGCGGCCTGTAACTGAGCTGTTGAAATGTCGCCGACTGCCCGGCATCTGCCGGTCGA
>JAHFUJ010000369.1 GCA_023265105.1 Acidobacteriota bacterium
GCGGCACCGCCGGCTGGCTATCTGTTCTTAGGTATGTTCGTCGAAGAGCGCGTCGATCCCGATGGGGCGGGAGGTGCTCCGGCGCGGCCCTTGCGCATCGCGATCTGGCGAAAGCCGTGACTCGGCCGTTCGTCAGCCGAGGCCGCGAATCGTCGCTTGAAAGGAATCGTCTGAATTAACAGGCCGAGCTCAATCAGGCACTTGGCGTGGTGCGGAAGGGGGGACTCGAACCCCCACGGTATTGCTACCGCCAGCCCCTCAAGACGATACGTATAGGGTGAATGACAGATATTGACGCGCCCCATCGTCAACACTTCGCGGCCAGAGCTACCACGGCGCCAGTTGAGCAAGCCCATTAAGCGGAGCTTCCAGAAGAACGGCTCTCTCAAGAGGATCGAGGAGCAGCTGATTGTGGGCGCGTTTTGCGTCGATTCGAGAGACGGCAGTCTCAGGAAGTCGCCAGAAGTCTCACCGACCGTCTCTTCACGGAAGGCATACACTCGGCGCGCTTGCAGCGCCGATCGTGCCATGCTCGCGCTCGTGTCCACCTTTCGGAAAGACGGCCACGAAAGCGGATCAGTACCATCCCGCGATAGGACATCGAACCAGGACCATATGATCGTGAACGCCGGAATTTCTCCGCGGCGGTGGTGGCGGACATGCGGGTCACCCCTTTCGTGGAGGTTTTTAGAACCGGTGGGCAATCTCGATGAGGGCACGCACCATTAACGCGATGGGTGCGCCGACGAGAAGAATGATTAGCGGGAAGAGCAGCACGACGAGCACCAGCAGCATCGCGTCGTTGAGGCCCGCCGCGAACGTGCTGAACGAACTGGAAATGCCCTGTCGGACGTCGCGAGTAGGCTGACCCATCACGCGGGCCCGAGCACGACGCGCACGTGATGGACTCCACCGTCATCGATGAACGGAATCGCCGCCGCGTTGACGCCCCCGCCATCCAGTTCCGCTCTCGCCACGCCGCGGCATCGGCGCTCTGGATTCGCCACCGAAATCTCATAGCGCGTGTCGTGCATGCGCCACGTCATCTGATATTCAGGCCACAAGGACGGGATACAGGGATCGATGCTGAACGTCGCGCCCCGGCGTCGCAGGCCGAGTATGCTTTCGAGACCCGCCCGATACATCCATGCGGCGGATCCCGTATACCAGCTCCATCCGCCGCGACCGGCGTGTGGCGCCCGAGCGTACACATCACCCGCGACGACGTACGGCTCCGCTTTATAGCGGGCCACGTCGCCAATCGATCGCGTGTGGTTGATGGGGTTCAACATGTGAAACAACTCCGCCGCCTCGTCGCCGCTCCCGAGTTTCGCGAGCGCCATCACGACCCACACCGCCGCATGCGTGTACTGGCCGCCGTTCTCCCGCACGCCGGGCGGGTATCCTTTGATGTAGCCGGGATCTTGCGCTGATTGGTCGAATGGTGGATCGAGCAGTGGCAGGATCTGTGCGCCTCGTGCGATAAGAGCGGTCCGAACGGCGTCCATCGCCCGTTCGGCGAAGCGTTGCGGAACGGCACCAGAGAGCACCGCCCACGACTGTGCAATCGAATCGATCTTGCACTCGTCGTTCTGTGACGAGCCGAGCGGGGTCCCATCGTCGTAGTAGCCGCGCCGGTACCATTCGCCATCCCAGGCCAGCTCGAGGTTCGATCCGAGGCGGCGTGCCGCTTCTCGATAGCGAGCGGCCGTCGCGCGGTCGCCACGCGCATCGCACACGGGCCCAAAGCTGGTGAGCACACTGTGTAAGAAGAATCCGAGCCAGGTGCTTTCGCCGCGGCCGGCTGGGCCCACGCGGTTCATGCCGTCATTCCAATCGCCTGTGCCGAAGAGCGGCAGACCATGCGCGCCAGCAGTCATGCCTTTGTCGATCGCTCGGACGCAATGCTCGAAGAGCGTGCCGTCTTCGTGCGACACGTGTGGCGTGCCGTAGGATTCATGTTCATCCGCGGTGAGGAGCGCCGCGGCGAGAAACGGCACCCGCTCGTCGAGCACGGCGTGATCGCCGGTCGCACGAACATATTCACTGACGACGTACGGCAGCCAGAGGAGATCATCGGAGCAACGCGTGCGGAGGCCACGGCCAGAGGGCTCGTGCCACCAGTGCTGGACGTCTCCCTCGACGAACTGCCGTCCCGCGGCGCGCAGGATGTGCTCGCGCGCGAACGCCGGCCGGGTGAAGAGCAGCGCCATCACATCCTGCAACTGATCGCGAAAGCCGAACGCGCCACCCGGCTGATAGTAGCCGGCGCGCGTCCAGAGGCGGCAGCTCAGGTCCTGGTACAGCAGCCACCGGTTGAGCAACGCATCGAAGGAATCGTCCGGCGTGCGCACGTGGATCGCGTTCAAGGTGCAGTTCCACGACATCCGCACCTGCTCGAGGGCCGTGCCGGCGGCGTCCGCGCTCCCGTGACGTGCGATGAGCTCCCCGGCGTGTGCTCGATCGCTCCCTTCGCCCAGCAAGAAGACGACCTGCCGGCTCTCTCCGGGTTGGAGCACGATTCGAACCTGGAGAGCCGCACACGGATCCAGCGCCCCGCCGAGTTGATCGGAGAGCTTTGCGTGCCGCATCGCCGCCGGGTGCGACAGCGAGCCGTTGCGTCCAATGAACGACCGGCGATCGCCTGTGACCGAAGCGGGCGCCTCGCTGGCATACGCGAACGCGATGCGGTGTGGACACTCCTGGTTGTAGGCATTTCTCGCGAACACCGCCCCCGTCGCTTGGTCGAGCTCCGTGACGACGTGGAGGTGCTGGCCGTCGCGCGGTGGGCCGAGCGCCCACTCGTTGTACGCGAAGAGGCTCAAGGTTCTGATCCGATGACCGTCATTGGCAATCGTGAGCCGCGAGAATTTCACCGGATCGCCGGCGTGAACGAAGACGTCCAGTTCGTGCCCGATGCCGTGCGTGCGGCGTGAGAAATGGGTCAGGCCGGCTGTGTGCCGAACCACCACTCGTCCGCTGTCTGCGGTCCGAAGGAGCGGCCCCGGTGTCGGTGACCACGACTCGCCGGAGTCGTCGTCGCGGACGAACAGCGCCTCGGCCGTCGGATCGGTGGTTGGATCATTGGCGAATGGCGTGAGACGGTTCTCACGGCTGTTTGTCGACCACGTGTGCGCCGAACCGGATGCCGTGATCACTGTGCCGAATCGCGGGTTGGCGATGACGTTCGTCCACGGCATCGGCGTTTCATTGGTGCCGTCAAGCGCAATCACGTACTCTCGTCCCTCGTCCGCGAAGCCTCCGAGCCCGTTACTCAGCGTCATCGGAGGCAGGTCGACTTCATCGCCCGCCCACGCGGACGACGCGACTTCGTCGGGGACACCTGGGACAAGGCTCGCGATCTGAGGCTCGACCACGTGCGGTCGATCGAGCTGGGTCCGAAGCTCACCGCGATCGCCACGCAGAATGGCGCCCGCCACAGCTTCGAGCAGGACACGCTCGGCGTGCCCCATGCGATCGGCCCGGAGCACATAGGCGCCCCCTGGACGATGCTTCCACGTGCTCCACGGACCGTCGTCGAGCACCGCCATCAGTTGCGCCTGCATTTCATCGAGATAGCTGACCGGGTGCTCGTTGAGGATCACGACGTCGGCGCTCAGGCCTTTCAGCCGCCAGTACTCCTGCGCCTGCAGGACCTGTCGAACCAACGGCACATCGCCGTCGCCGCCGACGCGTACGAGCAAGATAGGCAAGTCGCCGGAGATCCCGTGCGGCCACAACCCGGCCTGACCGAGCTCGTTGGACGCCAGCGTCTCCGCACTCGCGCGAAGTGAGCCGTCAATGCCCAGCACCCGCGAGGCGAGGCGCTCGAAGAGCACGCCCTCGTCAGTGGAGATGCCCAGGTGGCGCAGGCCGCTCTGGACGTGCGCCACCGCCAACGCGAACGTGCGCGACGCCGCGCTTGGGTCGTGATACTTCTGGGCGAGCGCTTCGGCTGTTTGGCGATCCGAGGCCATACCGGTCGCGAAACACAGCCGCACGGTACCGCCGGGGGGCACCCGAATCCGTTGGCGAAGGCTCACCATTGGATCGAGCACGATGCCTGTCGTGCCCGACAAGGCGCGTCCGTCGAGCGCCACCGCGTCAGCAGGACTGCGGCCGCGACCGAGAAAGCGGGCGCGATCCGTCTCCCACTCCACCGCGCCCTGTGCGCGACCTTCCAAGCTCAGGACATGGAACGCCCAGGCGGACAATTCACGAGGATCCCG
>JAHFUJ010000370.1 GCA_023265105.1 Acidobacteriota bacterium
CGTCTCCGTCGCCGAAGCGTTCAGCCGTGGAAAGGTCCGCCTGAAGGCGGACACTACAAGGGGTTAGCTGCTCGGCCGTGGCGAGGTCCGCCTGAATGATCGGGAGCAGCCGCGGCTTGTCGTCGTTGACAATCACGCGGACAACATTCGGCAGCGCGCGCACGTCATCCGGCCGACGCGTCGCGTAGCACCCGGTGACCACGATACGCGCGCCCGGGTTGCCCCTGGCCACGCGCCGGATCGTCTGCCGCGCGCCTTGATCGGCCGCGGCGGTCACCGAACAGGTGTTGACCACCACCACGTCCGCCTGTTCCGGCGGAACCGACCGAGCGCCGGCCGCGCGCAACTCCTCCTCGAAGCCGAGGGAGTCGGCTTGGTTCACGCGGCAGCCGAAAGTGATGACGGAGTATTTCATGTGACGAAGGCTCTACCACGGAGGACACGGATTCTAACGCCAGTAAACGGAGGACACGGCAACCGCTTGTCCGGGAGCGGTGCTCTCCGTTCGTTTCCGTGAGCTCCGTGGTGGCTAGCTTTCGTTGACAAGCGCCTTTCTCCCAATATCCCGCCGGTACTGCATGCCATCGAACGAGATCCGCTGCACACCCGCGTACGCGTGCGCGATGGCTTCGCTGAACTCGGCTCCGCGACCGACGATGGTCAACACGCGGCCGCCGGCAGTGACGAGCTGACCGTCACGACGCGCCGTGCCCGCCTGGTACACGGTGACGCCGGGTAGGCGCTCCGCGTCATCCAGGCCGGCGATGGCCTGTCCCGATTCCGACGATTCTGGATAGCCGCGCGACGCGAGGACGACACCGACGAATCGATCGTGGCCCATCCGGCACGCCGACTGTCGCAGATCGCCCGCCGCGGCCGCAATCAAGATCGGCAGCAGCGGCTCGTCGACGAGCGGCAGGATCACCTGCGCCTCCGGATCGCCGAGCCGGACGTTGAACTCAATCACCTTCGGCCCATTCGCCGTCAGCATCAAACCGACGTACAGAAATCCTCGGAACGGATGGCCTTCCGCCGCCATTCCGGCGACGACTGGTTCGACAATCTCGTGCATGACGCGCGCGTGCAACGCGCCGTCAACGATCGGGCTCGGCGCAAACGCTCCCATGCCGCCGGTGTTCGGGCCGCGGTCGTCGTCGAACACCCGCTTGTGATCCTGGGCGGAACCGAGCGGCAGCGCGCGCGTGCCGTCGCTGACGACGAAGAACGACACCTCCGGGCCCGACAAACATTCTTCGATGACGAGCCGCTCGCCGGCGGCGCCAAATCGCCGCTCGCCCATCGCGGCGGCGACAGCCGCTTCCGCGCTCGCGCGATCGTCCGCGATGACGACACCCTTGCCGGCGGCGAGCCCGTCAGCCTTCAGCACGACCGGCGATCCCAACTCGCCCGACCGTACGACCGCCAAGGCGTCGTCCAGCGAGTCGCTCGTATGAAACCGGGCGGTCGGCACGCCGTGGCGCGCCATGAACGCTTTCGCGAAGGCCTTGCTGGACTCGAGCCGGGCCGCCGCCGCCGTGGGGCCGAACAACAGCCGGCCATCCGCGGCAAAGCGATCCGCGACGCCGAGGCTGAGTGGCAACTCCGGTCCGACGACGGTGAAGTCGATTTGTTCGCGGTCGGCGAGTTCGACGAGCGGGTCGAGATGGGCGAGATCCGCGTGGACCGTGCGGGCAATCCGGGCGATTCCCGGGTTGCCCGGAGCACAGACGATCTCGCCGACATCACGCTCGCCGGCCAGCCGGGCCACCAGCGCATGTTCGCGCGCGCCGCTGCCGAGGACCAGAACTCTCATTGTTGAAGGTACTTAGGGCATGTGCCGGCGCTGCACACTCGCGGGACCTGACCGGAGAGTATTTCGTTGACCTCGACCGGAGTTTGCGCCTAAGATCCGCGTTTACTCCTGATAGCCTAACACGCTTAATTGCGCGATTTTAAGAGTTTGGGATTTGAGGATGTGACGATTCCAGGGGAGTGTGAGACGCGTGGCTGAAGTCAAGATTCAGGAGGGAGAATCCATTGAGAGCGCCCTCCGTCGCTTCAAACGGAAGGTGCAGCAGGAAGACATCATCAAGGACATCAAAAAGCACTCTTTCTATTTGAAGCCCGGCGACAAGCGCCGGGCGAAGCAGGCCCTTGCGCGAAAGCGCAATCGGAAGAAGCTTCGGCGCGAGCTGGAGTAGATCGACCCGACGAGGTAGCGACCGATGGAGTTTCAAGACCGGATCCTCACGTGTGTGGACTGCGGCGCGGAGTTCGTGTGGACGGCGGGGGAGCAACAATTTTTCGCCGACAAGAACTTCAAGAACGAGCCCAAACGATGCAAAGCCTGCAAGGGGAAACGGGCCAGCCGTCCCGCCGGCGGCGGGATGGCCCGCGAACGGGTGGAAACCGTGACCACATGCTCGGCTTGCGGCAAGGAGACGACGGTGCCCTTTAAACCGACGCAGGGGCGTCCTGTCTTCTGCAAGGAATGTTTTCAGTCCCGGAAATTCGCCGGGGCCGGAGGCGCCTAGCGCCACCGGCTCGTCTCGTTCGATCCATTGATCAGATCCCGGCCGTTGCTCACTTGGGTGGCAACCGAGCGAAGGTCGGGTGTGTTAAGCTCACACACGCATTTATCTGGAGCGTTTTGTATGCACATCGAGGAACGGGCCGTGGGAGACGTGGTGGTGCTCGACCTGAAGGGCAAGATCACTTTGGGCGAGGGCGACGAGCTGCTCAAGGACAAGGTCAACAGCCTCGTGAACCAGGGTCACAAGAAAATCGTGTTGAATCTCGCCGCGGTCCCCTACATCGACAGCGCAGGACTCGGCGAGATCGTCCGCACGTATACGACCGTCAGCCGCCAGGCCGGCAGCCTCAAGCTGCTCAACCTGACCAAGCGCATCACGGATCTCTTGTTGATTACGAAGCTTTTGACCGTCTTCGAGACCTTCGAGTCGGAGAAGGACGCAGTCGGGAGTTTTTCGGCATCGGCCAAGGTCTAGTCCGTCACCCGCGCTAGATGGCGCGCAGCACTTTTTCCCCTCTCCCGGTCGCCGATACCTCGGTCAACGAGGTATCGGGCCGTCCCGTCGTTCTGAATCTGCTCATCTCGCTGCGGCCCGGCCAGTGGACGAAAAATCTGCTGGTCTTCGCCGGGCTTCTCTTCGGACGCCGGCTGCTCGACCGGGACGCGGCGGGAGAAGCGATGGCGGCATTTGCGATCTTCTGCGCGCTCTCAGGCGTGGTGTATCTCGTCAACGACGTCGTCGATCGCGAAAGCGATCGGCGGCATCCGCTGAAGGCGCGGCGGCCCATCGCGTCTGGCGCGCTGGCGCTCCCGACGGCGCTCGGCGCGGCGGTCGTTCTGGGCACAGGGGGCCTGGCGGCCGCGTTCTCCCTCGGCTGGCGCTTTGGCGTCGTCGCGAGTTTGTACGTCGCGTTGTTCGCGTTGTATTCGGGCCCGCTGAAGCACATCCTCATCGTCGACGTGCTGGCGATTGCGGCCGGGTTCGTGCTGCGGGCGATCGCTGGAGCGGTCGTGGTCGACGTGGCGATCAGCCACTGGCTGCTCGTCTGCACGATTCTGTTGGCGCTGTTCATCGTCCTCGCCAAGCGGCGTCACGAGATCGTGCTGCTCGAGGACGGCGCGACCGGCCATCGGCCGACGCTCGGCGACTACAGCCCGTATCTGCTCGATCAGATGATCGCCGTGGTGGCGGCGTCGACGCTCATCGCCTACATCTTTTACACGATCAGCCCGGAGACCCAGGAGAAGTTCGGTACGCCTTGGCTCGGGTTGACGATTCCGTTTCCGTTGTACGGGATTTTCCGATACCTCTACCTCGTGCACCAGCGCGAGGGCGGCGGAAGTCCCGCGGACACGCTCCTGACCGATCGGCCGCTGCTGACGTGTGTGGCGCTCTGGGTGCTCGCCGTGGTGTTCATCATCTATAGGCCGTTTGCGCCATAAACGGCCTGCCGTCGGCTTTCGACTCTTGGGGTCGGCCATCAGTGCTGATCTTGGAGCTGAACGCTGATAGCTGATAGCTGATAGCTGACAGCTGAAAGCTACTATATGCCCGACTTCAATGTCCGCTCCGACTCGGTGAACGTCGAGCAGATCATGGAGCAGATCCGCGCGCGGGTCCGTGAAAAGCGCGGCGTCGACTACACCGAACAGCA
>JAHFUJ010000066.1:0-11667 GCA_023265105.1 Acidobacteriota bacterium
CCGGACGGAAATCGGCTCTCCGCTGCATACATTCACAACGCCTGAGCATTGTGGATGCGTCATCAGCTTTACCAGTCGCGCAGCCACACCCTCCACGGGGAGATAGTCACGTAATTGCTCCCCGCCGGACATGTTGAAAACCGGTTCGCTGCAATCGACGGCACGATCCAGTTGGGACAGTAGACTGTTCCGATTCTGGCCTGGACCATACATGTAAAAGAGTCGGGCCCACTGAAAGGCAACTCCTCTGTCCCGTGTTAGTGTTTCCAGGAATTTTCGCAGTGTATCCTTCGCTAGCGCATAAGGGTGGGCAGGCGATGTAGGCATATCCTCTGATAAGCAACCGCTTTGCATTCCATATTCAAAGCAGGTTCCGGTAACAAGCAGATGCCTTGCCCCTCCGTCGATCAGTGACTTCAGGAACTGGTAATCCGCAAACAAATTACGTTCAAAGTGAAATAACTGGTCGTAGTTAGGTAACCCCGTCCACGCAAGATGAATCACAGCATCCGGCCGTCCAAAGAATTGGAGAGCGTTCTCTACGGGCTGGTAAATATCGCAGGCTGTAAAAGCGACCTTGTCGAACCAGCTAAATTCGCGCGCTCTTGTTTCATCGCGTGCGACGGCAGTCACTGCATGTCCAGAAGACAGTAGTTGGGGGACGACATGGCGACCTACAAAGCCAGTCGCCCCGGTCACAAGCACTCTCACGCAAGTATCCTTAAGTTGGGCACCGCCACCACAAATTCTCCACCCCACCCCCGAATATAGCCATGCTGGCTAATTACTTCGTTCGCGATGTTCCAGGGCAGGATCAGCACGACATCCGGCTGACGTTCTCGCAGCACTGATGGCGACAGGATGGGGATGTGGGTTCCCGGAAGAAATTTCCCTTGTTTGGAGGGAGCGGCATCGCAGACGTAGGGCAGCAGGTCGGGCTTGATGCCAGCGTAGTTCATCAGGGTATTGCCCTTGGCAGCGGCACCGTAGGCGGCGACAGATTTCCCGGCACGCCTTTGCTCGATGAGAAAGGCCGCAAGGTCGTTTTTAACTTGGTCGGCGCGCGTCTGAAAGTCGCGGTAGGTGGCAAGATCGCGCAGACCGCGCCGTGCCTCTTCTTCAAGCAGGTGTGTGACCGCCGGGGTGGTGGCACGTGCATTGTGGGCGTGGCAGCCGTAGACGCGCAGGCTGCCACCATGCGTGGGCAACGCCTCCACGTCCCACACGCGCAGGCCGACGCTCGTGAAAATGCGGTTCACACTGTGAAGGGAAAGATAGGAAAAATGTTCGTGATAAACCGTGTCGAACTGGGCATGCTCGATCAGGCGCATGAGGTGGGGAAGCTCCAATGTGATGGTGCCGCCGGGCTTGAGAGCCACTTTGAGGCCAGAGGTGAAGTCGTTGATATCCGGCACATGGGCATAGACGTTGTTGCCCGCAATGAGGTCAGCCTGCTTGCCTTCGGTCGCCAGACGCTCTGCTAAAGACTTGTTGAAGAATTCACGCAGGATGGGGATGCCAAGACTCTCGGCTGCAGCAGCCGTACTGGCTGTGGGTTCGATGCCTAAGCAAGGGATGCCGGTCGCAACGAAATTCTTAAGCAGGTAGCCATCGTTAGCGGCGATTTCAATGACAAAGCTTTGCTTGCCGAGGCCAAGGCGGGCGGTGATCATACGTGCATAACGGGCGGCGTGATCCAGCCAGCTTTGGGAGACCGAGGAGAAGTAGGCGTAGTCGTGGCGGAACATTTCACCAGCCTGCGCGTGGTCTTCGGTCTGTACCAGCCAGCAGTGTTCGCAGACAAAGAGCTTGAGCGGGAAATACAGCTCGGGTGCGTTGAGATCGGCAGCGTTGAGATAGGCGTTGGACGGCGGGGCGAAGCCGAGATCCAGAAAAACGTGTTGCAGCAGCGCGTGACAGTGACGGCAGTTCATGCGCTAATTCCAGGAAAATCGGGGGCGATGGGCGAATGACGGTGATCGCGATCGGAGAGGTCGGCGACGGACAACGGCCACGGGATGCCGAGCCGGGGATCGTCGTAGGACAGTCCGCCCTCGGCGGCCGGAGTATAGGACGCGGTGTGAAGGTAGAGCAGCTCGCTTTGCGCCTCCAGCACCTGAAAACCGTGGGCGCAACCCTCAGGAATGACCAGAATGCGGCCGTTGCCCGGCGTGAGTTCCTCGGCGTGCCATTGCAGGAAGGTGGGTGAACCGGCGCGCAAGTCCACGGCTACGTCCCACACACCGCCCTTGAGGCAGCGCACGAGCTTCATCTCTGCGTGCGGGGGGCGCTGGTAGTGCAGGCCACGCACCGCACCCACCGCGCTGGTCAGCGAATGGTTGATCTGGACGATGCGCCGATCCTCGATGATGGTAGCGAGTTCACGGTCGCAGAAAAGCCGGGTGAAAGCGCCGCGCCGGTCAACAACGGGTGTGGTTTCGACGACGACAACCCCTTGCAAAGCGGTGGAACGTACGTTCATCCATCGCCCCACGCTACACCTGCGGCACACGCGGCGGCGATGTAACTGGCAAGTTGCGCGTGGCTTTCCGCCCGGCCTGTTGCGAGAAACTTGCGATACCAATCAGCCGTAGCACTGATGGCGTTCTCCAGCGACCAAATTGGCTTCCAACCGAGTCGAATTTTGGCCTTGGTGCTGTCAAGGCAGAGCAGGTTGGCTTCATGTGGCTGGGGGCGAGAGGCGGCTTGCCAGGCGAGTTCGGGCCAATGCGTGTGCAGCAGCGTCAGCACTTCGGCGACGGTGCGGTTGCCTTCCGCTTCGGGCCCGAAATTCCACCCCTCCGCGAGCTCCCGTTGTCCTTCCAGCAGCCGTTGCCCCAGTAGCAGGTAGCCGCTCAGAGATTCGAGTACATGCTGCCACGGCCGGGTGGCGTGGGGGGAGCGGATCTCGAGCGGGAATTGCCCGGCGACTGAGCGTACCAAGTCGGGAATCAGCCGGTCTTCCGACCAGTCACCCCCGCCGATGACATTGCCAGCCCGGGCGGAGGCGAGCAACGGCGCATCCCGTGAATGAAAGAATGCGTTGCGGTAGCTGGCAACCACAAACTCTGTAGCAGCTTTGGAGGCACTGTAGGGGTCGTGCCCACCGAGTCTGTCCGTTTCTCGGTACCCCCACGGCCACTCCTGGTTTTCATAGCACTTGTCCGAAGTAACCACCACTATGGCGCGCACGCTGGGCGTCCGCCGACAAGCTTCAAGGAGATTGGCAGTTCCCATGACGTTCGTGGACCACGTTTCGAGCGGATCGCAATAGGAACGCCTGACGAGTGACTGGGCAGCAAGGTGAAAGGCGATCTCGGGCTCGGCGCTGGCTACTACGCGAGACACTGCCGCGCTGTCCCGCATATCAAGACGATGATCGATGAGACTTAGCCCGAGCAAATCCCAATGATTAGGATTCGTGTCAGGCGGCAATGCCATGCCTGTCACGTCTGCGCCCAATTCGGTGAGCCACAACGCGAGCCAACTGCCCTTGAAACCGGCATGCCCAGTCAAGAGCACCCGGCGCCCCCGATACTGGTCGGCAAACAGTCTCATGGCCAGACTTTCCAAGGTGGGTTGGCGCGCCAGAGGTCTTCCAGACGATTTTTGTCGCGCAAAGTGTCCATGGCCTGCCAGAAGCCGGCATGCTGATATGCCATCAACTGGCCTTCTTCCGCGAGCTGAATCAATGGCGAACCTTCCCAGCTGGTCTGATCCCCGTCAATGAGATCAAACACCGAGGGCTCTAATATGAAAAACCCACCGTTAATCCATGCGCCATCACCAGCGGGTTTCTCCTGGAAACTGTGAACGGCATCACCTTGCATGTTGAGCGCGCCATAGCGCCCGGGTGGTTGAATCGCGGTTACCGTTGCGCGCTTGCCATGCGCGCGATGAAATTCAACGAGCGCACCGATGTCGATGTCGGAGACGCCATCACCGTAGGTAAAGCAGAAGCTTTCATTTTCGACATAGTCGCGTACCCGCTTGAGCCGGCCACCGGTGAGGGTGTCCTGCCCGGTGTCAATAAGCGTTACACGCCATGGTTCAGCGTAGCCTTGATGAACCTTCATCTGGTTGTTTGCCATGTCAAAGGTGACATCAGACATGTGCAGAAAGTAGTTGGCAAAATACTCCTTGATCACGTATCCCCTGTAGCCCAGGCAGATGACGAAGTCATTGATGCCGTAATGGGAATAGGATTTCATGATGTGCCAGAGAATGGGCTTGCCACCGATTTCAATCATCGGTTTGGGCTTTAGGTGCGACTCCTCGCTGATCCGCGTGCCGAGTCCACCTGCGAGAATAACGGCTTTCATGAGTGTTGCGCGAACTTGCCAGAACTACGGAAAATAAGGGAGGGCAGACTCGATCTCAATAGTCCTATCAGCGCGTTAGTTCAGGACTCAGCACAGATGACTCGGGCAAGTCATTCCAAGATTGGTGGTTCTCCCTCTGAGTCTAAACACAATCGGTCAGGCTTGTTCCTCCTTGGTCCCTACCATCACGAGCTCCTCGCCGCACGGACGCGCCTTTATCAACAGATGCTCCATCACCCAAAATATGACTCCCTCCAGCAGCAGACCCAACGACGGGTTCTGTGGACTCACGCTCAAGCCCGGGAGCACGCCGTGGCGCTGAAGGAGGCGGCTCATATACCATGCCCCCCCGGCAACGCGCGCCGTCGTACGCACCTCCCGGACATGTAGCCCCGCTCTCCTGGCAGATTCTCGCAGCGTTCTTGGTGAGAAGAGTAACAGATGCCGAGGCGGGTCCAAGTGGAGCCAAGCACGACGGAACCAGCGATGTCCCAAGCTCTCGATATTCGGCGTTACAACCACGAGTCGGCCACCTGGCTTGAGTGCCTGCCTGCATGCTTTGAGCAGTCCAACAGGGTCAGGCACATGTTCAATCACGTGTTGAAGGGTCACAGCGTCAAAGCTGTTCCTCGGAACGCTTGCCGTTTCCAAGGTACCTAGGTTAACTTCCAGTCCAAAGTTCTGCCGAGCCACCTTCACGGCTCCCTCGTCAGGTTCTACACCCACGACTTCCCAGCCCAGTTCTCCCATCTGCGCGAGGAACTCACCGCCACCGCAGCCCACATCCAGAAGCCGCCCACGCTGGGACGCCTCTAACCACATCCCGGCTCCACCACCGACCTCCCGAAAAAGACCAACCCAAGACAGGAGCCACCCTAATCCCTGATTGGTACCATCCGTCTTATAACCGAGAGTAGTGGCCATGACGCTACGCTTTACCGTCTTCCAAAACCTGGCAAACGGCCCTGATGCTCCATTCGGGGGAATGTGAGATGCGTATCCGATATAAAACCTTCCGATATCCTCGGGAACGGGGCGGGGATCAAGCCACACCAAGTGACATTTCGGACAGCGTGCAAGTGCCCAGGTGCCCGGCACGCCGAAAAGACGGTCCCGGAGGTCTTGATAAAGCAATGTCCCTTCGCTGCCGCAGAGCAAACACGACCGGGCTTCTTGCACGCGTATGCCTTCGTTTAACCTCATCGCGACATCGCCGACCTCGGTCATAGTTTCATCAACGTGACGAGCGCTCCTCGATCTGAGGCGTCCAGCACATTTCTCCAGACGACACAAGCGGACAAGCCAAAGACGGTAACAAAAAGAATGGATTGGACAAACAGCGGACGAGCTCCTGCTAGATTCTTCAAACCGTAAGCAGCGCCTGCTAGCAGCAGAATGGCAAGGCTCGTGAGCGCTAGGCGATTGGTCGTTGTAAATGAGCTCGGCGAGAGCCGACAGACCTTGAAGGCGGCAACGAATAGCAACAGGGTATCCAAAGCGACACGTAGAGTCCAAGCCGCCGCCGCTCCGACAATACCCCATCGGCCGATCAAAACCCATGCGGTGCCGACGTAAAGGGAAAGCTCAAGCAGGTGAAACTTCGCAGTGAGGTCTGGCCGTCCTATGCCTTGAAGGAGTGCATAAGGGGCCTGGGCCAGGGAGGCGACCAGGACACCCAAAGCCAAAATCTTCAGCACCGCCGCGCTTTGACCAGGAAAGTCGCCTCCTAATGCGATTTGTAGAATCTCCCCAGCAAACAGCACCACTATCAAAACGATCGGGACCAGAATTAAAAGAGTGTATTTGACGGAGCGGGCAAAGAGCATTCCGAGCCTCTCTCGATCCCCAATCCCCTCCAAGGCGCTAAAAGTCGGAAAGAGCGTCAGGGCCAAACTTGCAGGGATGATCAATAGGCGCGTCACGGCCTCATAGGGAGCCGTATAGTACGTGAGGGCAGATATTGACAAGAGTGAGGCAATCAGGAAGCGATCCAGATACACCAAAATGGGACCAACGATGCCCGACACCATGATCCAACCGCCATACGCAAAGAGACGCCGGAAGAGGGCAAAAGATGCTGAAAATTTCCTCAGGTTCGGGAAGATTCGAAGATCAAGCAAGAGCAGCGTCGAAAACGTGGCGATTCTTGAGAGCAGCGTCAGCGCCACGATGCCAACCAACCGAAAGCCCAACATTAGGCCGACCACTGGCAGAAGAAAGGTTAAAAGGTTTGATGGGATCTTCACAGCGTTTACCAAGTCAAACCGCTGTGCGGCTTCTAATACCCCTGAGAAGGAGCCAGAAACTAAGGCTAGTGGGATAGCAAGGGCGACCAGATAGAAAATGGCTTTAGCCTCTCCCTTGAGCGCCAAAGGGATGTTCAAAATACGCTCCACAAGCAAGGGCGTGATGCTTGCGAGAACGAGGGTGCCCAACAAACCGAAAAGGACTTGAACTGTAACTGCCGTCCACACGAGGTGCGGCACCTTGTCTTCGTGACTGCTGCCCAGGGCCTCGGCGACATATTTAGTGGTCGCTCGCCCTAGCCCCAAGTCGAAGATGGTGAAGTACGCCAAAATCACCCAAACCAGAGAAAACAGCCCGTATCGCTCGACGCCCAAGCCGCGCACCATGAAGGGAATGGTCACTACGCCGACTAAAAGGGGCACCGCCTGGCCGATGAAGTTCAGCAAGGCGTTGCGGGCCAAAAGGTTAGTCGCCGCGATGTTGTGCATCAGCGGCCAGTCGAGAGACTTGTTGGCCGCTGTTTCAGGGGAGCCGACCATGAGAGGTGAAGGTCACTCCGGGAGGTGAGTGTGTGGCTCAGCCGAGGCTGAAGCCTCGCACGACGAGTGCTATGTGGGAATGCCCTTCTGGTAGTAGTCGCTGTACTCGCGACGGTAGTACTGCGAGTAGTAGTACGGGTTGTGCTGCAGGTCGACTCTATTCAGCACCGCACCGACAAACTTCGCGCGAGCGTGTTCGAGCTGCTCGAGGGCTCGCTGTGCCGCGTGACGGCTCGTCATCTCGGCGCCGACCACGAACAGGACACCGGTGACCAAGTGCGCGACGACCGACGAGTCGGTGACCGCCATGACCGGTGGCGTATCGACGATCACCCAGTCGAAGTGCGGCGCCAGCGATGCCATGAAGTCTTTGAACCGCTTCGACCCCAGCAGCTCCGCCGGGTTGGGCGGGTGCAGACCGGCCGGCATCACCCACAGCCCTGGCACCGTCGTCTTGTGCACCGACTCGGACGATTTGGCGTTGCCCACGAGGACGTTCGAGAGACCGGGTTCCTGCGGCTTATCGAAGACGATGTGCACACGCGGCTTGCGCATGTCGGCGTCAATCAACAGCACCCGCTGACCGGCCTCGGCTAGTGCCACGCCGAGATTCGTCGCCACAACCGTCTTGCCTTCACCCGGCCCGGTGCTGGTGATGACCACGGTGCGCCCGCCTTCCTCGGCTGAAGAGAACAGCAGGTTGGTGCGCACGGAGCGGAAGCTTTCCGAGAAGTTGGGGGGGACTCCGTTGTTGATCAGAGGGTTCTCGATGGCTTTGTCGAACAGCGCTGGCACCATGCCGAGGAATGGCAGGCCGAGGTGCTGCTTCATCTCCTCCGGGCTCTTGATGCTGTTGTCGAGGTATTCGAAGAAGAACGCGAGGCCGATGGCCAGCGTCGCGCCGCCGAACAGCGCGAGAAGCAGATTAATGCGAGTGTTCGGCCTGACAGGCACGCGCGGCGTTTCGGCCGTGTCGACGACGCGGATGTTGCTCGTCTTCAGCTCGCCCGAGATACCGGTCTCCTTCGTCCGCTGCATCAGACCCTCGAAAATCTGGCGATTGCTGGCCGCGTCGCGCGCGAGGACGCCATATTCGATCCCCTTACGGTTGAGATCCAGCGCATCGCGCTTCTGCTGATCCAGGGCGTTGGTCAGGCTCTGCTCCTGCGCCTGTGCCTGCTGGTAGTCGTTGCGCATCGACTGCACAACCTTGGAGATTTCCCCCTGGATCTTCGTCTCGGCGGTCTGGATGGCCAGTCCGAGCTTCACCATGTCGGGATGGCGCGGGCCGAGCTTGTCGGACAGTTGGGCCTGCTGCCGCTGCAAGTCGGCCAGCTCCCCCTTCTGCTGCTGGATGAACGTGTTCGAGAGGATCGCCGGGAAGGTGTCGAGCGCGGCGCGATCGTTCTGAAGCACGCGAATCTGGTCGTACGCCGCTTCCTTCTGGATCCGCTCGGTTTTGGCGCGCGTGACGGCCGCGTTCAGGTCGGCCAGCTTCTGCACGACGATATTCTGCTTCTCCTCCAGCGACACCGCGTCGGTCTGCTCGCGGTAGCGCTGCACCGCCTGCTCGCTCGCCTCGACCTGTTTGCGCTGCTCGGCCAGCCGCTCGCCGAGCCAGTCTGAGGCTTCCTTCGACGACAGGAACTTGAATTCGAGGTTCTGGTCGATATACGCACGAGCCAGCGCATTAGTGACCGTAGCCGACAGTGCTGCGTCCGGCGACTCGAACCTGACGTCGACGAGACGGCTGTTGCGGATGGGCGATACCGTCAGATCACTCAAGAAGCGATCGATCGTCGACGACTGCGTCCTCGTTTCGTCCACCAACGGCGCTTCACCTGGCTTCGAACCCTTGAACCAGCCTGAGACCAGCGCGACCGGCGCTGTGACCATCTTGCCCACGGTCAGGGAATCATCTGGTTTGGGGTTGAACTGCTGGTGATCCCATAGCTTCAATGCGTCGAGGGTGCGGCGAGCCAGCGCACGGCTCTGCAGGATCTTGTACTGCGTCTGGTAGTAATCGTCGGCGACCTGGTTCTGCTCGAAGGCCTCCTTGAAGGAGACGACGTTTGTGGCTTCCTTCTCGATCAGGATCTGGACGCGCGCCTCGTAGATGGGTGTCGCAGTGAACGTGTAGACACAGACCGACAGGGCGACGATCAGGAACGCGGTCAGCACTGTCCATCGGCGCTTGTACAGCACCCTGAGGTAGTCACTGAGGTGCACCTCGTCGACGCCGAGAATATTGGAGCCGTAGCCGTAGGGCGCCGGCGGCGCACTGTCGCTCGCCATGAGGATGCGGGGCGACTCCTCGGTCGACCTGGGCGCGCGTGGGGACTGCTCGGACATCAGAAGAACCTCTCGGCCACGATGATCGTGTCACCGGGCAGCACGATGTCGCCTAGCTTTACGCTGATTTCCTTCTTCTCGTCATTGACGATACGAACGATACGGATTCGGTTCGTCGATCCACGGTCGGTGACGCCACCAGCCAGCGAGAGTGCCTGCAAGACGCTCGTGTTTTTCTGCTGCAGCAGATACGCGCCGGGGTTCTTGACCTGACCGAACACGTACACGCTCTGCGCCCGCGGCACGAATATCGTATCGCCGTTTCGCAGCGCGGCGTTCTGGGAAAATACGCCGCTCTCTAATTCTCGGAGGTTGACGCGCACGACATCGTCCGCATCATCCTTGGTCGGCAGCGTCGGGCCGGATGCGTTGTCACCAGCGTGGACGATCACAGCCTCGCCGCTCGCAGAGGGAAGCGTCGACCCAGCGCGGGCGAGCGCTTCGACCAGGTTCATGTCTCCTGACAGTGGGTACGAACCAGGGTTCCGCACCTCGCCGACGACGAAGATCTTCTGGCTCTTGTACGTTTCGACGGCGACTGTGATTTGCGGATTCCTGAAGTACCCGTCGTCCTTCAGTTGTTTCTTGACCTGGGCTTCAAGCTGCCGCAGCGTTAGGCCGCCGGCCTTCACACGCCCAATCAGTGGATAGCTGAACGTGCCGTCGGCTTCAACCGCGAACTTGCCCGAGAGATCCGCCTGGTCGTACGACGTGATTGCCAGGACGTCCTGCGGACCGACGACATAGTCGGTCGCGGGCGCGACCGACGGCTTCTGCGGCTCCTGTGCAGCGAGCGAAACGACTATCAGCAACGCCGAGGCAAGAACCAGGACGGCAGGTCTAAAGACCTGCGCCACGCCCGAAAAAGCCAAATCCCAAACCCCAAATCCCAAATCCCTGTCCCTAGAGCCCATACGTCACCGACGTTCCATACGTTAATCCGTTGTACTGCCGCTGAGCCAAGCCTGATGTTCGGTTGTTGTGGTCGATGTTGAACCCGATCCGGATGTCTCTTCCCATGCGATAGCCAACCCCACCGCCGTAGCTGTGCACGTAATCCGTGCGTTCCGACACGGCACCCAGGGCGCCGCCGACACGGTTGCGATATTCGAGGCGCTGCACACCAGCGCGCCCCACGACGTCCACCGGCCCGAAGATCTGCTGCGTGATTGAGCCAACGATGCCCGTCAGCAGGTAATAGGGCTGGTTGATGTCGTATGAATACTGCACGTCCCGTATTGCCTGAACGCCGAGCCTCGTCGTGCCGAACGCGACGTACGACAGGTCGAGCGCGGCTGTGCTGCCGTTATATCCGGGCACCTCGGTCGACAACGGCTGAAAGTCCCGATATCCAAAGGACGCGCTCCCCTTGATTAACGCGAACGGATCAAACTTGACACCACCAGAAATCGCGGTCGAATTCGAATCCCGCAGCGGCGAGAAGTCGAAGCGATCCTGCTCGCGCGACACATCGAACGTCAGGCTCGTCAACGGCGTGAGTTGGTGGCGGACCGTCAACGCACCCGTCGTCATTGTGCGGTTCAGGGCGTCGTGAAGATTGACGCCGGCAAATGTTGCGACGCTATCGTAGTTGACTTTGCGGCGTTCGCCCCGCAGGCCGAAGAATGTCTTCGACAACGCTCGAATCTCCACTGCCCCGTTGTACCCGAGTTCCTTCCGCTGCGACCGTGCATCGATTTCGAAGCCGGGCCGTTCACGGGTGTTCAGGTAATCGGCGCCGGCATTGAGCGTCAGCCGATTCAGCGGAACCAGCCAACCGATTTTATAGGAGTTGTTGGCCGACCGTTCGCTCGCGTACTTGTTGTAGTAGACGAGGTCTTCCTTGATAGTGCCGTTCAACCATGTGCGGCCGAACCGTAGCCACAGATCGGTGGCCGGCGTCACCGTGACCGTGAAATCCTGCTTTGGCGCCAGCTGATCCGCTTCATTGAACACGTTCGTGTCCACACCGGCATTCCCCAACGCGAGCGTCGGGTTCAGCCAGAGCGGCCCGATGCGCACACGAACTTTCGCGGGATCCGGCTCGCCAGGTGCCGTTTGCGCAAATGCTGTCGGCGCAAGGAGCGACGATAGAACGACGATTACGAAAAGCCTATGGCTCAAACGACACACCTTGGACACGCGAGAATAAAGGATTGACAGTCTCTGAAAAACCGGGAACCCATTCTATATCGATTTGGAGGACA
>JAHFUJ010000066.1:11767-17577 GCA_023265105.1 Acidobacteriota bacterium
GGACGTGTCCGGCCATCCAACTGGACCCCAGCCAGGACATCCTCGAGCTGAATGACCGCGCCGCGTACGCGATGGACGAGACCCTGGAGCACACTCCTCAATTCCAACGCGTTGCCGGGCCAGGGTAGCGCCGAAAGGAGCTGCTGCGCGGGCTGGCTGATGGATTTTGCGGGAACACTCGCCTGCCGGCACAGCGCGTCCACGAAGAACGCCGCGAGGCCCGGAATATCCTCGCGCCTCTCGCGCAACGGGGGGAGCTCGATTCGGATGGTGGAGATCAAGTGGTGGAAATCCGCACGAACCCGGCCTTCGAGCACGGCCTGGTCGTAGCCCGGCTCAACGGACGCAATCGCCCTCGCGCTGAAATTTACCGGAGTTCGCTCGTGCACGACGACGGCCTCGCGATCGCGCAACAATCGGGCGAGGCGCGCCTGAAGACGTGCAGGCAGTTCTGGCAAGTGCTCGAAAAATACAGTGCCGGCCAGGGCTTCGTGCAGCCGGCCGCCGCGGGCGATGCGCTCGAGTGTTCGCCGCTCCACGCTGCCGCCGCTCCCGCCCTGCGTGCTGTACCCGAACAACTCTAGCTCCAGATCCTGCTCAGGCTGCGGAGCACAGCCGATCTTGACGAATCCGCCGTGTGCCTGAACACCCCGCCTGTGAATCTCGCGGGCAACCATCTCGCGGCCAGTCCCGGGTTCCCCGCTGATGAGGACGTGTCCACGACTCGCCGCCGCGCGGGCCACCTGCTCCAGTACGGTTCGCATCGCCTGCGAACGGCCAAAGATGGCGTCGACGGTCGGATTCAGGGCTGCCATGTGAGGCCCCTCATATTGCGAAGTGAGCAGCGCTACAGTCCTGCGCCACGACTGCGGCAGGACTAAAGCCCTGCGCCACGACTATCTATTAGCGCAGAGCACGCAGAGGTCGCCGAGAATCCTTAAAATTTCTTCTCCGCGGTCTCGGCGGTTTGCGGTTTCTGCGCAGGTGCTAAGATGCTCAAGCTGGTGACATGCCTGCGGAACCGATCACTGAACATGAAGGTTAGCTAAGACTCGCGTACTGACATCCTGGCGGTGATTCTGACGGACAACGTCAGCGTGGCGGAGAGCGACGAAGACAAGCCGGGTGTGATCCTCGATTACGACGCCAACGGAGAACTCGTCTCGCTCGAGATTCTCGACGCGTCTCGGAGGGTGAGCGAAACCCGCAAAGTCGAATTCCAGATGGCCGAGTGACAGGTACGGCGCGAGCTGCCGAGGCAACTACTCATCGAGCAGCACCCGCACAGCCGCTCACTGCCTTGTGGGCCGCTTCAAGAGCGGTAATGACCTGGTCGCGAGACACCGAAGGAAAAGCGTCCAGGAATTTCTCGAGGCTGTCATCTCGTTCCAAGGAGTCGATGAGATTGCGGAAGGGAACGCGGGCTACGAGGCTTTCTTCTGACGTGTCGCACGCCTTCGGCCGACACGCACACTCGCGCGACCGCTTTCTTCTTCGTGTCGGCGAATCGTCGCGGCGATTCGGTCAGCGTCGAAGTCGTGGGCCCGACCGATGCGTTCCCGGAGCCTGTGCAGTTCGTCGACAATGGAGTCGCGGCGCTTCATGAGGTCCTCCCCACCGGTAGCTCCTCGGTCGTGCAGATGATCGGCGGGCTCAGGCCCTCGGAGCGAGAGATTGCCTCAATGGTACCACGCATCGTCGCGTTGGCCAGATGCCTGCAGTTCCACGTCAATAGGTATGCCACCTGATGAGCCGCCGCGATCCCGACATGGAAAGCATCGACGGTCGCCTTCTCCGGCAGAGCCCCTCGGCGGACCAACTCCCTCGCCAAACGCGTCGCAGAGTCGGTGATCGGGAGAACCGGAATGCCGCTCAATGCCCTCGACCTCCGCGCCCGCATGACCTCATCGCCCACCGCCGCTTCGTCAAGCACGAGTTGCGAAACGACCACCTGGTACGACGAACGCCCGCGCCACCAGCTCCGAGTCAGACTCTGGTGAGCAGCAAGCACCACGTCGCGACTCGGCCGCGCAGTCAAGTAGCTGACGATGCTTGTTTCCACGTAGACCGTTGACACGAGTCAGATGATCTCACACCACGGATCCGTCTTGGGTGCCTATGTTGGCTCCGGTCTGCCCAACTCCCTTTAGCCGGTGATGTTGAAGCCCCGCCAGTAACGGCAGGACTAACCACCTCCACCAAGGCTACGGCGGTCCGCCGAAGCGATGCGAAGGCGGAAGTCTTGCGCCACGACTACGGCAGGGCTAAAGTCCTGCGCCACGAGTACGGCAGGTCTGAAGACCTGCGCTACCACTACTGCTTCTGGTTGACGGCGACGAAGTGGCCGTCGCCTTTGCTGTCCACCTCGAGGCGCGCGGTGCCGTCGGCTCCGTACAGAAGGCGGCGGTCCGGCGTGCCGCGATGCGCAGTATCGAACGCGACGGACGCGAGCCGCGTGCCGTCGTAGGTTTCCCATTTGTCGATCTTGCCGTCGCCGTCGGTGTCCTCCTCGGCGCGGGCCAGCAGGTTCTTCTCGTAGTACTCGGTGCGATTTACTTTCCCGTCGCGCCGCGTGGAAACCTCGATGCGCGCTATCGACCCGTCCGGCGCGGCGTACGACCAGGCGTCTTCCACGCCGTCGTTCTCGCGCGAAAAGCCGACCTTGTCGAGCTTCTGATCGGTGCCGTAGTACTCCCACCGGTCGATCGTACCGTCTTCGTTCCTGTCGATCTCGATGCGGAGCACGCGCGTGCCGTCCATGTAGCTCCACGTGTCGATCTTCCCGTTACCGTCAGAATCATATTTCAGGAGCTGAAGCTTCCCAGTCTGTTTGTCGTACGTCGGCTCGATCCGCTTCTTCGCGTCGGCGTTATCACTGCACGTCGAGACAAATAGAGCACACGACAAAACAGACAGGATTGTCGCGGTGCGCGTCAAGAAATTGTTCGACTGTCCGACCAAGGCAAACGCTTCGCTCTGTGACTTACAGCCGTGGGGTTTCTAGGAGGGAATAGCCCCGGAGCTGAGTCGGAATGGACACTCGATTCGCCGCTGGGACAGGCGTCTCGCGAGAGGAAACCGAGTTGCGCAAATTTTCAACGTGCTCTGAAGAGGCGATTCTACACAGCCTGAGCGGTGTGTCAAGAAAAATACAGATCTAATCCGGGACGATACGTGCAAAATCAAAAAGGTGCGAACTGGGCATTGAGACTGGCGAGCACGGAACCAACCGTCGACATGCTCTCGCGTAAAGCGACGATTGGTCACCTGGCCTCCAAAGCGATGATCGCCGCGCGCAGCTCGGCCACCTGCACGGCGCGGATGATGGTCTGGCCCGGCTGGAGGGTCGGGTCCGTGAAGGACGGCGGACTTACTGCGGCCGCTTGATACGCCTGGGTGAGGGCGGTCCGCAACTCGGCTAGGTGCACCACCTTCACCGTCGTGCCGGCGCCAAGCAACGGATCGGTCCATGAGAATGCCGCAAGACCAAACCGCGCGCGAAGCGTGTTGATGCGCGAGCGAACCTCGGTGACGTGCACGCCCCTGATCGGCGTTGTGCCCGGCGTGAGGGGATCATCGGTAAAGAGCGTCGGCGACGTACCAGTGAGCGTCCACAGCAGCGCGGTACCGTCGCTGAGGACCGCCGAGTTGAAGCCGGACTGCCGGCCCACGGCCGGCGAAGCCTGGACGCCGATGGTCGCCGATCCGCCCAGGTCGCGGAACCCGCATGAGCCTCCGAAGGTCGCGTCGGCGTAGTTGAACAGAATGTCGTTGCGACCTTCGAAGAACACCACCTGAAACGTGACCGGTTCCATGCTGCTGCACAAGAACGCCGTCACGTTGCGCCACTCGATCACGAGCTCGCGGTTGGGCGCCGCGCCGGTGACCGCGCTGAAGACGTTCTGGCTGCCGACCGCTACGAGATCGTCCCAAAACGGCGCGATGAGCGGACCATTCAGTGCCGTGGTGGGGATCGACGTGTTGGCGAACTCGTTGAATGGCGAGGTGAAGTTCACGTTTCCGTTGCTGGCGACAAACAGCGTGTTGAAGCTGCCGCCGCCGAACAGGATGGGGAACGGCGAGCTGATTTGCGCTGAGGTGTCGTCGCCCAGATTCAGATTCGTGCCCGTGATCTGACGGAACGCGAACGTCGTCGGCTGGACCGCGGAGCTCGTTGCCGACAGCGCCTTGACGGTGACCGTTTCGCCGTTGGGGAACGTGAGCACGAAGAGGCCGGACGAAGAGGGCGCGAACGACCCCGAGAAGATCCCGTCGCCGGCCACCTGATCTGTGGCGGCGCCGTCATCGGTCAGCATCACCACCTGGCCGCCGGGACTGACGGTCGCCGGGACGTTCCCGTTGCCGGCGCCGCAGTTGATGTTCAGCGCGGACAGGGTGACGGCCGTTCCAAGGGTTGTGGCGACGGTCTTCTGAATCGGCTTCAAGCGCGAGAACACCGTCGAGTTCGAGCAAGTCAGCGAACCGAAGGCATTGAGGCGCTTGCCCGTCACCGTGTTCGCCGTCAGGTTTGCGTTGTTGTCGCCGCCGGAGAGGATCAGGTTCCGGATGGCGCGCCAATCTCGGCTGGGGTCCTGCGCCTTGAGCAGCGCGGCGACGCCGGCGACGTGCGGCGTGGCCATCGACGTCCCGTTGAAGGTCGCAAACGGGTGACTCGCGTCAGCCGGAACGTTGCTTCTCGTGGTACTCAGGATCGCGCTTCCCGGCGCGCCGATGTGAACCGTCCGCCGCCCGCGGTTCGAGAACGACGACAGCGCGTCAGTTCGCGTCGTCGAGGCCACCGCGATCACGTTGGGCAGATCGATGCTGGCCGGGTAGGTGGGCGCCGCGTCGTTGTCGTTCGCCTCGTTGCCGGCCGCGGCGATGAACAGGATCCCGCGCTGACGCTGGGCATCGATCGCGTCGAACAGCGCCTGCGAGAACCCGGCGCCGCCCCAACTGTTGTTGGTCGCCACAATGTTGACGCCGCGATCCTTCATGCGCGCCACGTAGTCGAGGCAGGTTACGGCGTCAGCGGTCGATCCCGATCCCATGGCATTCAGGAACTTGCACGACATCAACTTCACGTTCCAGTTCACGCCGACGACGCCGGCGCCGTTATTGCCGGCGGCGCCGATCGTACCGGCCGTGTGCGTGCCGTGGTCGTTGTCGTCGCGCGGGTCGCTGTCATGAGTCACTGTGTCGATGCCGAAGCAGTCGTCGATCGAGCCGTTCTTATCGTCATCGACGCCGTTGGTGTTGCAGTCGGCCTCGTTCCGGAACATGTTGGCCGCGAGATCCGGATGCGCGTAGTCGATGCCGGTGTCGATCCCCACGACGACGACGTTGGTGCTGCCGGTGGTGAGGTTCCAGGCTTCGGGCGCATGAATGTCGGCGCCGGGCGTGCCGCCGGCCTGCCCGGTGTTGTGCAGGCCCCAGAGGTCGCCGAAGTTCGGGTCGTTCGGCACCGTCTGCGTCTTCACGATGTAGTTCGGCTCGGCGTAGGCCACGCCATCGAGTTCCCGAGCGAGCTGGCCGGCCAATCCGACGCTGATTGTCGGCCGCAGTTTGATGACGTACAAGCCATCGATCGTCTCGAAGCTCTTGATGTCGACGGCACCGACCTTCGCGAACAGCGCGGCGAACTTGGCGGCCGAAGCGTCTTCCGTGAGACGGACGACGAGCTCGTTCGCGACGAATTCGGGGGCGGGCGGATCAGGACTGGACGGCGCCTGCGCCCTTACATCGCCCGACGTAGTGAACAGTACCGATGCCAGCACGCATGCCGCGGCCGCGACTGTGGAGGCACGCGC
>JAHFUJ010000371.1 GCA_023265105.1 Acidobacteriota bacterium
TCGACCTGGGCCGCTCGTACTACGCGCGCGTCGGATACGCGCACCCGTCAGAGACATGGCAGCCGAATGCCGCCGTCTACGCGGACCTGACATGGCCACCGGGTGCGGACATCGGACCTGAACGGCCACTTGGTGAACGGGTCTACGCGCGGCGCTGCGCGGTGTGCCACGGTCCGGATGGGCGAGGAAACGGCCCGGCCGCCCCGTCGATGATTCCTCGGCCCCGCGACTTCACGCTGGCGCTCTTCAAGTACAAATCCACCGCTGGCAGCGAGCCGCCGACTGACGAAGATCTTCGGCGAGTCGTGACCCGGGGCCTCGTCGCGAGCGCCATGCCCTCTTTCAGCGACCTGCTCACGGAGGACGAGATCCGCGCCGTCGTCGATCAGGTGAAGCGCCTGGCGCGCGTGGCCGATCGGCCATCAGCGCCTGTTGTGGTTTCTGCGCACCAATCCCGGGACGAACCGAGCGTCTCTCGGGGGCGCGCGCTCTATGGCCGGCTTGGATGCGCCGGGTGTCACGGCGCGGAGGGGAGGAAAACGGGTTTCCTCCAAGACGCGAAGAGTTACCCCGTGCCAATTCGCGATCTGACCGCGCCATGGACGTTCCGCGGCGGCCGTGAACCGGAAGAGGTGTGGCTGCGACTCACGACCGGGCTCGCCGGCAGCTCGATGCCGTCATACGCAGCTGCGACGCCGGCAAGCGAACGGTGGGATTTGGTGAATTATCTCGAGTCGATCGCGCGGATTCCTCCGTGGGAGCCCGGCGGACGACTCGAAGGGCCAGGCCATCAACCGGATCTCTTGAAGCGTGGCGACTACCTCGTCCATGCCGAGATGTGCGGCCTCTGTCACACGCAGATCGATCGCACCGGCATCTACCGCGACGACCGGTATCTTGCGGGCGGCATGCGCGTTGGCGCGTACCCACACGCGGTGTTCGTATCGTTCAATCTGACGTCGGACGCGAACACCGGGCTCGGGCGATGGACGGAAGAGCAGATCATGGAAGTGTTCCGGAGTGGGCGGGCGCCGGACCGCCTGCTGAACCTTTGGGGTATGCCGTGGTTTTACCCACACTACTTCACGCCTGACGACGCGCGAGCCGTGGCGCGGTACCTCAAGAGCCAACCGCCGATCAGGAACGAAATCCCGCCGCCGCTGCGCTACGGCGTCGCAGAAACGGTTCTTTCGAAGCTCCGGCGACCAATGCCCGCGGCGAATCCGACCGCGCTGACATTTGCCGACGGCAACTTCGCGCGCAATGCGCCCCGCGCCGAGCGACCGCAACAGCTATTGATGACTGCCCAGTGGTTCGTGATCGCATTCGGCGTGTTGAGTTGTGTCGTCATCACGATTCGCGAGCGGCGATGGCCGCGCGGCGTCAGAAGCTGGCTCTTCTTGTTCCTTACGACGGTCGGCTTGGTATTCACCGCCACGGTAACGTGGGCGATCTATGGGCTGCCCGCGCTGCCGTTCATTCCACCCGAGCAGATCGTTCGCGGAGCCACCGCGGGGATTCCGACCCCTGACATGACGCGCTTGACGCCAGAAGAGCGGGCGATGACAGCGCGTGGTCAGTATTTGTTCGAGGTGGCGTCCTGCGCCTTCTGCCACAATCCGGACGGCAGCGGTGGGCTCAAGGTGAGCTGGCGGCCGTTTGGGACGTTGTGGGTGCGGAATATCACGCCAGACCGCGAGACGGGCATCGGGGCCTGGACCGACGCCGCCATCGCACGGGCCATTCGGAGCGGTCTCACACCGGACGGCCGTGTGCTGCACTGGCAAGGGATGATTTGGGATCACGCCTCGAACTGGGATGAAGAGGACATCCGCGCGCTGATTGCGTATCTCCGTAAGATACCGCCCGTGCGACACGCAATCCCGCCGACTCGGCTCCCTTCGCCCGATGACTGCGAGGTCTACACGTTCTGGGTGAGTCCGTCGAGCGTCCCCGGCTGTCACTGACAGTCAGCGGCCGGTGAAACTGTCTACGAAGGCCGCCGCGTCGAGTGACATTTCCCGGTGTAGGGATGGGGCGTCATGGCAGCTAGCTTGGCCACCCCACGACGTTCACGTGTCGCGGTGGATCAAGCCGCTTTCTGGTCCGAGGATCTAATATGGAGAAGTAATGGAGGAACGATGGCCACGCTGAATATCAAGAACCTTCCCGGCGCCCTCTACAAGAAGCTGCAAGCCAGAGCGAAAAGGGACAGGCGCTCTGTCGCCTAGGAGGTGACCCACCTGCTCAGTGAGGCACTGGAAGCGTCCAAGCCGCTCTCGATTCTCGAACTGCAAGGCCTCGGCAAGGAGCATTGGCGGAGCATCGACGCCACCGCGCACGTGCAGCGGGAGCGCGCCTCGTGGGATTGATCGCCGAACTTGGTGTCGGCAGCGTCGCGTGACTGCGGCCTCCTCCGACGATCCCTCCCCGTTCGGGTGATCCCGGCCACGCCGAATTCTGCGACGATGCGGCATGACAACCAACCTGATGACAACGTTCTCAGATCAACTGGCCGATGCCGTCGACGCTGCGGCGCCGTCGGTCGTGCAGGTGCAGGGGCGACGCCGCCCGGCCAGCGGACTCGTGTACGCTGACGAAGTGGTGCTGACCACCGTGCGCGCGCTCGGTCGTGAGGACGGACTGCGCGTTCGTCGTCACGACGGCCAAACCCTCGAGGCGGAGCTGGCCGGCTGGGATCCGACGACCAGTCTTGCCGTGTTGCGCGTGGCGAGCTTGCAGGTCAAGGCGATCACGCCGGCCGCGGCCACCGCCCGGGTCGGCCATCTTGCGATCGCTGTCGCGCGATCGTGGAGCAACGTCGTGACCGCGAGCGCCGGCATCGTGTCGGTGATCGGCGGCCCGCTGCCGACCGGCCCTCGACGCGCGATCGACCAGGTGATCCGGACGACCGCGCCGATGCACGAGGGCTTCGCGGGCGGTGCGTTCCTCGACACGTCGGGCGGATTGCTCGGCGTGGCCACGTCCGCCGCCATCCGGGGCCTCGGTGTCGTGATTCCCGCGTCGATTGCGTGGAAGACGGCCGCGACCGTGCTCGAGCACGGCCGCCTCAAGCGGGGCTATCTCGGCCTCGCGGGCCAACCGGTTGTCCTCTCCGAGGATCAGCGTGCGGCGCCCGGCCGCGACGAGGGGTTGCTGGTCGTCGCCGTGACGAGCGGTAGCCCTGCCGCGAAGGCCGGCATCCTCGTCGGCGACATCCTCATCGATTTCGACGGACAGCCGATCGATTCGCCCGAGGATTTGCTCGACTTGCTGCTCGGCGAGCGCGTGGGGCGCGCGGCGACGTGCCGTCTCGTGCGTGGCGCGGCGATGGTCGACCTGACCGTGACGGTCGGCGAGCGTCCGGCTCACTAGTGTCCCGTCCCCGTGATACGTGGCATAAGTCCCGGAGCGCGGCGCCCGGCTGGCAAGGCGCGACGAGCGAGAATACCGGGAGTATTTGAACGAGGAGCAACGCCGCCAGCCGGGATGCCCCGCCCGGGAGTTATGTCGCGAATCACGGGGACGGGACACTAGATGCGCATCCTCCTCGTCGGCACGCCGGCCGAACGCGCCCGTCTGCACGCGGGCCTCGACGGCGCCGCCATCGAGGTCGTCGCGGAGTTCGCGTCGCTCGGCGCCGCTCGCGCGGCGGGTCTCGACGCCGATGCCATCCTTGTGGCGCCGGCCGCGCGCGACGAGGAAGAAATCATCGAGCCGCTCACCGCGCGCGAAGTGCAGGTGCTCGAGCTGCTCGCCGAGGGTCTCTCCAACAAGGCGGTCGGGGAGCGGCTCGGCATCAGCGATCAGACCGTAAAGTTTCACGTCGCATCGATCTCGGGGAAGCTCGGCGCCGCCAACCGCACCGATGCCGTGCGCCGCGCCGTCCGGCGCGGGCTAATTACTTTGTGATTCCGCCGGCACGAGCGTGATGTGCCGCCGTTCGCCATCGCGTAGAACTGTCAGCGCCGCGGGCACGCCGATACAGTCGTCGGTGAGTTGGTGCAGAAGTTGGTCGATGCCGCCGACCGGCGCGCCGGCAAACGCCAGAATGATGTCGCCTTCGCGCACGCCGGCCGCCGCCGCCGGACTGTCTGGCTCCACGCCTGCGACGAGCACGCCCGAAGCCACGGCCAGCCGGTTGGTCCGCGCGAGCGCGCGGGGAATCGG